>CAIYUY010000039.1 GCA_903929485.1 uncultured Desulfuromonadales bacterium
CTGATTGCTACTAATCTGCGGCTGAAAACCGTTCATCCTTCGACAGGCTCAGGACGAACGGTTTTCAGCTCTGCAACTGGCCGATTTTCCGTTCATGGTGAGCTTGTCGAACCATAAGCCGCAGATGAGTAGCAATCAGGTCAGGTTATGCCCCTGTGACGGCTTATCCATATACAGCGTATGCAAGCAAGGCGCGTCAAAACCGGTCAGCCACATGTCCCGCACGATTACCAGCTTCAGTTCGTCACCACTATCTTTCATCCGTTCGGCCAAGGCTTTGCGCTGCTGCTTGGTGGTATGATGTTGAGCGAGTTTAGGACCATCGGACGAAGCGGCGGTCATCACCACCTTAATCGCCCCTTTGCTCAACTGGTCAGAATGCCATTCCGGCCTTAATGTAATCATTTCATCATACAGCTCCGCGGCAATGCGCCGGGACATGCTGACAATCATCGCCTTGCCGGCAAACACCTCTTGCCGTGCTTCAAAATGGCCGACCATATCCCGGGCGATGTTCTTGATCCGGTTTTCACTCCCCACCAGGGCTTCCATCTGGGTCCATTTGGCCTTGGCTTTTTGTGTCTCGGGTAGGGGTGAATAATCATTGGGCGAATAATCATTCGCCCCTACGTCATCTAAATCTTCATCCAACTCTGCGATCAGTTTTTTCCCCTCCTCGCTAAGGGCGACTTTTGCCAGCCGACTTTCGTAATAAATTCGAACGGTTGCGCCGTCTTCCACTGCCTGGGCAATGTCGTAGACATCCACATAATTACCGAATACCGCCGGGGTGTTCACATCCGATTTTTCTATGGGTGTGCCGGTGAACCCCAGATAGGTGGCATTGGGGAGGGCATCGCGCAGGTACTTGGCAAAACCGTACACGACCTTTTTTCCAATCACCTCGCCGTCCGCATCCTTTTCATCGATGGTTTTGGCCTTGAAGCCGTACTGGGTCCGGTGCGCCTCATCCGCGATGACCACGATATTGCGCCGAAGCGATAACTCCTCATACACATTGCCGTCATCGGGTTGAAACTTCTGTATGGTGGTAAAGATCACCCCGCCCGAGGCAACTTTCAGCAGAGCTTTCAGCTGTTGCCGATCCTCCGCCTGTTTCGGTTCCTGTCGCAACAGTTGGGTGGCAGCCGCAAAGGTATCGAACAATTGATCGTCCAGGTCATTACGGTCGGTAATCACCAGCACCGTCGGGTTATCCAAAACCAGCACGATTTTACCGGTATAAAAAACCATGGTGAGCGATTTGCCGCTCCCCTGGGTATGCCAGACCACCCCGGCTTTCTGGTCGCCCACAGGTTGCGTCCTCACACCGGGCACGCCGTAGCTTTCCGGCGTCTCGGCCGCGACCATCACATCGCCAACTGCGGCGGCACGCAAGGTCGAAGCCACCGCCGCATTCACGGCGTAATACTGATGATAAGCGGCAACCTTCTTCACCGTGCTAAGACTGATGACTCCTGTTTGCAGATCTTCTTTTTTGGTTTTCTCGAACACCACGAAATGACGGATCAGATCCAGCAGCGTCGCCTTGTTCAGCATGCCGTTGATCAAGGTTTCCAGTTGACTCACGAGATGGGAGGCTTCCGCCTTGCCGTCCGCCGATTTCCACGCCATAAACCGGCTTAATCCAGCCGACAGGGAACCGGCTTTGGCCTCCAATCCATCGGAAATTATCAGTAAAGCGTTATAGGTAAACAGGCAGGGTATGGCCTGCTTATAGGTTTCAATCTGTTGCCAGGCCGACTTGATAGTGGCATTTTCATCGGCGGCGTTCTTGAGTTCCATCACCACCAGCGGAATGCCGTTTACAAACAGAATCACGTCGGGGCGTTTTTTCTGATTGTTTTCGATCACGGTGAATTGATTCGCCACCACAAAATCGTTGTTTTCCGGGTTGGCAAAATCAATCAGTCGGACCAGATCACCGCGATCACTCCCCTCCTGCTGGTAGCTCACCTTAACCCCTTCGGTCAACATACGGTGAAACTTCTCGTTATTGGCGAGTAATTCCGGGGAATGGATCTGCTCGACTTCTTTAAGTGCGTCGTGTTGCGCCGCCAAGGGAATTAACGGGTTGATACGCCGTACCGCCATCCTCAAACGTTCGGCAAGCAGTACTTCTTCATAACGGCTTCGTTCGGGTCGCTCGCTGTCGGGGGCGATCTCCGGCGCATAGATGTAGGAGTAACCGAGCCGTTCAAACAGCTTTATGGCAAAGGCTTCAATGGCATTTTCAGTCAAGCGCTCCATTATGATGGTTCTCCCTGCATTAGTCGTCTGTGGGGGCAAATAATTATTTGCCCCTACTACGGAAATCGTGCGGCCAATTTACATAATGGTAGGGGCAAAAAATCTTTTGCCCCTACAACAGCACTTTGTTGCCAATTTAAATATGGTAGGTATCTTCCCGCCATTTTTGTGGATTGCATTTAATGTATTCCGAGATTTTCAGATAACTTTCTTCATCGCGGATAATGTGTTCATGATAGTTGCGTTGCCAAACCTGATCAATATCCATTTGTTCGCGAAACCACTTGGTAACTCCTATTTTAAATCCCCGTACAATTGATCCAACCGTTTTAGATGTGCCATGCAAGATGCACTCGCAAATTCTCCCTCAAGATGTCATTGCGAGGAGCGAAGCGACGAAGCAATCTCAGTAGTTTTAGTATGTTAGCAATAAACTAGATTGCTTCGCTTCGCTCGCAATGACAGAATTTGCGAGTGCATCATGCAAGGGCAAATAATTATTTGCCCCTACCGTGTTGCGTATTTCGATAATGCCGTGAATATGGTTAGGCATTACCACGAAACCATCAAGATAGACCTGAGGAAAATGCTCCGGTATCTCGCTCCAGCATTTTTCCGCCATGATTCCGGCATCATTGAGCGCCATATCCCCGTCTTTGATTGTTCCGAATAATGGCAACCGTTCTTGTGTGCAAATGGTGACAAAATATAAACCGGCCTGCGAATAATCGTAGCCTTTTAGACGAATGGATTTGCGATGATGAATGTCAGGATTGAATTTCATAAATTCATTTCACCATGTCAAGACAACGATATAAACGTAAAGGCACCACAGCATTGCATGCACGACCGTGTTTGCATGACCATATCAGGGGCACGACCGTAGGGGATGACCATATTCGCACGACCGTATCAGGGGCACGACCACGACCGTAGGGGCAAATAATTATTTGCCCCTACAATGCCCGACATCACAATCTCATCCTAATTTCACCACTCACAAGTTTAGGTAGAAGGGTGTCCCGAAGTTTTTCGAGGGTGCGGATTTGGGAAACATTAATTGTTATTTTTTGGATTGCCGGTTGGATAATCTCATCAAATTCTTCAATTCTTTTATGATTTGGTTTTGGGATCTCATAACTTGAAAGAATCTCCCAATTAGTTCTTGGCATCCGAGTTCCGCCAGAACCTAAATCAGAATGTTCGACAACACCTTTATTGAAAAACCAAAAAAGACAAAAAGCGAACCATTCCTTAAAATCATGCTCCCTCCCTCACGCATCGCCCCCTCCTCGTTTTGCTTTCAGGAGGACGTAATAGGTGCCGCGCCCTTGCCCTTTGCGCTCAATCAACCCTTTTTCCATCAACGCACTCAAAAAGAGATGGGCTTTTGATTTACCTGAATCAAGCAAACCTTTCACATCTTTACGACAAATCTCGCCATTGCTGAGGAGATAATTGAGAATTTGTATTTCTTCAGAGTTAAGACCCTGTAAATCGTCCGCAAATCGTCCGGGTTCGCGGCTAATCGTCCGGTAATCATCCGATAATCGTCCGATAATAGGACGATTATCCGGTACAACCTCTACAGTATCGGGCTTTTTATCGATCATATCCACCGCCACCGGACGATAAAACTCTACATCCACAAAATCCCCCTGTTCCCGAACCTGTGGCTCGATCAACCCATGGGCCGTGCAGGAATTTTTGATCCGCTGGATGCCGCTCCCCCACTGCTCAATAAAACCAAGTTCCTTGAAAACCCTGGCGACCACACGGTTACGGATTTCCGAGCGACCCTCTGTCAGCGATTCCGCGGTAAGAGTGCGGGGAAAACCACCGGGGGAGACGATGTTAACGATGTCATCGTACACGCCGACTTTGATATCTCGCCCCTGGTTGGTGTAATCACGGTGGATCACGGCGTTAATCAATGCTTCCCGCAAGGCCGCCTCTGGAATTTCATACGTATCGGTCCGTTGCAACCCCTTGATTTCTCCACGCAGATTTATGTGATTTTTGATAAACGCTTCCGCCTGCTCCAGTTGACTGAACAGCTCCCCGCTGTACTCTTTGCGATCCAGAAACAGGCTCATGTCGGTCCCCTTGAAGCGGGCGCATTTGGTGACAACATGCGGGTGCCGGCCAAGCAGAATCATGAGCCCCTGCGTGGGATAAAAAGTTCCCTGTTCCTCCTGGATGAGCTTGAGGTTCTTCAACTTTTCTTCGGTGAGCGGCTTTCCCTTGGCAGAAAACCGAGCGTTTAACGGCGACAAATCCAGAAGATCCAACGCCTGTTCCCGGCAGAGTTCTTCATCATAGCTCTGATTTCGTTTCTGTCGCTCTAATTCAAGAATATGTTCAAAATCCGCCTTACGGTTACTGGCGCCGATACGCAAATAGGTGCCGTTGTTTTTACCTTCCGCCTTCAGATAATAGGGGAGCAGATTGCCGCGGAATACTTCAACCACCAGTAGCAGCTTCCCATTCAGGTTGGCGGTATAAATTTCCGGCAGTATGGCAGGATAGCAGCGGTCAAAGATAATCGATGTCAGCTGGTCTTGAAGGGAAAAAAGCGCATCCTCGTCCACTCCCATAAGTTCCCGGTCATCGTCCACCCCGATTATCAGTTTACCGCCACTGGTATTGGCAAAAGCCACAACGGTTTTAGCAATCTGCTCATGTCGGGGAAGCTGTGATTTCAGTTCCAGCGTTTTGTTCTCGCCTTGCCGTATCTGATCAAACAGGTTCATGACAGATCCACTTTTGCCAGGTTTTCGGCTATGGCCATGTTCAAGGCCGACTCTTCCTGCAACTGTGCTTCAAACTCGGCTTTCAGCTCAGCGAATCGCTCCTTGAAATTAAAGTCATCGTCTTCATCGGGGAGACCGACATACCGCCCCGGAGTCAGCACATAATCCAGTTCCTTGACCCGTGAAATCGGCACTGAGGCGCAAAATCCGGGGATATCGACATACCGTAGGGGCAAATGATTATTTGCCCCTACGGTACGCCAATTATGGTAAGTATCGGTAATCCGTTTAATGTCCTCATCGGATAGTTCACGGGTGCGACGGTTGATGAGATGTCCTAGATTGCGAGCATCCACAAACAGAATCTCGCCGCTGCGGTTTCTAAATTTGCCGTTGTTCCGGTCCCGACTCATGAACCATAACGCGGCCGGGATCTGCGTATTCAAAAACAGCTTGGCCGGCAGATTGACAATACAGTCGATCAGGTTGCCGTCTTCAATCAAGGCTCGGCGGATGTCACCCTCGCCGCTGCTTTTTGAGGTGAGCGCGCCTTTTGACAGCACCACACCGGCTTGTCCACTGGGGGCAAGATGATAGATAAAGTGTTGCAACCAGGCAAAGTTGGCGTTGCCTGTCGGCGGCACGCCATATTTCCAGCGGCCATCTTTACGTAATAACTCGCCGTTCCAATCGCTGACGTTAAACGGCGGGTTCGCAATGATGTAGTCAGCCTTGAGATCCTTGTGGGCATCGTTCAAAAAGGAGCCTTCGTTGTTCCATTTGACCTGGGAACTGTCGATGCCCCGGATGGCCAGATTCATCTTCGCCAGCCGCCATGTTGTCTGGTTGCTTTCCTGACCGTAAATGGAAATGTCGTTAACGCGCCCCTGGTGCTCGGCAACGAACTTTTCCGATTGAACAAACATGCCGCCGGACCCGCAACAGGGGTCAAAGACCCTTCCCTGATATGGCTCAAGCATTTTCACCAACAGCTCGACGATGCTGCGTGGCGTGTAAAACTGCCCCCCCTGTTTCCCCTCCGCCAACGCGAATTCACCCAGGAAATACTCGAACACATGTCCAAGCACATCGGCGCTTCGGGCCTTGGCATCACCCAGAGCAATATTGGCCACCAGATCAATCAACCCTCCAAGACTCGTCGGATCAAGGTTTTGTCGGGCAAACACCTTGGGCAACACACCTTTCAGCGAGGGGTTCTCTTTCTCAATGGCGTCCATGGCCTCATCCACAAAGGTCCCGATATCAGGTTGCTTGGCGTGGGATTGCAAAAACGACCAGCGAGCCTCGGCAGGAACAAAGAATACGTTTTCTGCCTTGTATTCGTCCTTATCCTCCGGGTCCGCGCCTGCATATTCGCCGTCTCCAGCCTGCAATTTGGCAAAATGCTCCTGGAAGGAATCGGAAATATATTTCAGAAAGATCAAACCCTGCACAATATGCTTGTATTCGGCGGCGTCAATATTTTTACGTAGCTTGTCAGCGGCTTTCCAAAGCTGTTTTTCCAACGGTTCTTCGTTGACGACTTTTTCCTTTGCCATGTAATTTCCTTATGCGATGCAAGTGGATATGAATACGAGGCTATTCGGAGGGGCGAAGCGTAATTTCTATCAAATCACCGCCGCATGTACTATATTTGGAGACATCCTACATTCATTTTTCCATCACTACAATCGCAAAGAGGCGGGGCTGTTTGCCACCAGTTAGCCGGGTGATAGGAGTAAATCAGTGCCCAGCGAAACAAAACGGTATAACGCCTTTTCCGACCTGCTGAAACGGGAATTCGATTGTCGGGTCCAGCGGATCTCCGTGGACGCCGGCTTCAGCTGCCCCAACCGTGACGGCACGGTCGGGTTCGGCGGCTGTATCTACTGTGGCGGCCAGGGGTCGGGCTCCCACGGTATCCTGCCTGGCGCAACGATCCGGGAGCAGTTGGAGCACGGCAAGGAGATCATGACCCGAAAATACAAGGCGAAGCTCTTCATCGCCTATTTCCAGGCGTACTCCAACACTCATGCCCCGGTGGAGAAGTTGCGGCGGTTCTACGACGAAGCTCTTGCCGTCCCCGACGTGGTAGGACTCATCGTCGGAACCCGCCCTGACTGTCTTTCCCCGGAGGTGCTTGACCTGCTGGGAGAATACGCCCGTAATGGCTGGTTCTGGCTGGAACTGGGGATGCAGTCCCACCTGGACCGATCCCTGGCATATCTCCGGCGAGGGCATGATTTCAAGAGCTTCGAGGATGCGGTGCGGCGGGCGCAGGGAGTTGGATTACGGATCTGCGCCCATGTCATGCTCGGTCTGCCGGGGGAGAGCCGGGAGGAGATGCTGGAGGGAGCCGGGGTGCTGAATCGACTGGGGGTAAACGGGGTGAAGCTGCATCTCCTCCATGTCATGAAGGGAACCGTGCTTGAGGAGAACTATCTACGGGGGGAGGTTGCGACCATGGAGCGGGACGACTACGTGGAGGTGGTCTGCGATTACCTGGAACGGCTTCATCCCCATATCGTCATCCAGCGGCTCACCGGGGACGGCGGGCGCGACCATCTGGTAGCCCCCCTCTGGTCCCTGAAAAAATTCGAGCTGCTCAACGCCATCGACAGCGAACTGGAACGGAGGGGAACGAGGCAGGGAGAAAAACAGGTTCCAGGTTTTAACGTAGAACATAGAACCCGGGTTTTCAGGGGTTAAAACGGGTACCCCAACCCCACGAAAACCGCGGGACCTTCCTTGCCGAAACCAATGTCCACCCGACCGACGATGTTTGGCCGCACCGTCGCCCGGAAGCCTATTCCGGGGTTCAGTTCAAAGTCGCGGACACTGATGGTATCCAACTGCTTGGTGATGGCGCCAAGATCCATGAACGGCGCCACCTCCCAGTCGGCAGTTACATTAAATATTTCCCACCTGAACAGCCGTATCCGCTCTTCGATGTTACAGAGGAGGTAGGTATTGTCCACGAAACGATTGCGTCCATACCCCCGCAGGGAGTTTTCTCCCCCCAGGATGCTTCGTTCCAAAAACGGCACCGTCCCACTGAGCGTCTGATTCCAGGCTACCCGGCCCACAGTGATATAGCGGGCGTCATCCAGAGGGAGATACCCCTTTACCTCCACATCATAATGACGGTAATCGGCGCTACTGCCAAGGGCCGTGGCGCTTGCCTCCACACCGGTCCGAAGATACAGACCTTTGGTAGGCGCGGTTGGTGAATCCAGCGTATTATAGACCAAGGCAAGTTTTTGGGCATGAGCGATAAAGCCGCTAATCCCCGGGACACGATTCTCGGTGAACTGTTGGCGGATAAAGGGGACAGCAGTGACCGCCCCCGGACCGATGGAGACATGGCGAAAACGTTCCCCCAGGATCAATTGGACCCCCCTGAACAGTTCATACCCTCCCGAAAGGGTGAAGCCGTATTCCACGTCGCCATAGTTTGTTTCGTCCTGCCGCTTGCTGTGCTCGAAGCCGTAAAAGCGGGCGGAACCATCATCGAACCCGTAGAGCCAGACATTTGTTTCGATCTTGGTATTCAGGAAGTTTTTGTCCCGGAGACGAAACTCGTAGTCGAAGTTCACCTTGGTGGAGTGGGAAAGGTTGGCCTCCCAGTAACGATCCGGAGTGGGGTAGAAGGCGCCGTAAAGCGTGGAGGTGATCCCGAAATTCCTGTTCCAGTTGACCTGGGGGGTTAAAAGGGTGCTCACCTCGTCCTTGACATTGTGCAACAGGAATGCGGTAAGAACACCGGCGGTGATACCTTCGTTGGGACTGGAAGCTATGACGGGGAGCGGAATGGTCACCGTCTTTACCGGATCGCCAAAACCTTCGTTACTGAGGGGATAGGGGATATCCTTCCTTGGGATCATGCTGGTGCAGGCGGAAAGCGTGAACAGCATGATCCCGAGGATCAGATTCTGAAAAAAAAGCCTGCCGTGGTGCAAAATCTTTCTCCGTGCATTGTTGCCGGTATTATGACTGTTTCAGCCGGGCCTTCATCAGATCACCCAAAGAACCCAGAGAGCGAACCGCGCCTTCCGCCGCGATCTTCCTGAAGTCCACCAGTTCCGCTTCCGCCTGAGTCGCCGCGCGACTGGCCGCCGCCGGGGAGAGGGAGATGCGCCGGCTGTCGCGGTCGACACTCTCAACCTTGACCTCCAGGGTCTCCCCTTCCTTGAGTACATCACGTGGATGGTTGATCCGCTTCCCCCCCCCCAGCCGGGAGATGGGGATAAGTCCGTCCACCCCTTCGCCCAAGGTGACGAAGGCGCCGAAATTGACCAACCGGGCGATCCGTCCGGTGACATACGACCCTTCAGGGAAAGCAAGAACCGCCTGTTCCCACGGATCGGGCAGAGTATCCTTGAGAGAAAAGGAGAATTTTTCCTTCTCCCAGTCCAGTGATTTGACGACCACCTGGATCTCCTGACCCTCAGTCAATACCTCCCTGATATCCGCTACCCGCCCCCAACCGACCTCCGAGATGGGAAGGAGTCCCTCTATCCCGCCGATAGTGATGAAGGCGCCAAAATCTCGCAGGGATGTGACCGTTCCCCTGACCGTCTGCCCCACGGCGAGACTCTCCCTGAGTGCTTCTTTTTCCTGGAGACGCTCCTCTTCCAGAAGCGATCGGCGGGAAACGACGATGTTGCGTCCCCCCTCGGCATATTCGGTGATCCGGAAAGAAAAATGTTTACCGATAAAATCTTCCGGGTTGGCCCGCCGCAGATCGATCTGGGAAAAGGGACAGAAAGCGCGCACCGAGCCGCCAACCTTGATCTCATACCCTCCCTTGATCTCCTTCTCCACGAACCCTTCCACCGGTATCCCGCCACGCCACGCATCCTCAAGCTGTGAACTCCCCGCAGCCCCCCCCCCAACCTGGTGGTGAAGCGCAGCTCGTTGCCGCCGGCTGAAATGAACCAGGCGGTGACGCTCTCCCCAATGGCCACCGTAAGATTTCCATGGGAGTCCAGCAGCTCTTTCCTGTCCAAAACTCCTTCGCCCTTCCTGCCGGTATCGATAAAGACCCAGTCGCCACTGATGGAGAGTATCCTGGCCGTAACCTTCTGCCCCGGCTCCAGCCGTCCCGGATCGCTGTAACTCCGGGCAAACAGCTCGGCAAAACTCTCTTCCTCGGCGGCGTCTTCTTCCGTCATTCTATCTGTCGTCATGGCTCTCTCACCTCGTCATGATTCACGTTACCGCATCCGGTGTGGTCCCGGCGCAAGAGGACACAATAGATGAGAGATCAACCGTTGTCAACTCTTCCCGAATCTCCGAGGAAGAGTTGAGAGATCAACCGTTGTCAACTCTTCCCGAATCTCCGAGGAAGAGTTGAGAGATCAACCGTTGTCAACTCTTCCCGATTATTTTTGGGGGGGGAACGGGCTGTCGGGTAGGAATCTGCTGTTGATTCAACTGACTAAAAGATCGTCGCTAATCAGGACCATGAATGAGCCCTTGACAACGATAAAATGAATAATATCCTCTAAATGTAATCTGAATAATTTCAGATAATCCAACAACAAGGAGGACATCAATCATGGCAAGCGGGGATATGCTTCGTGAACTTGATACGCTGCGACGAGAGATTGATGCGGCATTCCAGGGAGTCGGCAAGGGGAGGCTCTTTGCTCCGCCCTTCTTGGGCGATGGGGGACGGTTCCCCCAGATTAATCTCCGGGAAGACGAGGAACATCTCTACCTGGATGCCCTGGTCCCCGGCGTGGAACCGGCGGAACTGGAGATGACAATCATGGGAAACACCCTCACCTTGGCCGGAGAACGAAAAAAGTTCGATCCCGCCGGTAAAGCCTACGCCTGGCACCGGAACGAACGAGGCGCTGGTCGGTTTCAGAGGACAATGGAACTGCCGGGTGAGATCGACAACGGCTCAATCTCAGCCATCTGCCGCAACGGCGTCCTGACGGTCACCGTACACAAGGCCGAGTCCGCCAAACCGAAAAAGATCTCGATAACGGTGTCGTGATGTCTTTGGCGGAACAGGCCGTTGGAAACAGTCGCAGCTTTCACGGCGACAAGGAAGGAGGATACCCACATGGCGGAAAAAACCATCACCACTCCTCAGCAGGAGAGCGCGTTCAAACGTGAAGAAACCCGGTCGGAAGAGCAGTACGTCCGTCCGGCAGTGGACATCCTGGAATCGGAAGACGGCTTGACACTCATCGTGGAGCTGCCGGGGGTTCCCCGTGAAAACCTGAATATCACCATTGAGAATGGCGTGTTGACCATTGAAGGAGTTCCGGGAGCGGTCGAAACAGTAGGCCATGACGTCCATGGGGAATTCGCACTCGCCCGTTTCTACCGCCAGTTCCAGATCCCCGATAAGATCGTTTCGGAAAAAGCCGACGCAGCATTCACCAACGGCGAACTGACACTTCGGCTCCTCAAATCCGAGACTGCCAGACCGAAAAAGATCTCCGTCCAAACAGAGTGAGGAGAAGAAAAGGGCTGCGGTAACAAGCAAACCGCACCGGTACGCAAAAAGAGCTTCGTGGGACGCTGCTTTTTCACTCCCGCGAAGCTCTTTTTGCTGCTCCTGACTGCTGAAAGTTTTCACCGGATTGTTTCCGGTTTGCACGTTCGCGCCTTTCTTCGACCATGAGAGCCAACGGCTCAACAAATGTTTTGCAAGGCTCTCATCATCTCTGTATATTCATCTAGTAGGAGAGTCGCTTTCTCATGGAGAAAACATGCCGGGGAACGGTAACCGGCTCCTCATGCCACTACTTTCTTGAGATATTGCTCCTTTTGGAAGGGGTCGATCCCAAGTCGGTGCGACTCCGTAATCTGCTACCCGAAGCCATGGCCGCGGCGCTAAAAAAAGGCGAAGTAGACGCCATCGCCGTCTGGGAACCCTTTCCCTTCAAGGCCCTCAACAGCGTCCCCGGCGCCAAACTGCTCCCCAACTCCACCGTCTATCGGCTCTCCTTCAACCTCGTTGTGAATAAAAAGCTTCTCGACCCGCGCGGCGACGAACTAATCGGAATTCTTCGCGCCATTATCAGGTAATTCATGCGCATCAGGACCCTGCTCCAGTCGTCTCTCACCGTCGCCATCCTCTTGGTAATCGGACTTGCCGCGTCCAGTTGGCTCATTACCGCCAGAATGGACAAAGTTTCGATGTTGCAGGAGCGGGCTCAGACTGCGGCGAACGACGTCTCGGCCCTATCCGTACTCGTCCATGAATATGCATCATATTCCGAAGAGAGGGCCGCGCAGCAATGGCTCATAAAAGAATCCGTCTTAATCTCACTCTTGCACTCCGGAGCCAACGACATCTTCCCCGCACCGCCGGAGGCGCTCACCGAGGCAAAGGCGCTGACCGAATTATTCAAGCAACTGGTTGCGGTACAACCGGAAAAGAGCGACCTGCAAATTCGCCAAAAGAATCTGCTGCTCAACAGAATCTACGCCAGCACCCAGGTTCTTGCCGACTCGGTGTATCAATGGGGAATTTCAACGGCCAATGAACGCAAAAAAACAGAGCATCTCTATCGCATCCTCACCATTACCATCCCCATTCTGATGTTCCTGATTCTGACGGCCATAACCTTCCTGCTGCATCGCCGCGTGCTGAACCCTCTGCTGCAATTACTCCAAGCCGTCCAGATAACCGCAAAAGGAGATATTTCGGCGCGTACGGCGACAGGAACGGATGATGAATTCGGCGAGTTGTCTCGTACCTTCGACGCCATGGCCATCGATCTGGTTGCCGAGTTGAAGCTGGGAATCCTGGAACGGAGAAAGGCCGAAGAATCGTTGCAGGAGAGTGAATCCCGCTTCAGAAGCTACTATGACCTCGGGCTTATCGGGATGGCCATTACCTCGCGGGAAAAAGGGTGGATACAGTATAACGATTGCTTATGCTCAATTCTCGGTTATTCACGCGAGGAGTTATCGGGAAAAACATGGGCGGAAATGACCCACCCTGATGACCTGGCGGCTGACGATGGAAAATTCGAACTCCTGTTGCGGGGAGATATTGAAGGTTACTCCATGGACAAACGATTCATCCGTAGGGATGGCCGGACGGTGGAAACCGCCCTCTCCGTAAAAGGGGTGCGAAACCCGGATGGCTCGGTAAGCCATCTTGTGGCCATGGTTCAGGATATCTCCGGACGGAAAGAGTACGAGCGTGAGCTTGAAACGGCCCGCGAGGCCGCCCAGGCAGGAAGCCGAGCCAAGAGTGAATTCCTCTCCAACATCAGCCATGAAATCCGCACCCCCATGAACGGCATCATGGGGATGACCCAGCTCCTGGAATATACCTCGTTGACCGGGGAGCAGGAGGAATACTTGGGCGCCATCAGAAAATCCTCGGAAAACCTCCTCTCGCTGATTGATGATGTGCTGGACCTCTCCAAGATCGAAGCCGGCAAGATTGAGCTTGAGCTGTTGGATTTCAGCCTGCGGGAGAGCGTCAGGGACATCATTGAAAGCCAGAGTTCCCTCATCCGAAACAAGGGTCTGACTATAAAGGTAAACATCTCCCCGGAGGCGCCCGACAACCTCATGGGTGATCAGCTTCGCCTGAAACAGATCCTGCTCAATCTTTTAAGCAACGCCATCAAGTTCACCCATGAGGGGAGCATCAGCATTTTCGTGGAGGTCACTGAGCGCACGGCAGCCGCCACACTTCTGAAAATCGGGGTTGCGGATAGCGGCATCGGCATCAGCCCCGGAGACATGGAGAAAATATTCGCCCCCTTTGTCCAAGCGGACACCTCGACCACACGACGCTACGGAGGGACCGGCCTCGGCTTGGCCATCTGCACGAAACTGGCGGAATTATTGGGGGGAAGGGTCTGGGCTGAAAGCAGGGAAGGGTGTGGCAGCACCTTTTTCGCACAACTCCCCTTTACCGTCAATGAAGCCGCCGTGGCGCGCCACGACGGCGAAAAATGCAACAACGCGCCTCTCCTTCGGGACGGGCAACCCTTGCGGATACTCCTCGTGGATGACCAGGATATCAACCTGTTCTTCGCCACACGACTCCTGCAAAAAGCCGGGCATACCATCATGGACGCCCGGGATGGCCGCGAAGCGTTGCGGAAATGGGAACTGGATCCCTTTGATCTGATCCTGATGGATGTCCAGATGCCGGTCATGAACGGGATAGCAGCCACCCAGGCAATAAGGGAGAGGGAAAGAGGGAGCGGCGGTCATATCCCCATCATAGCCGTGACCGCCCACGCACTGCACGAAGAGGAGGAAAGGATTCGGAGCCAGGGTTTTGACGGCTACATTACCAAACCGATCATGATTGCTGAGCTGGTCGCCGAAATAAAGAGATGCATGAGCATCTTGTGAATCTAATGCTCATCAAATCAGTGCCCCGGTACCGATTCCACGAAATCGCCACTGCCAAGAATCCTCTCGTCTGCAGCCTCAAGCTCCCGGATCGAGGCCTCCAGGAGGGCGGCATTCCGCTTAACACCCCATCCCGCTCCCGGCCATCTCTTTACGTCGGCCATGCTCTCGGTCCGACTCCTCGCTCGCTTAATAGCTATTCGGCGCCAAGCTCCCCAAATTACTAAACTGCGAAAAAAACCGTAGCAGCCTGAGCAACGGGAGGGGACGTTCCGGTTGCCGGATAACAAGGGGCCATGAAGAAAAATCTCCATGGCCCCCCGTTTCGTACCACGCGACTATCGGAGACTACTGGGCGATCCGCAACACGATCTTGCCGAAGTGCTTGTCCTCTTCCATCATCTTGTGAGCCTCGGCGACCTGATCCAAAGTAAAAACCTTCTCTATGATGGGGACGATGGTCCGGTCGGCGAATTTGGGTAAAGCCCGCCGGGTGAATTCGGCCACGATCTCCCCCTTTTCACTCACCGGCCGGGAACGGAGGACACTGCCGATGATCTGCTGCCGCTTGACCATCATGAGCGCCAGGTTAAGCTCCGCCTTGATCCCGCTGGTGACGCCGATAACGACCAGTCTCCCTTTGTAGGCCAGGGAGTTCATGTTGGGCGCCAGATACTTGGCCCCCACATGATCCAGGATCAGGTCAACCCCCTTCTTCCCGGTAAATTCCTTGACGATCTCTGTAAAATCCGGGGTCTCCCGGAAGTTGATGAGAAAATCAGCCCCCAGCTCCTTGACCCGCTCCATCTTCTCCGGCGCGGCGGTGACGATGAGCTTGCCGGTGGGAGCCAGAGCCTTGCAAAGCTGCAAAGCCGCGGTATTGACCCCGCCGCCGCCGCCATGAAGGATGGCGCTCTCCCCGTCCCGGAACTCGCCGATCATGAAAACGTTGAGAAAGGCGGTGATGTACGATTCGCAGACACAGGCAGCCTCCTCAAAACTCATCCTCTCGGGAATCGACATGAGATGGTCGGCGTAGGCCACGGCATATTCGGCGTAGCCACCCCCACCCACCAGGGAGATGACCCGATCCCCTTTTTGCCAGCCGGTAACGCCGGGACCCAACTCCTCAATGACCCCGGAAACCTCCAGCCCCAGGATCACCGAATCTCCCGGCGGCGGGGGATACTTCCCTTCCCGCTGCACCAGGTCCGGTCGGTTGACGGAGGTCGCCATGACCTTGACCAGCACTTGGTTCTCACCCGGCGCAGGTCTCTCCACCTCACCCACCGTCAACACCTCCACGCCGCCAAAACCGCTTAAGAGTACTGCCTTCATCGTGAATCCTCCTAAAATAATCAGGTAAAGGTTAAGGTAAAGCAAATACAGTTTGTTATTAGTCAGGCCGGCAGGAGTTCTCGCAGCTCCGTCAACGTTTCCACGCAAATATCAGCCAGTTCCGGCCAGGCGAAACTTCCCGTACGATCCACATGAACCGTCGCCGCCCCGGCGTTCCGTCCTGTCTGCAGGTCAAAAAGATAATCTCCCACCATCACCAGCGCTTCAGGCACCGTCCCCCACAATTCCGATAGACGAAATAGCCCTTCCGGGTCCGGCTTGGGGGGAACACACCCTCGGCCAAGGATGCATTCCTCCGAAAAAAACTCTCCGATCCCCAGACACTCCAGGGTCTGACGGGCGACATCACGCGTGTTACGGGTCAGAATGCCCAACCGCGTTTCCCGTCGGCGAAGTGCGGTAATGAGTTGCAGCATCCCCGGAGCCGGTTCGATTCGATCCAGAAGACCGGTCTCCAGTTCCACAAGTTTGTCGTGCAGCGGTTGGGCCTCCTCCTGGGAAAGAGACGCCAGATAGCCCAGGATATCTGTCCCCTTGGGAACACCCAAGGCGCGCCGGATGACCGAAAAGTCATGCACCGGCAGAGTAAGCGTGCCGTCCAAGTCAAACACCCAGTACTGCCGCGACAGGATAGTTTCCATGTGATAAAACCTGTTCTACGTTCTAGGTTCTAGGTTCTAGGTTCTAGGTTCTAGGTTCTAGGTTCCCCTTCGCCTTTCACCCTTGCCTTTCACCATTCACCATTCACCATTCACCATTCACCATTCACCTTTCACCTTGCCTTCCCAGAGTAGACCGTATCTCCGGGAGTTGTCAAGAAAACAGCATTTGATCCTTGAACTATTCTTTTCTTTACCGTCAAACAGCTTATCTGATACCCTTGCTCTAGATTTCTCGGCGCTGGGCGCCGCATCACATCACCACCGAGGTCCCCATGTCCCAACCCACCGCCGTCATTCTCCTCCAGATGGGAGGCCCCGACTCCCTCGACTCGGTAAAGCCGTTCCTGTTGAACCTCTTTACGGACAGGGATATTATCAAGATCGGTCCGGCGCTCCTCCAACCGCTTATCGCCCGCTTCATCGTGAGAAAACGAGCGCCAAAGGTACGGGGATATTACGAAAAAATCGGCGGCAAATCACCCATCCGGGAATTGACCCAGGAGCAGGCCCGGTCGCTGGAGGCGCGACTGGGGAGTGACTATCGCTGTTTCGTCGCCATGCGCTACTCCCGCCCCTCCACCCGGGATGCCCTGTTTGCGGCCGGGGAGGCGGGGTGCGACCGCGTCATCGCCCTTTCCCTCTACCCCCACTACTCCCGCGCCACCACCGGCTCCAGCATCAACGAACTGAAGCGGGTACAAGGGGCCTCCGCCGCTCCCCTGGCCGTCACGTTCATCGACCGGTTTTTTGATAACCCCCACTATATCGATGCTCTGGTGGAAAAAATCCGGGAAGGGTTGGCGCATTTTGCCGATCCTTCAGGAGTGGATATCCTCTTTTCCGCCCACTCCCTCCCCCAGTCGTTCATCGACTCGGGTGATCCCTACCTTGCCCATATTCAGGAAACCGTGCGACTGGTGGTGGCGCGTCTGGGAAAAGTGAACCATTACCTGGCGTTCCAATCACGGGCCGGGCCGGTGAAGTGGCTGGAACCGTCCACAGAGGCGATGCTGAAGGAACGGGCGGAAGCGGGATGCAAACAGATGCTCATGGTCCCCCTCTCCTTCGTCTCCGACCACATCGAAACCCTGTACGAGGTTGATATCCAATACGGAGAAGAGGCCGCGGCGCTGGGAATCACGGAGTTCCGTCGCTCGCCGTCCCTCAACTCGTCGCCCCTCTTCATCGACTGTCTGGCGGCGCTGGTGAAGGAGGCTTAACCCTCTAAAAAAACCGTCACCACAGAGTCACGGAGAACACAGAGAAACTATTAAATAAAACAGATAAATATCCATCACCTCGGAGCTGAATCCAAGTTCAGTGCTAATAATTCCATAATAAACAGGTTTGTCGCTATTTTATCTCTGTGCTCCGTGACTCTGTGGTGAACTGCTTTTTCTCTCCGGCCCCGAGGAGTACGCATGGTCGCTACGGGAATCTCCCGCTGCTTGACATTTCTGGCTGAATCGCTCCTCTTCCCGTCATACTCGGCACGCAAGAGGCTGGCCTTCCGGTATCTCCATGGCTCCGGCCTGGAAATCGGCGCCTTGCAGCATCCGCTGGAGACGCCGCCTGGGGTGATCGTCCGGTACGTGGATCAGGTGAACCGTGAGGAGAATATCCGGCGCTACCCACATCTGGACGGCGCCCGGATCGTGGAGAACGACCATCTCGATGACGGCTTCGCGCTGACGACCATCCCCTCTGAATCCCAGGATTTCGTCATCGCCAATCACCTCCTGGAACATGCTCCCAATCCGCTGCAGGCCCTGATGAACTGGCGCAGAATCTTGAAAGGGAACGGAACGATCCTCATAACCCTCCCCAACGGCGCCAGAAACTTTGACCGGGGACGCGGAGTCACCTCTCTGGCGCATCTCGCACAAGATTACGATTTGGTTAAAAGCGACGACCTGGAGCAATTTACCCGGCGTAACCGGGAGCACTACAAGGAATTCGTGGAGATTTCCATCCCCAATCTGAACCGGATGCGGCAGAGGCGCCCCATGACGCCGGAGCGGCAACAGGAATACCTGGAAGAACTGGTCAGGGAACAATCCACCGATCCCCACTTCCATGTATTCACCAGGAGATCAATGATCAGAGTATTCTCTCATCTGGTTACCGTTCTTGCACCTGATTTGTCTCTACGGGAAATCGTCCGTTCACGCTTGGGTCAGGAGTATGTCATTATTCTGAAAAAACTGGGGTGATTGCCCCACGGAGGATCATGGTGGAACAAAAAGCGGAACAGATCGAAAACCTGGCGGCCCTGACCATCGTCACCCTGTTGGCAGTGGGAAGCTTTTTCATTATTCGCCCCTTTCTCCCCGCCGCCCTCTGGGCGATCATCTTCGCCGTCTCCGGCTGGCCGCTCTTCACCCGGATCGAAAAGCGGCTGGGGGGACGGAGCACTGTCGCCGCGGCCCTTGTCACACTCCTTTTTCTTCTCCTCTTCATCATCCCCATCACCTTCATCGGAGTGAAACTGGCTGATCAGTCGTCCCTCGTGACGACGTTCATACAAAAAATGCTCCACACCGGCCTTCCCGCCTCCCCCCACTGGGTCGGCGCTCTCCCGCTGGTGGGGAGCCGCCTGACGGAACAGTGGAATACCTTGGCGTCCCACACTCCCGACCTGGTCGCCACAATCGCACCACACCTGAAGTCGGTCGGCTCTCTGATCATCAGCGCCGGAACCGGTATCGGCATGACCATCGCCATGCTCTGCTTGAGCATGATGATCCTCTTCTTCCTCCTGAAGGAGGGACGAACCATCGCCGCAAGCCTGGAGCGGATACTCTTCCGCGTGGGAGGCGCCAAGGGATGCAGGCTTCTTCATCTGGCCGGCGCCACCATGAGTTCGGTGGTCTACGGCATCCTGGGGGCGGCATTGGCCCAGGGAGCGCTGGCGACCTTCGGTTTCTGGCTTGCCAATGTTCCGGGGTGGCTCTTCTTGGGCCTTGCCGTGGGGGGAGTGGCGCTCATCCCCATCGGCCTGACGGCCCTGCTCATGTTTCCCGCGGCGGGGTGGCTTTTCTACTCCGGTGAGACCGGGTGGGGGATCTTCATGCTGATTTGGTCCGTCGTCGTCGTCAACATCGACAGCTACATCAGGCCGGTGGTCATCAGCAAGGGGTCCAATCTTCCCTTCATAATCGTCTTTCTGGGGATACTGGGCGGGATCGCCACCGGCGGCATCCTCGGCCTCTTCATCGGCGCCACGGTGTTGGGACTGTTTTACACCCTGCTCATGGAGTGGGGTGAAGGGGACGCAGCTGTCGCCGCGGCGCCGGAACAGGAAAAGAGGTGACTCAAAACTCCAGCTCTATCCGTTCTACCGCTACCTGTGAGAGTACCTTGCCATGCCGCTTATCCTTCGCTTGAACATTATCTCCCTGGCACTCTTCGTCCTTGCGGGTTCCCCCTCCCCCCTCCGTGCAGCGGAATCGGTGAAGGTACGGGTAGAGGGTATCCAGGGGGAGCTCCTGCAGAACGTCAAGGCGCTCCTCGCCCCCCCTGACGCTCTGCTCCAAAACGATGGGGTGGATAAACTCTGGCTGGAGTATTATGCGGCCCAAGCCGAGACAAAAACCCGGACGGCCCTGGAACCTTTCGGCTATTACCACGCTACGGTGACCGCCACGCTCACCGGCACTGAACAGGACGGCTTCATACTGAACGTTACCGTGGCGCCGGGGGCGCCGGTACGCCTGTCTCAGGTACAGATAGAGCTGCGGGGATCGGGGAGTTCCGAGGAGAGCCTGACGGCTCTTGTGGCGGACTTTCCCCTCAAGGCTGGAGAGCTGCTCCTCCACCGGAGATATGAGAAGGGTAAGGAGGAACTCCTGTCGCGGGCGCAGAGCCTGGGGTACCTGGACGCCGTCTACACCACCCACGAAGTCCGGGTAACTACCGCCACCAAAACCGCGCGGATCACACTGCTGCTTCAGACCGGCCATCGGTACCGATTCGGCCAAGTGACCTTCCAGGGGGCTCCCCTACACCCGGATAATCTGCTCCGACGCTATCTCTCCTTCAAGAGCGGCGCCCCCTTCTCCTATGACAAATTGGGGAAGAGTCACTCCAATCTTTCCGGCAGCGGTTACTTCAAGGAGGTCACACTCATCCCGCTCAAGGATGAGGCCGTTGACTATGAGGTTCCGGTGCGTGTTCGGCTGACTCCCGCCCCGGGACGAACGATCAGACCGGGAGTCGGCTACGGCACCGACACCGGTTTCCGGGGATCCCTCAGCTACAAGGCACTGAACCTGTTCCAGCTGGGGCACCTCCTGACCGTGGAGGGAACGGCGTCCGAGAACTTCCAGGGGATTGCCGGCCGCTACGTCATACCCAGCCCCGATAGCCTGAAGAGCTTGACCGGATTCCAGGCCAACCTCCAGCGGGAAGAGGTGACCTCCTACCTCAGTACACTGGTAGCCCTGGAAGCCAACAGAAGTCAGGGCTTCGGCAGCGGTCTCCTGGGGACAGCTTATCTCAGGCTCCAGTACGAGCAATTTACCGTCGGGTTGCAGGACTCCTCCGCCCGCCTCGTAATGCCGGGGCTCCGTTTCTCCGGACGGAGGTACGACAGCATCACCCGTCCCACCAGCGGATATGAGTACGGTTTTGAATTGCGAGGCACTCATCGACTCCTTGGCTCGGATACCGGTTTTATCCAGGCCATCGGCGAAGGGACTCACCTGATGCCGCTCCCCGGTCGCCTCACCCTGGGAACCCGGGGAAAGATCGGAGCGACCTGGCAGGATGATCCCCTGGCGGCGCTCCCGGCATCGCTCCGATTTTTCACCGGCGGCGACACCACTGTCCGCGGGTACGCCTACAAGTCTCTGGGAACCAAGGACGCTCTGGGTGTGGTCATCGGCGGCAGAAACCTCGTCCAGGGGAGCATGGAGCTGGAGCGCGCCATCTTGGACAGTTGGGGAATATCCCTCTTCTACGACCTGGGAAACGCTTTTCAGTCATTTACCGACTTCCGCCTTTACCAGGGGGCCGGGATCGCTCTCCACTATTACACCAGGGTGGGGGGGCTGAATCTCAGTCTTGCCCGGCAACTGGGGGTCGACGATCCCGGTTTCAGGCTCCATTTCACTATCGGGTTCCAGCCATGAAGCGGATCATCCTCTACGGTAGCCTGGCCCTGATTCTGGGGGGAATCCTTGCCGTCCTGAGTGCCGGAAGCCGGCTATTGGGCTCCCCCCAGGGAGTCCGGTGGCTGCTCGGGGAACTCTCCCAACGGACGGACGTGAAGATCCATGCCCGATCCATAACCGGGGGGATGAGGAAGGGAGTCAGGATGGAGGGGGTGACGATCCGCTGGCCCCTGGGAGAGGCAACCGTGAAGGAGATCCGCCTCCGCTGCCAACCGCTCCTGCTTCCCTTCGGACAGCTGGCCGTTGAGGAATTGTCACTCCACGGAGTCCGCATCCAAGACAACCGGCCTGACAGCGGGAAGCCCCCAGAGCTAACCTGGCCGGAGCTCACCGGGGCTTACACCAGGCTGAACGCCTGGATCGACCGCCTGGAACTGGACGATCTGGAGTATCGGCGGCCGGCCGAACCTCCGGTGGCAATCACGAGGTTCTCCGCCGCAGTGGAGTGGCGCCATTTTGCCCTCACGGCAACGACTCTGGAGTTGGTTGTCCCGGCGGGACAGGTCACCGGGATGATTACCGCCGGTTTCGGACGCCCCACGCTTGCCGCGAACATCACCATGACCCCCGGCGCCGCTACCCCCGTATCTCCTGCGGCGGGGTTTTCCAGGTTCCAGCTCCGCACCCGGCTCTTTCCCGGAAACTCCCCCCACCTCCTTGCCGGTCCGCTTACTCTCACCGCATTCCGCGATTCCCGAAAGGTTCTGGAACTCACCGGCGACATCCTCACCACCCGTAACGCCTTAAATCTACGGGGGGTAAACCTTATCCGCACAGGTCAACGGGGTACAATTCGGGGAGACGGGGAGGTCATCCTCACCCCAAAGGAACCTCGTGGAAGATTAACCCTCCGGGTGAGCGATTTGGATCTTGCCGCGGAAATCGGAACGGCCACGAACCTCACGGGAACCCTCACCCTCCAGGGAACCGCCATCCGCTACGCCGGACGGTTCGATTTGGACAACCAAGGGGAAACATGGCGAACAGCGCGACTCACCGGGAGTTTCTCGGGGAATGACCAGGATATGATCTTCTCGGGGCTGACCGGCCACCTCCTGGGGGGGAGAATGAAGGGAGAGCTTCGGTTGGGCTGGAAGGAGGGGATTGTCCTGACCGGCTCTCTCCGGGGTGATAAGCTGGATCCGGCCCGGATGGCTCCGGAGTGGAACGGGGTGGTGAACCTGGAGCTGCAGGGGAGCGCCACCTGGCCGAAAGCCGGACCGCGCAGCGTCACTTGCTCCGGCCGACTCCTGAGCAGTCGTCTCCGGGGTCGCCCCCTGGCCGGTGAGATCTTCGCCCATGCCGCGGGCGACACCCTCCGGATAGAGCGTCTGCTTCTGGCTGGAGACGGCTTTCATCTCCGTGCGGCCGGCGATCCGCGCCAACAGCTGAAGGTGGCGGCAAAAATTACCGACCTCTCCGGAGTCGTCCCCGGGACCGGCGGCGAGCTGGATCTCACCGGGTGGCTGCGCCACACCGCCGGACGGACGGCCGGATCATTTACCGGCCATGGCCGGGAGCTGAGAGGGGGTAGGGTGCGAATCGGGTCCGCCCAGCTGGCTGCTCGTGTTGATACGACACCCGGCTTCCCCCTGGAAGTCACGGCCCGGATGACGAAGGTCACCTGCAACCGGCTCCACGCCGACCACGTCTCCCTGATGCTCCAGGGGTCTCCCGAGCGTCATACCCTGAAGCTGGCGCTGAATTCGGCGGGGGCCGAGATCACCGTTGTTGCTGCCGGAGGGTACGACGGTCGGGCAACCTGGCTGGGGGAAATCACAGCTCTCTCCGGGAGGGACCGTGTCGGCCCCTGGAAGCTGGCGTCTCCGGCCAAACTCACCGTCTCACCGGAGACGCTCTCCCTCTCCCCCCTACGCCTTACCGGCATCGGCACGGGGGAGTTGGATCTGACGGGCCGAATCTTGTTCGCACCCATCAGGGGGGAACTCCGGGCCGCCTGGAACGCTCTTGACCTCAGCCGGGGAGAGGAGTGGTTATCGGGTGTCCGGCTCTCCGGAACAACTTCCGGCGCCATCCGGATGGAGAGTCCTACCGGTGAAGGGGTGAAACTGGCAACCAGGATTAACGCCGTCGGCGTAGTGGCCACGGCCGACCGTACGGTCACGGTACGACAGGCATCCCTGGAGCTGGAGGGGGA
This sequence comes from uncultured Desulfuromonadales bacterium, assembly GCA_903929485.1. Classification (GTDB taxonomy): domain Bacteria; phylum Desulfobacterota; class Desulfuromonadia; order Geobacterales; family CAIOGM01; genus CAIOGM01. The sequence continues at coordinate 23,729 of CAIYUY010000039.1, forward strand.
CGAGAAGGGTATCCGCTCCTCCCTGGATTTCGCCACTGCCGAGGGAATCGGGCTCCATGGCCGGTTTACCTCACCGCTCCCGGCCCGCCGGCAGATCCCCCAACAGGGGCTACTGAACGCCACCTGGGAAGGGGTAGATCTTGCCCTCCTCCGCCGGCACCTTCCCCCGGACCTGGAGCTGAGCGGCGCCCTCTCGGGAAAGATGAACGGAAATCTCCTCCCCCATGAGCGTCTCGACCTGACAGGTACCGCCACCCTGAACGACGGCGCCGCACGGTGGCGCAGCGGCAGGGGGGAGCTCTCCGCCAAGATCGGGAAGGGTGACCTCTCCTGGAGTTGGCGGGGGGAAACGCTGAACGCCGCGGCGAGCCTGACCCTGGCCGAGCACGGAAAGGCGACCGCTGACGTTACCCTTCCGCTCCCGGCGCGGCTGACGACCCGACTGGATAGGGAAGCGCCATTTTGGGGGAGCCTGAAGGGGGAATTTCACGAAAAAGGTCTTCTCACGACCCTCCTCCCGGGGCTGTTGCAGGAAAGCAACGGCGACGTGGCGGTTGATCTCCAAGCCAAGGGTTCCTGGCGGAAACCGAGCCTGACGGGACGGCTGGAGCTGTCCAAGGCGGGAGCCTACCTCCCCTCTGCCGGCGTCACCCTGAAGGAGTTGCGGCTGGTCGCATCCCTGGAACGTGACCAGCTCACGGTGGAGCAGTTCACTATCTCCTCGGGAGGGGGGAGAGTAGAAGGAAACGCCTTCGTCCTCCTTGCCGGGTATAAGGTCATTGGGTATAAGGGGAGCATCAAGGGTGAAAAATTTCAGGTCGTCCACCTCCCCGATTTTCAGGCGCTGGCGTCTCCCGACATTACCTTTGAGGGGAGTCCGGAAAAACTGACGATCCGGGGAAGCGTCAGGATACCGGAACTGCTGGCCAAGGGGAGTGACCGGACCACCGTAGTTCGGCCCAGCAGCGACGTGATCGTGGATCGCGGCGTGAGAGATGACGGAGGGATGAAGGGGGGGCCGGCGCTGGATATCCGGATCAGGACGGAACTGGGTGACCGGGTCTTCCTCAAGGAAGCAGGACTGGACGCCAAACTTGAAGGAGGGGTGGAGGTGACGCTCCGCGACGGAGAGAGGTTGAAGGGGAGCGGTGAAATCCGGGTAGCCAAGGGGCGTTACAGCAGCTATGGTGTCACACTGGATGTGAAGCAGGGGAGAGCCGTCTTTGCCGGCGGGTCGGTGGAACAACCGACTCTCGATATACTGGCGCTCCGTGAAATCGGCGACGTCAAGGCCGGTGTCACCGTCCGGGGAACCCCCGGGGCGCCGGTGGTCAGACTTTACTCCGACCCGGCCATGCCGGATGTGGATATCCTCTCGCTGGTCGTCCTGGGGCGAAAGCTCAACGACTCCGAAGAGAAAAGTGATCTCCTCATGAAAGCAACATCGTTCCTGGCATCAAGAGGGGAGTCGATCTACCTCCAGGAGCAGATCAAGAGCCGCTTGGGAATCGATACCTTTGAGGTCACCACAGCGAAGCAGCAGACGTCCAACTATACGAAGATCGAATCGAGCCTGCTGGATACGGGGCAGAAGAGCGCCACCGGCAGTATCGCCGAAAGCACGCTTCAGGTGGGGAAATACCTGACACCGAAACTCTATTTCAGTTACGGCTGGTCGCTCTTCAACGACAGCCACGTCTTCACTGTCCGCTACAACCTCACGAAGCAATGGGAGATCGAGACTCGCGGCAGCACCGAAGCTACGGGGGGGGACATTTTCTACCGGATCGAGTTTGACTGAGAACGTTACAACTCCCGGGTGATCCCCCTTGATGTTTTCCAGCGCGATGCCTATACTTATGTCCGGAGAATGCACGCCACGGGCTGACCGGAAAAGGCGCGAAGGAGAACAACGATGAATATGCTCAGGACAACGCTACTGATGTCGCTGCTGACTCTGCTGCTGGTCCTGGCCGGCGGCGCCATGGGTGGAAGAAACGGCATGACCATTGCCCTGGTCATGGCCGGGATCATGAACTTCGTCTCCTACTGGTTTTCCGACAAAATGGTCCTGGCCATGTACGGCGCCCGGGAAGTAACTGATGCGGAATCACCACAGCTTTGCGGGATGGTTCGACAGCTGGCGCTCCAGGCGGGACTCCCCATGCCAAAGGTCTACCTTATTGAATCGGAAACACCCAACGCCTTCGCCACGGGGCGTAATCCCGACCATGCGGCAGTCGCCGCCACCACCGGCATCATCCGGATACTGACCCGGGAGGAGCTGATGGGGGTCATGGCCCATGAATTGACCCATGTGCGTAACCGGGACATTCTCATCGGCTCCATCGCCGCCACCATTGCCGGGGCGATTACCTATCTTGCCCAGATGGCCCAGTGGGGCGCCCTGTTCGGTGGGGGGCGGGACCGGGATGAAGAGGGAGGTGGCGGCTTCCTTGGCCTTATCGTCATGGCCATCGTGGCTCCCCTGGCGGCCATGCTGATCCAGATGGCCATCTCCCGGTCCCGGGAATACAGCGCCGACAAAGGTGGAGCGGAGATCTCCGGCAATCCCCTTCACCTTGCCGGCGCACTTAAAAAACTTGAAACGGCCAACCGGCAGATTCCCATGGCGCAGGCTACCCAGGCGACGGCCCACATGTTCATCGTCTCCCCTCTCACCGGCGGCGGGCTCTCGTCTCTCTTCTCCACCCACCCCCCCATGGATGAGAGGGTCCGGCGGCTGGAGGCCATGGCCTCCGGACGGAGGGGGTGACATGTCATATCTCTCCCTTGTCGGCTGCATTCTCTGCTGTTTGATCTCCGGTTGTTCCGGGAAGCGGACGCTCTTCGGATCATTGAACACGTATTACGACGCCCCACCCGAGGAGCTATCCTGGAAAAAGGAAACGGAATTACGTACACCTCGGAATTCCGTTGAAGAGTCCGTGGTGGAGGTTGCCGCGAGCCATAAAGATCAAACCAACGGTGCGCTCTCCACTGTTTACATAACCCATAAGGGGGAGGACACCTACGTCGCCACGGTGGAGAGCCTGTCCCGCAACCCCTCCCGGTTTGACCCGAAGAATGTCGTCCGGTATGTCGTTCGAACGGGACGGATCCGGGCCATCATGGGTCCCTGCCTGGAACCGTTCCCCGACAGCGCCTTTGAGAGATCCCTCCTCTTTGCAACGCAAAAGGCCATTGCCGAAGGGGGATGGTCGGTGATCCCCATTTCGGACCGGATCAAGCCGGTGTCGCTGAAGGGGATCGTTCACGGGAAATGCACGGTGGAGGTCGCCATCTACGAAGTAGACAACGGCCCCGGCGACTTGATCTGCACGAAACTTATCAATCCCTGCCCACCTGATTAATCCGCACCACGCCGCGTCCGTCTGTTGACGGATGTGAGTCACCGTTTCATGGGAGAGCCAGTGTCCTCACCAAATCCCCGCCGCGCCGCGGCCGACCTTCTGCTCCGTGTCGAACATGAAGTCATTTTTGCCGACCAACTGATGAATCGGGAACTCACCGCCGGGTTGCTGCTGGGGCCCGACCGGGGGCTCTTTACCGAACTCGTTTATGGCGTCCTGCGCCGCAGGGGAACCTTGGATCATATCATCGGGCAGTTTTCCAAGCAACCTCCGGAAAAACTGGAATCGACAGTCCTGATACTGCTCCGCATCGGCCTCTACCAGCTCTTTTTTCTGGACAGAGTGCCGGTTTCCGCCGCGGTGAATGAAACCGTCAACCTGGCGACGGCCATGATTCCCCGCGCAAAAGGATTCATTAACGCCGTGCTCCGTTCCGCCGACCGGGGCCGTCAGACCATAACTTATCCGGATCGGGAACGTGACCCTGTCGGCTTTCTTTCAACCACCTACTCCCACCCGCTGTGGCTCGTTGAGCAGTGGCTGGCGCAACTGGGACCGGTGGAGGCCGAACCCCTTGCCGCCGCCATGGGAGAAAAGCCTCCCCTCACCGCCCGCGTCAACACCCTTCTCATCTCCCGCGACGATCTCATCGCGAAGCTTACCGCGGCGGGAATTTCCGCCACCCCCTGCCGTTACTCCCCCCTCGCCCTGGCGTTGGAGACAACGGGGGGGGTGGAGCAACTGCCCGGTTTTCGGGAAGGGCTCTTCACGATTCAGGATGAATCATCGCAACTGGCCGCCTTGCTCCTGGACCCCCAGCCGGGGGAACGGATACTCGACCTCTGCGCGGCCCCCGGTGGCAAGGCCACCCTCCTGGCGCAACTCATGGAAAACCGCGGTGAGGTGGTCGCCTGCGACCTCACCGACGCCAAGCTGCTCCGTGTGGCGGAGAACGCTGCCCGTCTGGGGATATCCATCATCTCCACCCTGCGGGGTGACGCCACCGCTCCCCCCGCCGAATTCCGGGACGGATTCCAGCGGGTACTCGTGGATGCCCCCTGCTCGGGTCTCGGTGTCATCCGCCGCAATCCCGAGGGAAAGTGGCGCAAGGGGCCCCAGGACCTCCTCCGATTGGCGGTGACCCAGAAAAAAATCCTCAGGGCCGCCGCCGGCTGTGTCGCCCCCGGCGGGCTCCTCCTCTACGCCACCTGCTCCACCAGCTTGGCGGAGAATGAGACCATCGTTGACGAGTTTCTTGCCGTCCACCCCGGCTTCGTTCTTGAAAACGGGAAAGAGCTGTTTCCCCACTTGGCCGACCTCTTTTCGGAGCGTGGCTTCTTCCGAAGTTGGCCCCACCGGCATGACGGGATGGATGGCTTCTCCGCCGCGCGGCTCCGAAGAATCGGATGAGGCTGGAGGTTTATTCACGACGAAAAACAAAAACAGTTTCACCGCAAAGACGCAAAGGACGCAAAGGAACCGCAAAGTAAAAGCTTTTTTTGGGGTATACCGAGAAAGAATCCAGGTTCGTTGTTTTTCTCTATTTTCTTTGCGTACTTTGCGTCTTTGCGGTTCAAAGTATCACGAAACTTTAAGCCGGACGGGGTACTAGCGCAAAATCTGCATCACGGCAATGTTGGCGGCGAAAGCCAGCTCCGGATCAAAGAGACGCCCCATTTCACCGGTAATCGTTTTAGTGACCAAATATTTGGCGCTGGGGGTTCCCTCCTTGGTGAAACAGTTTTCGGCATAATCGGCGAGAGCAATGATGCGTGATCCCAGGGGAATCCGCTCCCCCCTCAGGCCATCGGGAAACCCCTGGCCGTTGTACGCCTCGTGATGATGGCGAATGAGTATCGCCACCTCCCGCAACTCCTCATGCTTGTCCACGATGGTCATCCCCCTGACGGAATGAGTCCGATATTCCTTCACATCATCGGCATTCATCAGCTCCGTCCCCCTGGAGAGCAAACGGTCCGGCAACCCCAGCTTCCCGATATCATGAAGAAAAGCCGCACTCTTGATCTCCTCGCACTGGGTTGAAGGGAGCTTCAAGGTTTCGGCCATGGACTCCGCAAGCGCCGCCACGGTGCGGGAATGTTTGCCGATCCTGCTATAACACTGATCCAGCAGATCCACCAACCGGGCGACGATGACTTCACCGGCCTTCCGGTCGGCGCCGCTTTGAGGGCGCGCCTCCGCCAGCTGTTTCCGGATCTGCGCCGACTGCTGAAGGAGCCGCTTCTTGAGATTGGAGTTCCATTCCGCCAGTTCATCTCTCTCAAGTTGCAGCACTGTCGTCAGGCGCCGGTTCTCTTGAGACAACAGATACCGCTGCACCCCGTCACGCACTGCCTGCAACAACTCGTCATCGTTCCACGGCTTCGTCAGATACCGCTGCACCCCCCCTTGATTGATGGCGTCGATAGCGGCGGTTGCCTCCCGATACCCGGTCAAGAGCATCCGGAAGCTCTCGGGGAAAAGCTTTCCCGCCTCCCGAAGAAAGAGTGTACCGGTCATCTCCGGCATCTGCTGATCGCTCAGGATCACTACGACATTTTCGGTACGCTTGAGAATAGCCAGCCCTTCCCGCCCGGAAACGGCAGTCAGCACCTGGAATGATTCACTTCGGAAAAGACGTGTAAGCGCCTTGAGAACGTTTTCATCATCGTCAACACAAAGAATATTCAGCGGTTGTTGCGGCTTCTGCTCGTCCATCTCTTTTCTCCATGAGGCAAGTTTGTCTGACCGGCGAAGCTACTGCTCACCACGGGGACAGTTTTACGGGATGAGACCTCACCTGCTGTTCATTGCATTCACGAACGGCACGTATTTTCTGTCCGTACCCTGAATGTGATCCACAAGCCAATCCTTGAGAAACGACGCCAGATGAACGGTCAGGCTACTCTTGCCGGCCTTGAACTGTTCGCCCAAATCAATAACCTGCTTCGTCAACTGCTCATGCAGCTGTTTGTGCTCCGCAAAACCCGGGAATCCGCACTGCCGCATCAAATTTTCCTCTTGAGCGAAATGCAATCGGGTGTAGGCCAGCAGGTTGTTGAATACCGTCCCCAAGATCTCATTTCCCCTGCCGGCTTTCATCGCCTCATAGAGATCGTCCACCATCTCCACCAACCGTTTGTGCTGATCATCAACCAGCTGAATACCGACGCTGTACTTCTCCGTCCAGACAAAAAACGCCATCGCCGCTCCTTTTCTTTTTCTTCTCGATTTCCCACCGGGAGCTTTGAACCGCCATGCACGACCACAACTACTGATTCAACGCTACGGATGGTCGTCCCCTTATTTTCAGATATTTCATAAGAAGCCCCGCCTGTCAAGAGGGATCCCCCCATCGGCGGACGCCGCATCAATTACAAATTACTGTTGAAAAAAAGTACAAATTAGTATATTTTATTTAATACTCCAGCCAACGGCTATCTCTCCCGATCCACTTTAAACGCCGGTCGGCTCTCCACCCCAGCGCGGGGACGAAAACGATCCATGAATCCTACACGAGGTGCGAAGGATGAGCAGTTATAAGGATAATTCGAGATCGCTCCACCGCTTTGAACCATGGGGTCCGTTGGGGAAGAGCAAGAGCTCCAACCCGGAACTCCTTCGGCCGGAGGATAAACGGATTCCCTCAACGGAGAAACAGGCATCGGAAGAGGAGTGCGCCCTCCGGAATCAATGGCCGGCTCTTCCCCCCATCGCCGGCATCGACCCCGACCAAGCCGCGCTTACCTTCGGCAACAATGGGAAATTCTTCCTGGAACTGCTCCGAATGTTCTTATCCAGGTTCGGTGAAGCGGCCCACGAAACCCGGAGCGATCTGGCGCGGGGAGATCGCGACGCCGCAATCCGAAGGTTACACGCCCTGCGGGGGACAGCGGGGAACCTGGGTGCGCTGGAACTGGCGGAGTCCGCCCACGCACTGGAACATGTTATCGCGGACAACCACTGCGATACGGAATCCCTGCTGCGGCAGTTTACGACGCAGCTTGTCGCCCTCGCCGATACGGCCCGCCCTTGGCTGCGAAAACAGCAGACAGAGATGACCTCACCGGAAACAGAGCAGCTGGATGGGGCTCTGCTGGAGGCGCTCCGTCGGGCATTGAGCTGTAACGACCTGTCGGCCCTGGATCTCTTCGCCAAACTGGAGTCCGCTCTCGCCGGCGCCTATGGCGGGGAGACGGCCCGGACCATGTCCGAGGCCATTCAGTTATTACGCTTCGACGAAGTTCTTTGTTCGATCAACAAACTTCGGGAAAAAAAGGATTGAGCGGATGGGGATCGAATTGACGCCGGCGGTGGAATCACGGGTTGAGCCGCTGCTGGAAGGTGTGCTGAGGGAGTTGGCCGAGTGGGGAGCCGTTCCTATGGCTCAGGATACTCACCCAGAGCCCGAAGCGTCTCCGCCAGCTCAAAGGAGGCTATGGTGAAGAACCGCTCCAGGAGTCGCTGGGTGAGTGTGGGGGGGGCGAGGGGAATGGAGAGGCGGTAGATGAAGTCCAGGAGGGAATCCTGCCGATTTTCCTCCAGGAAGAGGGTGCCGTACTGGTGTACCGGCGCAAACAGAAATACATCCTCCATGACCGAGTCGTCTTCGCTGAAGAAGGGGAGCACCATTTCCAATGCAAGGCAGAGCCCCCCCTGGAGATCCTCCGAGACGAAGAGAAGCACCTCGTCCTTGTTTTCTCCGCCGTACTGGTCGTGATAGGGACAGACCGTTCCGGCGGGAAGAACCAGCAGTTTGCCATGAAGAGGATCCAGGCCATGGGGCCACCCCCTGGCGAGGAGAAACTTTTCGATCACTGCATAAGCCTTGGACGGTCCCCGCTCCAGCTCCTGATAGAAGAGAGTGCGGAACTCCTCCCGGCGGGCAACAAGCTCTTCCAGGGGAAGGTACTCCGCCTCGGAGTCCTTGCGAGGAGGGCGTTGTTTGTCCGGGTTGTTGACCACCAGCCGCAGATTGGGTCGCGGCCGTTCATCCTTCTCCTTGGACATGACTTGCTCCTTTTCCCTTCGTAAACATCAAAGACCCCTGAAATCTGTGTACCATATCCCGCCGATTATGGCAATGGATTCAGCCCGCCGGGGGTGAGTGGGGAGTTCATATGATCCATCCGCCCGATACGAATGCGCTGATCCGTTTTCTGAATCCTGGACCACACTCAGAAAAAAGATCATTTGCTCTTGCACGCGGAGACGCGGAGAATGCGCACACGGCATGATGAAACGGTACAAATCGAAAAAGGTTTACCCTTGATGAATAACAGGAGATAGCATACGATAGAATCCAGCGTTTACAACAAAAAAAGGGGGGCGACATGGCAAGCCTGGGGTTCGTGCCTCCCCCCAACCTACGACACTCCCCGGAATCCCAATAGAGTCGTAGCGGTATGTTGAAATTGCACCGAGGAATTGGGCGTTTAGGTTGACTGCGTGCACATCCTGCATTTTTATATGCAAATCCTCAAAATTTCTCTTGTCACCCCTTTAAAATGTTGCTATATGCTTACAAGAGTTTCTTTAACCTTCATCTTTATGAAATGGAGTTGGCGATGATCCTGCACAGGCAGGCATTTCGTAGTCGGTTTTTTTACCTGGAGCAAACCGGAATGAACGGCGTCGGATGAGCAAGTATGCTCTCCGTCGCCGTTTTTTTGTTGAAATGCAGGTAGGGTGCGCACCATGAACCCGGTGACACCCTACGACTACAGGAAGTGAACAAGTGAACTACGTTTTAACCATTCAGGAGGAAAACCCATGCCCACGCTTAGAAGAAACCTTTCAGCCATCATAGGGATCATGGCATTCGCCACACTCTTTCTGCTTTTCCGCACACCACCCGCCGGTGCCGAGTCCGGTCGGCACGAGATCGTTTTCATCGATTCCGGCGTGCGGGATGCCCAGGTTTTGGCGGATGAGATCCGGCCCGGAGTGGAGGTGATCCGGCTTGAAGCCGGAAGCGACGGGTTGGCGCAGATTGCGGAGCGTATGGCGGGAAAAAACGGGATCGAAGCCGTCCACATCATTTCGCATGGTTCCGAAGGCGTACTACAATTGGGATCGATCATGTTCTCCTCGCGTAACATTAGGGAACATGCCACTGATCTGACTGTAATCGGCCATGCTCTGAAACCGGACGGAGATATTCTGCTGTACGGCTGCAATGTCGCCAAAGGCTCTGCCGGCAAGGCGTTTATCGCTGATCTTGCAACCGCGACCGGAGCTGTAGTTGCAGCCTCAACAAATCCCACCGGACCGGCAACTCTTGGCGGTGACTGGAGCCTGGAGGCTAGTACGGCTAGGGTCGTCGCCCGCACTCTGGCATATGGGGAAAAATACAAAGCACTTCTGGACGTGACATACACTACGACGTCTACCGGCAGTGATGCCGTCCAAGGGTCGGGGACAACACTTGCTCACGATACCTACTTTAACTATACCGGGTTGGACAGCTTGGGAAGTCACCTTATCAGTGCCGACGAATATGGAATTTACAATGGGACCTCATCAGCACCGTCAGCGGCTCCATCGGGAACAATTAATATAGCCTCAAAAACCAACGGAAATGTTTTCACTATAAAGTACTTGACCGTGGTGGCACAGACCGATAAAAGTTGCTCGTTTTCAGTGAAGTTCGACAATAATGCCACCCCGGTGGCATTCACCGCAGGTTCTACTCCGGTGACAAGCTTCACACTGACTAACAGCAACAGAGACTCCGTCTCGGCTAATTGGAATTATAAAACGTTTGCCTTTACTCCGACCGTGGTCGGCGCAATTCATGTAACCATCTCAGAAACAACGGGGAACGGAATCGGCATTGACACTGGAATAGCGTCATTTGTCATCGGAGCATTACCCGCGCCGGCCCCCGCTCCCACTGTTACCGGTATTTCTCCGACCGGAGGACTACCCGGCGGCGGCGCCTCGGTAACCATCACCGGCGCCAACTTTAACGGAGCCACCTCCGTGACCATCGGCGGTGCGGCCGCCACCGGCGTAACTGTAGTCAGCGCCACTTCCATCACCGCCACCACACCCGCGGGATCGGCGGGAGCGAAAGACGTGGTAGTCACCACACCCAACGGCACCGGAACTGGAACTGGTCTGTTCACCTATGTTGCAGCCCCCACGGTCACCGGTATCTCACCGACCAGCGGCGCCACTGCGGGCGGAACATCAGTCACCATAACCGGAACAAATCTGACCGGAGCGACAGCCGTAAAGTTCGGCACAACCAGCGCAACAATCAACACCAATACCGCCACCCAGATCACCGCGACCTCTCCGGCAGGAAGCGCCGGTCAAGTTGATATCACCGTGGTGACCGCTGGAGGGACGAGCGCGACCAGCGCGAGTGACAAGTTTACCTATGTTGCCGGCGCTCAGACCGCAACGGCTGCCGCCGCGACGCTTACGCCGGTGGCGGCAGCCAATGACGCCATCACGCTGACGGTCAAGGATTCTCTCGGCAATACGGACACCAGCTTTACCGGAGCCAAGAACGTAACCATTTCGGGTTATCAACAAGCGCCCGATGCCGGCTACGGGAGCTTCAACGGCGCAACCTTA
>CAIYUY010000040.1 GCA_903929485.1 uncultured Desulfuromonadales bacterium
CCCCCCTCGTTGATGGCGGCGATGGCGGCGTTGGTATCCGCGTACCCGGTGAGGATCATCCGGTACGAGTTGGGAGACAGCCGGGCGGCCGCCTGGAGGAAGGCCGCGCCGTTCATCTCCGGCATCCGGTAGTCGCTGAGGATCAGGCCGATCTCCCGGGAGGTTTTGAGGATCTCCAGCCCTTCCGGGCCCGAGGAAGCCGTCAAAACCTGGAAAGGCTCTCCGCGAAAGAGGCGGGTCAGGGAGGAGAGAACATTCTGCTCATCATCCACGCAGAGTATCCATAACGGCTCTTCCGCGTCGCCGGCGCCGTCGGGTAGCGGGGACTGTTCACTCATGCTACCTCCTCCGGGGTGCGGGGGAGGCTGACCGTAAAGGTAGAGCCGACCCCCACTTCGCTTTCCGCCATGATCGCACCGCCATGTTTTTTAATGATTTCGTAGGAGATACTGAGCCCCAGGCCGGTTCCACGTCCCACCTCCTTGGTGGTGAAGAACGGTTCAAAGAGCCGGCAACGAATCTCCTCGGGAATCCCCTCCCCGGTGTCACTCACCGAGACATGAACGAACTCCTCGTCACACCAGCTCTTCAGCATGATCTCCCCCGGCGGGATGATGGCATGGCCCGCATTAACCAGCAGGTTCAAAAAAACCTGATTCAGTTGGCCGGGGTTACAGAGTATCTCCGGTAGGTCGCCGTACTCTTTCCGGATAGTGGCCACATATTTCAGTTCATTGTGGACGATATTCAGGGCGCTCTCCAGGCAACGATTCAAATTCATGAGTTCACGTTCCTCCCCTCCCACATGGGAGAAGGTCTTCAGATCACGAACGATCTTGGAGACCCGCTCCGCCCCTTCCAGCGATTCGGCGATGAGGGCGACCCCGGCGGTGAGAATGTACTCCATATCCAGCGACTCCCTTTCTTTTTTCATGAGCTCACGCGTTGGCGGGGAGAGCTCGCCGCAGTGCCCCTGCAGGAGGAGGTCGTAGGCAACGATCTGGTCGATATACTGAGCCAGGAGATCCAGGTTGGAAATTACATAACAGACGGGATTATTGATTTCATGGGCCACCCCCGCGGCCAGCTGCCCGATGGACGCCAATTTTTCGCTCTGCATGAGCGCCTGATCCTTTGCCCGGTTCTTCCCGACCTCGTCGGTCACCCGGTTCTCCAGCGCCTCATTATAAAGCTCAAGCAGTTGCCGGTGGCCCCGGAGTTCCTCCTCCACCTGACGTCGCTTGCTGATATCGATGAAAGATATGACGGCGCCGTGCAGCACCCCGCCTTTAACCTGAGGAATAGCCCAGTACTCCACGGGAAAACCCGAACCATCGCTCCTCCAGAACTGCTCGTCTTCCACATGACAGCCGGTGGAGCTCTCCAGGAGAGCGCTGATCGGGCACTCTTCAGGGGGATAGGCGGTTCCGTCCCACCGGGAGTGGTGAATCAGGGAGTGCATGTTTTGCCCCAGCAGCTCCTCCTCGGAGCGGTACCCCAGATGCCGGAGTCCCGCCGGGTTGCAGAAGGTGCAGAGCCCGGCGGTGTCCATTCCATAGATCGCCGCGCCGGCGGCGTCCAGGATCAGCCGGACCTTTTCCTCGCTCTCGTTAAGCCCGTGCGTCATGCTCCGGGCCAGTTCCAGCGCCCTATCCCTGGTTCGCTGCAGGGTATAGGCGATGATGGAGAGGAGCAGGGAGATCAGGACCCCTCCGGCCAGGGCGGCGCCGGAGGTTGCCCGGTTGAATTCCCGGTCAAAGGCGGGGAGACTCTTGAAGACGAAGGTCCAGGATCTATCGTGCATCGCGACGGTGCGGGTGAGGGTCAATTCCGGACGATAGTTGGCGGGGAGGGAAACTTTCTCGTTTTTCAGGCTGCTGAACATGAGGTTGCCCGGCAGGACCGACTCCCCGTCGTAGATCTCGAAGTCCAAGTTGTCGGGCAACTTCCCCAGAATACTGTAGACAAAACCTTTCACCAAGCTGGCGCTGTAGATGAAACCCTGGAGAGCCGTCCGACGCTCTCCCATGGTGAAGACAGGCGCCCCCCGGCGGTAGACCGGCAGACAGAGCAGCATCCCCGGCTGTTTCTCCCCCTTGGGATCCTGCACCAGGACGATGCCGGAGACCAGGGAGCTCTTGCCGCTGTCCCGGGACCAATCCAGGGCCGCCCGGCGCTTGGCTTCCGAATACATGTCATAACCGAACACCTGCCGACTACCCGCATTCCGGGGCTCGTAGTAGGTGACCGGGGCGTAGAAAGGGCGCGCCCCCGCGGGCCGGATTCGGTAATCCGTGTTCCCCTCCCCCCGGATCTTTTCCAGATGCGCCTCTTTTTCCCCTGAAGTCAGCCACGCCGTATAACCGAGGCCGAGGAGGCCGGGATGGTGCTCCCGGAGTCTCAGGCTCCCCACATACCGTCGCCACTCCTCGCCGGTGACGACTTTGGAAGAGCTGAACAACCCTTCCGCGCCAAAGAGGAGATGTTCATGATCGTCAACCCAATCCACCAACTGGAGTATGATCGCCTCGGACTTGCCGTTGAAATTTTTCCGGGCTTGCCGGTTGAATCCGGCATCCAACATCCCCCAGGAGACGAACGTGGCGGACAAACTGATGACCAGCACCAACAGCGGCAGCATCTTGAACGGGGGTGTGACAGGGGTGATCCGGGTCATCTGAACTCTCTTTTAAGTTATCCGCACCTTACCCAGATAGTAATCGTAGCTCCCTTCATAAGTCCGCATCTCCCCGTGATCGATCTCGAAAACCCGATCCACCAGGAGCCGGAGGAAGTGACGATCGTGGCTGACCAGCAGCACGGTTCCCGCGAAATTCTTCAGAGCCTCCAGGAGGATCTCCCGGGAGCGGATATCCAGGTGATTGGTCGGCTCATCCAGGACGAGGACGTTCACCGGCCGGGCCAGGAGCGTGGCCAGCACCACGCGGCTTTTTTCGCCGCCGGAGAGGTTCTCTATTCGCTTGTCAACGCTGTCCCCGGAGAAGAGAAATGCCCCCAGGAGGTTCCGGATAATGCCGATCCCCGCCTGGGGCATGGCGTCCTGCACCGTCTCGAAAACTGTTTTCCGGGGTTCCAGCAACTCCATGGCGTGCTGGCTGAAGTAGCCCAGCTCCACGTTGGCGCCGATGACGGAACTCCCCGAAGTCGGTTCCGTCCGGCCGGCCAGAACCTTGAGAAAGGTTGACTTTCCCGCGCCGTTGACCCCCACCACGGCGATCTTGTTCCCCCGGCGGATGATTCCCGAAATCCCGCTGAAGACCGGATGCTCTTCCCCGTCGGGTCGGGTCCAACTCTTGGCCAACCCCTCCAGAACGACCACGTCGTCGCCACTCCTGGGGGGCTCGCCGAAGTCGAAACGGACGGCCCGCTCCTCGGGAGGGATCTCGATCCGGTCGATCTTCTCCAGCTTCTTCACCCGTGACTGGACCTGGGCGGCATGGGAGGCCCGGGCCGCGAACTTGGCGATGAACTCCTCCTCCTTGGAGAGCATCTCCTGCTGCCGCTTATGACTGGCCAGGAGCTGGTCGCGGCGGATATCCCGTTCCCGCTCATAGAAGTCATAGTCGCCGCCGTAGGTGGTGATACTCTTGTTGGCCACCTCGGTGATCCTTCCCACCACCCGATTCATAAAGTCACGGTCGTGGCTCGTCATGAGAAGCGCCCCGTCAAAGGTGGAGGCCAGCCACTCCTCCAGCCAGATGATGGACTCCACGTCCAGGTGGTTGGTGGGCTCGTCCAGGAGAAGGACGTCGGGCTTCAGGGTCAGGATCTTCGCCAGGGCGATCCGCATCTTCCAGCCGCCGCTGAAACTCTCCACCGGATGGTTGAACCGGTCCGGTCCGATGCCAAGGCCGGTGAGCACACTCTGAGCCCGGGAATCCAGGTCATACCCCCCCTTGTGCTCGTACTCCTCCATGACCGAGCCATACCGCTCCAGGAGGTCGGCCATGGCATTGTCGGACATGGGCTCACCCATGGCTCTCTCCATCTCCTTCAGCTCACCACCCAGCCGCACCGTATCGCCCGAACCGGCCATAACCTCGTCCAGGGCCGACCGACCGGACATATCTCCCACATCCTGGGAGAAATAGCCCACGGTGGTCCGCTTGGCGCGGATGATCTCCCCCGCGTCCACCTCCTCTTCCCCGGTGATGATCCTGAAAAGTGTGGTCTTCCCGGCGCCATTGGGCCCCACGAGGCCGGTGCGAGTGCCGGGAAGGATCTGAAAGCCGGCATCTCGAAAGAGCACCTGACTCCCATGTTGTCGGGTGATATTGGAAAGGTGGATCATCGGTTCCTCGTAAACGTTTGATAGTCAGCCGGATTGTTTACCACGGCGAACGGTTTGGTGACAACGGAAATCGAATCTTGCTTGTCATCCTGAGCGTAGCGAAGGATCTGCTTGTAAAAACAGAAGCAGATTCTTCGCTTTGCTCAGAATGACAATATAGATCAAGAAATCCACACACCTGAATAATTACTCCGGCTTGACGCAGTCACTTTTATCCCCCTGGATCTTGGCCACGGCGTGGGGGATCGCCGACCAGACAGCTTCCAGATTTTCCACCGCGCCGCCGGGACTCCCGGGGAGGTTGATGATGAGGGTCCGGTTTCTGATCCCGGCGATGGCCCGGGAGATCATGGCATGGGGGGTCTTCTCCATGCCGGCCCGCCGCATGGTCTCGCCGAAGCCGGGAATCTCCACCTCCACGATCCTACGTGTGGCGTCCGGCGTTACGTCCCGGGGGGAGACCCCGGTGCCGCCGGTGGTCAGGATCAGATCGAAGAGGCCGCTGTCCGCCCATCCCTCCAGCTTCACATAGATGATATCCAGCTCGTCGGGGACCAGTTCGGTGTGGAGCACCGTGACTCCCCGCTCCCCCAGCCATTTTTCCAGGGCCGGTCCACTACGGTCCACCCGTTCACCCCGTGCTCCCTTGTCGCTCAATGTCAGTATTGCTGCTTTCATGATCTCATCTCCCTAAAACAAAAACTTTTCACCGCAAAGACGCAAAGTACGCAACGGAAAACCTACTGGGGGGTAAAGCAAAAATAGAATCCGGTTTTTGTTGTTACTCTCTGCTTTCTTCGCGTACTTTGCGTCTTTGCGGTTCAAAGGTTATGGGTTTATTCTTAAGTTCTCGGTCTCTCCATGCCTCCGTAGTTCAATCGCTCTTATACGTCCCGCTTTTCCCCCCCTCCTTGAACAGGAGCCTGACCGGGCCGATGGTGATTCCCTTCTCGGTTCCCTTGCACATGTCGTAGATCGTCAGCGCCGCCACCGAGGCGGAAACCATCGCCTCCATCTCCATTCCCGTTCGTTCCAGCGCCCTCACCGTGCTCCTGATCCGGATCGTTCCGCTCTCTGAATCGGTCTCGAAATCGATGGCGGCATGGTGGATGGCCAGGGGGTGAGACAAAGGGATCAGCTCGGGCGTTTTTTTGGCCGCGGCGATTCCGGCCAATCGCGCCACACCCAGTACATCCCCCTTGGTGACCCCCCCTTCCAGGATGGCAAGAAGCGTTTCCGGCTTCAGCGACACCAGAGCCTCGGCCACCGCCGTCCGGAGGGTGGGAAGCTTGGCGCTGATATCCACCATGATCGCCCGCCCCTGATCGTCGAAATGATTGAATGACATACATGCTCCCATGGCTTCAATAAGTAAGCCATTTTGTTTGCACTATCTTTCCTCACTGTATAAAAATAAGCTCCGGAATGCAAACGCAATCGAAAAGGTCTTCCCTGCTCTCCTTGGTCCTACTTTGTCACATTACGCTCGTTGTCTCGGAACTCCGGGATTTTACCCTCTCCAACCCTCCCACCCATTGTCCCTTACGGGACAACATGTCTCTCACGGGACAACATGTCCGAACTCCCCTTTGTAACTCATTGGAAAACCGTGCTGCTCTCCTTGGCACGTTTCTGGCTATCCATCAAGAAAGTATCCCGCGGATGACGGCGAAGTGTCCCGTTTTGGACAGACCGGATGGGGAGGCAAGCCGCCCTGCTGCGAATTTCCGTTACGGCTCATGGCGAAACAGAAATATGCGTAACTCTCTTTAGTAATTTATCTCTGAAATAGTCCCGACCAACATGCGCCGCGCGAGACGGAACAGAACAGAGCCGGAGCTGTAATTTTTTGTTCCAAATCAACGAAATAGCTGCTATGTTATGCCGTTTGGAAATAAACTATTCCGCCCGAATTTAGTCATCGGGATGAGACTTTCAAAATCACACAAAAAACTGCGAATCGACACATTTTAGTTACATGAAACGCCGGGAGAACGACCATGAAAAAGATAACATTCGGCCAAAAACTCGTAGGCGGATTTCTTATTGTCGGTTTTTTAACCGCCATTGTGGGTGGAGTAGGAATCCTTAACATCAAGACAATCGAGAAGGCCGACACCAAACTCTATGAAAAATTCACCGTTCCCATCGGCCAACTGCAGGAGATGATTTCGTCATACCTGCTCATCCGTCTCTCCCTGCAGGAACTGCTGGACGAACCGGACGCCGCGAAAAAAAAGGAGCAGGTGGCGAAAATCCGCGAGCTCCTGGATACCATGGATCAGGATACCGTGGAGTTTCCCAAGACCATTCTCACCAAGGAAGGACGTGAACATTTCAAGGAATTCACCGATTCCTGGAAAGTGAACAAGGGGGTACTGGAAAAGGCTATCACGTTAGGGGAAGAGGGGAACGGCAAGGAGTTATCGGTTCTCCTGAAGGGGGAAATCGCTCAAAAGGGGAGCATCGCCCTGGACGCGCTGGTGGAACAGGTAAGCTCCAAGATCAAGCAGGCCAAACGGAGTTCCGGCGAAAACATCGTCCTCTCCAACAGCTCCACGGTGATCATGTCCCTCTTTACCCTGGCGGCGATTATTCTGGGGCTCATGCTCGGCTGGATCATCACCCGGGGAGTCAAACGGCAATTGGGGGGTGAACCGGATGATGTGGCCGAACTGGCCGGCAAGGTCGCCCAGGGAGATCTCTCCACGGTCATCGACACAGCTGGGAAAGACCCCAGGAGCATCATCATCGCCATGAAAAAGATGTCCGACGCCATCAAAGCCCTGATGGCCGACGCCGGGGCTCTGACCCAGGCGGCAAAGGCGGGAAACTTGGCGACCCGAGCCGACGCCGGCAAACATCAGGGGGAGTTCCATGATCTGGTGGCCGGGTTTAACGAGACCCTGGACGCGGTTATCGGCCCCCTGAACGTGGCCGCCGAGTATGTGGATCGAATCTCCAAGGGAGATATTCCCCCCAGGATCACCGACGCCTACCAAGGGGATTTCAACGCCATAAAGCTCAATCTCAACAGCTGCATAAGCAACGTCACCCTCCTGGTCACCGACACGGCGCTCCTGGCTCAGGCGGCGCGCTCAGGCCGACTCTCCGTCCGGGCGGAGGCGTCCCGTCATCAGGGAGAGTTCCGCCACATCGTCACCGGCATCAACGACACTCTGGATACGGTCATCGGCCCCCTGAATGTGGCCGCCGACGCCCTGTACAATTTCGGAGAAGGGATCGCCCCCGCCGAGATCACCGAGGAGTACCTGGGGGACTATGGCCGAATCAAGCACGGCCTCAAGGCGGTTCTTGCCGCGGTAACCATGCGGGGCGAAGACCTGGAGCTCCTCCTTGGCGCCGCCCTGCAGGGAAATCTCACCCTGCGCGCCGATGCCACCAAGTACAACGGCTATAACAGCAGGATGATAAACGCCGTCAACCAGATCCTGGATCGGCTTACCGATCCGCTGCAGGTCGTCTCCGTCTGCATGAACCGGATCGCCCAGGGGGATATCCCGGCAAAGATCACCGAAACCTACAGCGGCGACTTCAACGAGATCAAGAACAACGTCAATATCTGCATCGACGCCGTCAATCTCCTGGTGGCCGACTCCCACATGTTGGTCCAGGCCACCATGGCGGGGAAACTGGCCACCCGGGCCGATGCTACCCGGCATCATGGAGACTTCAAAAAGATCGTGGGTGGTTTCAACGACACCCTGGATGCGGTCATAGGCCCCCTGAATATGGCTGCGGAATATGTGAACCGGATCGCCAAGGGAGATATCCCGGCAAAGATCACCGACAGCTACTATGGCGACTTCAACGAGATCAAACTTAATCTCAACTACTGCATAAGCAACATCACCCTCCTCATCGACGACGCCCACCAATTGGCCTTGGGCGCCGTGGAAGGGAAGTTGGCCTCCAGAACCGACGCTTCCCGCCATCAGGGAGATTTCAAGAAGATCGTCATCGGCTTCAACGATACCCTGGATGCGGTCATCGGCCCCCTGAACATGGCGGCTCAGTATGTGGACCGGATCGCCCAGGGGGAGATCCCGCCACGGATCACCGACAACTACAACGGCGACTTCAACGAGGTTAAAAATAATCTCAACGGCTGCATCGATATCATGAACAACCTCCTGGGTGAGGCAGGTCGAGTCGTCCGGGCCGCGGCGGAGGGGAACCTGGATCAGCGGGCCGACAAAAATCTCTTTATCGGCAGCTGGCGGCAACTGGTGGAGGGGATAAACACCATCGTCACCAACATCGTCACCCCCTTGAGGCTCACCGCATCCTACGTGGACCAGGTGGCCAGGGGAGAAATCCCCCCGCTCATGGACGGCGTATATCATGGCGAGTACGACAGCACCAAGAACAATATCAACGCCCTGCTGGGAACCATGCACGCTCTCCACCGGGAAATCGACGTTGTCATCACCGCCGCCGCGGTTGGTGACCTGAACCTGCGAGCCGACGCCGACCGTTTCGTGGGGGAGTGGCGCACCCTGGTTGTGGGGGTCAACGACACCATCTCCAACATCGTCGGTCCGCTCATGAGCACCGCCGGCTATCTGCAACGGATCGCCCAGGGGGATCTCCCCCCCCTCATCGTCGACAACTCCCAGGGACAGTACAACCTCATCAAAAATAACCTGAACGGACTCCTCAAAACTTCCCACAATCTGTTATCCGAAACTGATATGATTATCAAGGCTGCCGCGGGGGGGGATCTCAACCATCGCGCCGATGCCACGCTGTTCGTGGGGGCGTGGCGCACCCTGGTGGCGGGGATCAACGACACCATGACCGGCATCGTCACGCCGCTTGCCCTCAGCACCGATTATATCAAGCGAATTTCCCTGGGGGATATGCCGCCGGTGATCACCGACCGGTACCATCTCCAGTTCGACATCGTCCGAAGCCTCAACGAACTCATCTCCGCCCTGAACCAGATCACCGCCGGTGCAGGGGAGATCGCCTCGGGTAACCTGATGGTCAACCTGCGGGAGCGGTCAAGCAAGGATGAACTGATGAAGGCGCTGGTCACCATGGTGAGCCAGCTTACCAAGGTGGTCAAGGATGTGAAGAGCGCGGCTGACAACGTGGCTGCCGGCTCCCGTGAGATGAGTTCCGGGGCCGATGACCTCTCCAATGGCGCCAACGAGCAGGCGGCGGCAGCCGAGGAAGCATCTTCCAGCGTGGAACAGATGACCGCCAATATCCGGCAGAACGCCGACAACGCCCGGGAAACCGAAAAGATCGCCTTGATGGCGGCGGACGACGCCAGGGACGGCGGGTCGGCGGTAACTGAAACCGTGGCGGCCATGCGGGAGATTGCCGGGAAGATCACCATCATCGAGGAGATTGCCAGGCAGACCAACATGCTTGCCCTGAACGCCGCCATTGAGGCGGCCCGGGCCGGGGAGCACGGCAAAGGGTTCGCCGTGGTCGCCTCGGAGGTGCGCAAGCTGGCGGAACGAAGTCAGCAGGCGGCCCAGGAGATCTCCGAACTCTCCACCTCCAGCGTGGAGGTGGCGGAACGAGCCGGGTCAATGCTGTCCAGGATCGTCCCGGAAATCCAAAGAACCGCGGAACTGGTGCAGGAGATCAACGCCGCCTGCCGGGAACAGGACAGCGGCGCCGTGCAGATCAACAAGGCGATCCAGCAGCTGGATCAGATTACCCAGCAGAACGCCTCGGCGGCGGAGGAGATGGCCTCCACCTCCGAACAGCTCTCTGCTCAGGCGGAGCAGCTCCAGAGCAGTGTAACCTTCTTCAAGACCGACGACTCGGGATCAAGGAGTTCGGAGAAAAGGAGGCCTGCCATGTATCTGCGCTGAACCTGATGTCTGCTTCGCGAAAACGTACATTACACCAAAGGGGTATCATATGACTATTATCCGGGTACTACGCAACTGCTTCACGGGAACCCTTATGACAGGCTCGCTCATGATGGGGTTTTCCGCACCGGCGGCGGCAGCCGACTTTGTGATTGTGGCGAACAAGGGTGTCTCGGCCGGCTCTCTCAGCAAGGGGGAACTTCAGTCGATTTTCCTGGGAGAAAAAACGAAATGGGATGACGGCAAGCCGATCAAGATCGTCACCCTGGATGAAGGAGCGGCCCACAAGGCCTTTCTGCAAACCGTCGTGGGGAAAACACCCTCCCAATTTGACAGTTACTGGAAGAAACTGATTTTCACCGGCAAAGCCGCGGCCCCCAAGGCCTTTGACGAGGCGGGGAAACTGGTTGATTTCGTGGCGAGCCAAGCCGGCGCCATCGGCTACGTGGCTGCCGGACAGGCCGTCGGTTCGGTCAAAACAATTTCCATCAAGTAGGAGGATAATACATGAAGAATATTTTAGCAGCGATAACACTCTGCGCAGTGGGACTTACGGCTTTTTCCACAACAGCCGGGGCAGTGGACCTGGGCGGGGTTGACATTCACGGATTCATCTCCCAGGGGTTCATCAAGACCCCGGGCCAGAACAACTTCCCCGTGAGCAACAGCGGCAAGGGGTCGTTCAACTTCAACGACTTCGGCATCAATTTCACCAAGGAGATCTCCCCGGATCTGCATCTGGGGCTGCAGTTGTCCGCCTTCGACCGGGGTAACTACGGCCGGGACAAGATCACCATCGACTGGGCCTACGGCGACTATCGTTTCAAGGATTGGCTCGGGTTCCGGGCAGGGAAGGTGAAGATACCCCTGGGGCTCTACAACGAGGCCAGGGATAATGACGCACTGAGGACCTTCATCTTCCTCCCCCAGCAGGCGTATTTCGATTATGAGCGGGATTCCCTGGTGGCCATCCTGGGTGGCGGGATCTACGGCTCCATCCCCATGGGGAATGCGGGGACACTGAACTATCAGGTAGAAGTCGGCGCCGTCCCCGCGGTCTCCGACGGCGGCTTCGCCAAGGAAATTGGTGGGATGCTGGGTGGTTCGTCCGACACCCTGAACATCACCGACATCAATTCCACCACCTCCATCGCCCACAGCCTGGAATGGCGGACCCCCGTTTCCGGTCTCCGCGCCCTGGCCACCGGTCTTCATACATCGCTCAGTGGAACAGCAAACGTGCTGGACCATGCAGTACCAAATGCCGATGGAGTAAATACCGACCATTTCACCGGGACCGCAACCTGGAAGTACGACAATCTCCACCGCTACATCTTCTCCCTGGAATACACGCTGAACGATCTGATCCTCTCCGGCGAGTATGAACTTGACGACTACACGCTGAGCACCAGCTCCACCTATTCCAACGGGACTACAGGCGCATTAAATTCAAAGCAAGCCACCGACTCCTGGGTCATCATGGCCACCTACCGCTTCAATGACTGGTTCGAAATGGGGAGTTTTTACCATGAAGTCTACGCTGATCGACACCACCGTGACGGTTCCACTCACAACGACTTTTGGCTTGCTCAGCCCTACAACATGTGGTGGAAGGACACGGCCTTGACACTCCGCTTCGACCCGGTCCCCAACGTGGTGTTCAAGGTCGAGGGGCATTACATCAACGGGAACTACGAAGTCATCGAAAACATCGGTGGCGCCAAAAAGGATTCGTACATCCTGGCCAGCAAGGTCAGCTACAGCTTCTGATCTCCGACCTTTTGTAGGGGCGAACGGCGTTCGCCCTGTTTCATCGGCGAAAGGGTAGAATGCCATACGTGCGTATGCAAAATAATGGCCGCAGGGTGTGCACCAGTGACCGGAGCATCCTGCGGCTTATCTTTTCTTTGCGGTTCCTTTGCGTACGTTGCGTCTTTGCGGTGAAAAGGTTTTCCCACTCTCCTGCACCACCACTCAGATTTTCGTCGTGCGGGGAAGCCTGACGGTAAAGGTTGTTCCCTGGCCGGACGCGCTCTCCACCAGAATTTCCCCCTGCTGTCTCTTGATGATTTCATAGGAGATACTGAGTCCCAGCCCGGTCCCCTTCCCCACATCCTTGGTGGTGAAAAACGGGTTAAAAATCTGGCTCCGAATCTCGTCGGAGATTCCTTGTCCGGTGTCGCTCACCGAGGCATACACGGAGTCGCCGTCATGCCAACACTTCAGGGTTATTTCACCGGGGGGGGTAACAATGGCCTGCCCGGCATTGATCAGGAGGTTCAGAAAGACTTGATTCAGTTGGCCGGGGTGGCAGAGAATCACCGGCAACGGCTCATACATTTTTCGTATGGTGGCCACATATTTCAATTCGTTGAAACAGATGGTCAAGGCGCTCTCCAGGCAGGCGTCCAGTGTCGTCAGCTCATAATCAGGCGCATCCACCCTTGAAAAGTTTTTCAGGTCCAATACTATTTTTGTGACTCGCTGCGCACCAACCAGCGACTCCTCGATGAGATCGGTTCCGTCCGCAAAAATAGTATCGATGTCCAACGAATTGCGGCAATTGGCAAGTAATATCCGGCTACCCTCCGTCAACTCCCTGTCATCATATCCCTGCCTGATCCGATCATATTTGATAATCAATCCCAGGTAATCGGCAAGAGTACGCAAATTGCTGGAGATGAAACCCATGGGATTGTTGATCTCATGAGCCACGCCGGCCGCCAATTGACCGATGGAAGCCATCTTCTCGCTCTGCATCAAAACCCGATCCAGCTCCCTGTTTTTGAGCACTTCATCGGCAACCCGCTCTTCCAGTTGCAGGTTGAGAGATTCCAGCTGAAGTTGATGATCCTGCAATAGTTCCTGATCAATGCGCCGTTGCGCCACTTCTTCATTGAGAAGGGCTGTGGTCACTCTCAACGGTTTCACGATATTGTTCACGATATTGTTGATTCCCACCACCAGATCACGAAAATCCCCCCGATGCTTGGTCGCATCGGCCCTGGTGTCCAGATTGCCCGCCATCGCCGCCTGGGTCAGAGTCCCGGCATCGGCCACCAAAGCCCTGATGGCCTCGGTCATCCTCTGCATGGCCACGATGATGCTCTGGGGATCCTTCCCCGTGGTATCGATTATGGTGGAGAGATCCCCCCTGGCGACTTTTCCCGCCAGTTCGGCCACATCGGCCGGCTCCCCCCCAAGTTGTCGCCTGATCCCCCGGGTGATGATCCCGCCGAGACAAACCCCCAGAAGAATCGCCATCATGGTGAACAGACACATGAGCACGGTGGCGTTTTTTGACAGGACGTTGTTTTCTTCGGAGCTCCGCTTGGCCTGTCTGATCTTGGAGCTCACCTGCTCCACGAGCACCTCGAAGGCTCTGGCGCCGTTTTGGGCCATGACTCCCGACTGCAGGAGCGCTAACCCCTTGCGGTTCCCCTGATCCCCCATTCGGATCGCCTCGACCAGATCGACTTTGTACAATTTCCAAACGTCGGTGAACTCCCTGAAATGTTCGCGTCCCTCCTTGGTAAGAATCGTCTTGTCAAACTCAATGGCGTCCTGATCGATGGTGTTCAGCAGTTCACAAGCCCGGTTCACCTCCTCCTGTTTTTTCACCCCATCCGTTTCATACTGCAACTCCTGCAAGGCGAGGCGGATGAGAAAATAGGACGAAATCATCTCCTGCAACTGACCGATGGGAACCGTGAACTTCTCATAGAGCTTGGTGTCGGCCTTGTCCATGGCCCTGATATTGTAAATCCCCACCCCACCCACAATGGCGGCGAAAAACGCCACAATCAGAAATCCACCTATGAGTTTTTGGCCGAACGTACTATTTTTTATGACTATTCGCATCACACAATTCCCCTTCGGTTTAAGTTACTCTTCTCCGAACACCCGGTAAAAACAGTCACGGATGGCTGAGGTGTTTTTCCCGTACTCGGCCATGAAGAGCTCGCCGGGGTGACGGAGTTTCGGGTCATACCCCAATTGGCGGGCCAGTTTATCCAGATATTCCCGCGAACCGCTCAGATCGTTCATGGAGTAATCATGGATAATCCGGAGCCGGTTCTCCAGTCGCCTCAGAAACTTGTACCCGCTAAGAACTGTTTCGGCATCGCTGTCGGCCAGAAGTCGAGCTGTCCGGATCGCCTTCAGCGCCGCCACGGTGGAGGTGGAGCGGATGGCTTCGTAGTCGCGGCCGAATTTCAACTGGAGGTACTGGACGATGAACTCCACATCCACGATCCCTCCCCGGCCGGTCTTGATGTTGTAACTCCCCTTGGACTCCCTGGCCAGCTCGTTTTCCATCCGCATCCGAAGGCGGCGGATTTCCCGACGTTCCTCGTCGCCGACAGTGGCGCCGTAAACAGTGGCGGTGATAATCTTTTCCAGCTCTCCCTTCAATTCCGGCCGACCAATGACAACGCGAGCCTTGGTTAGAGCCTGTCTCTCCCAGACTTGAGCTTCATGGGCATGGTAGCTTCTGAACGACTCCAGGGAGGTCACCAACGGTCCGGCATTACCCGAAGGACGGAGTCGGGTATCGATCTTGTAGACATACCCTTCCCGTGTCTGGGTGGAGAGGATGGAGATAATCTTCTGGCCCAGTTTGGCGAAATATTCATGGTTGGTGATCGGTTTTTCTCCGTCGGTGGTTCCCTGATGATCATAGATATAGATGATATCCAGGTCTGAATGGTAGTTTAGCTCGTCCCCGCCCATTTTCCCCAGGGCGATAACAGCCAGACTCGCCTCCCGGATACCGCCGCTCCGGTCACAGGTGGGGATGCCGTGGCGGGTAAGCTCTTTTTTCGCCATGCTGTAGGCGGCAAAGAGAAGCACATCGGCCAAGGTGGTAAGCTGGCGAGTGATCTCCGATTGGCCCAGATTACCATGTATGTCGTTGAGACCGATCCGGAGAAACTCCTCGTGCCGATAGCGCCGAAGCGCATCCAGCCGCTCCTCGATGTCGTCGGCCTGGTCAAGGAGCAGGGCGATCTCGGCCCCCATCTCTTCCCGATCCTTCACGAACCCGGTGGTGGAGGAGCGAGTGACCATGCTGTCCAGAAGCGCCGGATTGCCGATGAGGATCTTGGAAAGAAACTCGGAGATGCCGAAGAGGGATACCAGAAGCTTCAGCGTTTCGCGACTCTCCGCAAGGAGCGCGTAGAGAGTCGATCTCGACCCCACCGCCACCAGAAACCGCTCCAGGTTCCCCAGCGCCATCTCCTGGTCGGGGGACTCCAGCAGATACTGCAGGAAGAACGGGGCGATCTTTTCCAGGGTTCGGCGAGCCCGCTCGGTGAGACGAGCCCGGGGAGGGCCATCACGGAGCACCACAAGACTGTCATAGGCCCGGTCCAGCTGGACAAATCGCCGCTCGGCCAGCAGCTCCTTGATCAGCTCCGGGTCGGCGCGATGATCCAGTAACCGCTTGACTTCGGAGCTGACCTCATCCTGCGCCTCCTGCGCCCCCCCGTGAAAGAGCTTGCCGTACATCCCAAAGACCCGATCCCGATGCGCGGCGAGAGTCTCCCTGAACTTGAGCTCCCCGTTCTCCCTGAGAAAACCGCAGCGGCGAGCCAGCGCCCGGAACTCTTCCTCCCGGGTGGGGAGGTTATGCGTCTGTCGCTCCTGCACGACCTGTATCCGGTGTTCCACGGTGCGGAGAAACCGGTAGGCGTCCCGGAGGGCGTCACACTCTTCCCCGGTGATGAGTCGGGCGTCCTTCAGCTTCTCCAGCGCCTTCAGTGTGCTCCGTTCACGGATGACGGGATTTCTTCCCGCGTAGACCAGTTGCAGCGACTGGATGAAAAATTCCACCTCCCGGATACCGCCGCGCCCCAGCTTGATATTCAGCTCCCCCTCTCGCTCCCGGGCCAGGGAGGCGTTGATCTTCTGCTTCATCACCTTCATGTCTTCAATCATGTTGAAATCATGATATTTCCGATAAATGAAGGGCTCCAGAAACTTGAGGATCGCCTCGCCAAGAACGAGATCTCCCGCCACCGGCCGAGCCTTCAGCATGGCGGTTCGCTCCCACGACTGCCCCCACGCCTCGTAATAAACCTCGGCGGAGCGCTGGGAGATGGCCATGTCGCCGCTTTTCCCCTCGGGACGGAGCCCCATGTCCACCCGGAAGACATAACCGTCGGCGGTCACCTGGGATATGGCCCGGGAGATCAATTCACCCAGCTTGACGAAAAAAGCGTGCAGTGAGATCTTCCCCTTCCCTCCCCCGTGGCTCCCCGGGACACCCGTCGTTTCTCCCTCGTCGGAGCTGTAGAAGTAGATCAGGTCGATATCCGAGGAAAAATTCAGCTCCCTCCCCCCGAACTTACCCATGCCGAGAACCGTCAGATCCGCTTCCCGTTCCCCGTGAGGAGAGCTCATCATCGGTCGGCCATGCTCCTCGACCAGCTTCCGGCGGGCCGCTTCGTAGGCGATCTGGAGGCAGGAGGCGGCCAGGGAGGTAAGCTCCAGGGTCACCTCTTCCAGCGGGGCGAGATTATTCAGGTCACGGGTGGCGATCCTGAGTATTTCGTGATATTTGAACTGCCGCAGGAGAGGAAGTGTCCCTTGGTAGCCCGTCTCGTCGCCGATAAATTCCCGCAGAGCGGCCATGCTCTCTGCTTCACTCCGGCGGATCTCGATCTGCCGGTTGGTAAAGAGCGCCCGGAAGTAGCCGGCATCGCGGCAGACGATATTGGTGAGAAACGGCGAAGAGCCGCAGAGGGTCAGCAGTTGCACGAAACGCGCCCTGTGGGCGCAGATGGCCAGAAGCTCGTCACGTTGAACCACCGAACTGATCCGTTCCAGACCGTTCAGAGCCAGATCGGGGAGTGCGGTAAAGAGCGCCGCGTAGGCCACACCTGCAATATTTTGGCCGGGAAGACTTTCGGCCAGAAGCCGAAGATTGGTGGCGGAGCGGGACGGGTAAACGAACCCCCTGCGCCCGAGAAAGACGATAAGATCCGCGTCTCCCCCCGCCGCGACGGCAAAGAGTGTCCGGAATTCGGCATAAAAATCGT
Source organism: uncultured Desulfuromonadales bacterium (assembly GCA_903929485.1). GTDB lineage: Bacteria > Desulfobacterota > Desulfuromonadia > Geobacterales > CAIOGM01 > CAIOGM01. The sequence goes on from CAIYUY010000040.1 coordinate 17,208, forward strand.
TACGGTTCATGGTCTGCTCCCGGCTCCATAGGCCACCTCCTCTTCCCTCACCCACTCAACCAGCTTCTGTTGCAACAGTTCCTTGGACGGCAGATAAAGACTGTACTCCCGTGCATGAATGTTGGCGTCAGCCGGCAGGGTCAGTTCGACAATGGCATCTTTTTTCCTCTTGCAAAGAAGGATGCCGATAGTGGGGTTTTCTTCGGGGGTCTTCACGTAGCGGTCGAAATAGTTCACATACATCTGCATCTGCCCCAGGTCCTGATGGCTGAGCTTTTCCAGTTTAAGATCAATGAGCACATAACAGCGGAGCAGACGGTTGTAAAAGACCAGATCGACGAAGAAATGGTCCTCATCAAAGGTGAACCGTTTCTGGCGGGCCTCGAAGAGAAAACCCTTGCCCAACTCCAGCAGAAACTGTTCAAGCCGGTCGATGATGGCGCTTTCCAGGTCGGACTCGGAGTAGCCGGACTTCTCGTCGAGACCAAGAAATTCCAGGACATACGGTTCCTTGAGGATATCCGCAGCCGTGACGATAATCTGCCCTTCGCCGGCGAGTTGCCGGACACCTTCCTTGTCTTTGCTGAAAGCGAGGCGTTCGTAGAGGCAAGACCCAACTTGGCGTTTCAGCTCACGGAAAGACCAATCCGACTGAAAAGCTTCAATTTCATAGAAACTGCGTTCCTCTAGGTTTTTGATGGTGAGCAGGAGGACATAATGGGACCAACTGAGCGTAAAAAGTGGCTTGCCGGACTTCCCAGGCGGTGTTTGCACAATTGTCCCGAATTTATCAGACACTGTCTGACAAATTGGCGTGGCAGGGAAATGGTCAGTCGGGGTCTGACCAATCCTTTCCCGATATTCAAGAAAAAATTGTCGAATCAGACGTAAATTGGTTGGAGAGAAACCGTTCCCAAACTCTGCGGACAGCCTCACGGAAAGCTCTTTCAGCAACTCCTTGCCATACTCCGCCCGCTCCGCCCCCTTCTGTTCTTGCTCCACAATCCGCCGACCGATCTCGAAATTAGTCCGCACCTGCAGGGTGTTAACCTTAGTGGCGACGGCGTGGCGAGCGGAGTGGATGAGTCCGCGAAGCTCGGTAACCAGTGGCGCAAGCCCATTATCCTCTTTCGGAGGAGAAAGCTGCCTACGACTTCCATGGTCGGGGGTTTTCTTCATACTTCACCCTGTAAATAACACTTTTCCGTTTCCCAGTTAAGCAAACATGCCATTTGATTTCAGCATGTTACCATTTTTTTCCGTTTCCTAGTTAAGCAAAAACGAGATTACCAGCCAGCGGATGAATCACGTCCTCAAGGCCGATAGTGCTGAGATAGAGGTTCTTATGGTCAAGGTCATTTTTTCCCCTCCACCACGGCAATCTCATCATCCGTCAGGCCGTACAGGGCGTAAACGAGTCGATCTATTTCGGCTTCGAGAGCGGGGATGTTCCCTTCGACTTCGCTCAGGGGACGGACGGTTTCCTGTCGGGGCGCATGGCATACGCCCCATGCGCCCGCCGTTGACATGGCCTCGGAATCGGGGCGAACGCCGTTCGCCCCTACGATCTTCTGAACCAGCACTTCAATGGCTACCTTCTGTTCATCGGTGGCGGGCGGGATGGGGAGTTGTTCCATGTATTGGGCTATGAATCGAACAAAACCACCACGTATAGTTGAACTTATATTCAAATAGAACCACCAGACAAGCCGCGAGTTGAGCAGTCCTAAAATCCATTTTTCAGAAGTTGGCAGTATATATGCTGTATTCCCAAGAAAAGAGTTGCTCTCGTCCCACGCAAATTTTGATTCTTGTGCTATGTCGGGAAATACTATCTTCACTTTCTCGAATTCACGGAAATACGCGATGTTATCCTGAATTTCAAACCACTTGTATGGCCCGGGCTTACGACCGTTCTCCTGATTTTCCGAAGATTTCGGCTCTAAATCAGCCCTGAACTGTTCCAGGTGGCGCTTGATGGCGGGATAGATCTCGATATTCGTGCCACGTCGGGTGAAAATAAGATATAGATTCGCCCATTCCGTCCGCCACTTCTTGAGGTCACGTCCCCGGAGCCACGGTTTGATGATCTCGGCGCAGTTCGGATCTTCGGCAATGAGCCGCTGCCGGGTGGCCTCGTCGATGACGAACGCCTCGTTCAGGCCGGTCTTGATGCCGTAGTAGAACTTCCCGTCGACATACTCCCCCATTGGTGTTCCGGCCTTGCGTAGTTTAGCCATGAGCTCCAGCACGTCCGGCCGTTCCAGAGTCCAGCCTTCGGTGGACAGGGAGACAAGCGGCATGGTGAAACCGACGGCGGCGACGGTATCCGCCGGATTCTTGAGCTGTTCCGGGTCGGTAAAAGTGGCGACGAGGATCTCCCCCCTCCCAACCTCCCCCCGCTGGGGGGAGGAGTTCATTTTGCGTCCTTTTACCTGGAAGGTTTGGGGAGGTGCGTTCTCCACCAGCACGATGGACGGATAAGTGGTTGCCTCGTCGAAGATGGAGAGATCTCCGAAATCGAGTATCAGGAGCGGGGTCGCACGGGTGGTGAGGAGCTCGCGGGTTTTCCTGCCGTAACCGGCTCGCATGAATTTGTTGGGGGCGATATAACAGAGGGCGCCCTTAGGCTTCAGAATCTCCAGACCGGCCTTGAAGAAATAGGTATACAGATCCGCCGTGCCGCAGAAAAAGTCACCGAACCGCTCGGCATAGATCTCTTTTTGCGCCTTGATGGCTTCATGCCGGATATAGGGGGGATTGCCGATGACCATGTCGAAACCGACAAACCGTCCGTCATCATCCAGAACTTCGGGAAACTCGAAGCGCCATTCGAAGGCGTTGGCGTAAACCGTCCGCTGCCGCTCCTCAATCTTTCGCTCCAGCTCTTCGGCCTTTTGATGCAACTCCTGCCGCCGGGTCAAACCCGTATTGTCAAAGACGAAAATTTCCTGGGCGAGCTCATTTTTAATCCGGCGAAGCTCCCGCATATACCCATCGGCCGGATCGGAGAAGCTGCTCCACTGCTCCTTGAGCCGTTGGATTTCCCGACGGAGAACCGCCTTGTTGCTGGGACCATCGCTCCCCAGTTTGTAGGCCCAGACCTTTTCCCGATAGCGAGACGTCAGAGTCCTGAGCTTCTGGCGCTCCGCCGGGGCATACCGTTCCAGGGTCTCCTTGTCGTCTCGAAGGGAAAACCGGTTGACCAGTGAGTTGCCGCACTTGATGTTGATGTCGATATTGGGGAGGGTCTCCAGTTCCCACCCAGCGGGGGAGAGTTGGGGAGAGGCGCGGTAGTAGGCGCTTTTCAGCAGCTCAATCCAGAGTCGGAGACGACAGATGGAGACGGACTTGGGATTGATATCCACGCCGAAGAGACACTGCTCGATGACCGTCTGCTTTTCGTGAAAAAGGGTTTCCTGAAGCCGCTGCTGCTCTTCGTAGGGGCGGCCGTTTTGATTCAGAACGTACTCGAACAGCTTGTCATCATCCTTGTCGATGACGATGAGCTCGTCCTGATCAACGGTTACCCGGTACTCCTTGACCCGGTCGCCGTTGTCCCGATAACAGAGGACACCCAGTTCGCTCTTGATGGCGATGATTTCGTTCAAGGCCGAGACCAGGAAGTGACCGGAGCCCACGGCGGGATCGCAGAGCCGGAGGGAGTTGATAATCTCGTTGCTTTTTTTCCGGAGATCCCGGTCGGTCCGATCCAGACGGTCCTTGAGATCGGCGAAATCCGTCACCTTGGCCAGACCGGGAATGTCGGATTCACGAAATTTCGCCACCACCCCCCGCCGAATGGTCTCGCGACAGATATACATGGTGATGAAGCCGGGGGTGAAGAAGGAACCGTCCTTGTAGCCGTTTATCTTCTCGAAGATCAGCCCCAGCACAGCGGCGCTGATGATGCTCTTGTTCTCTTCCTGAATCTCGGCATTCCCTTCGGCGGCAAAATCGTAGGCGTCGAGAAACTCGAACAGATAGGGAAGAACCCCCTTGTCGCCGGTGAGACGTTTGCCGTTGCTCCCCTTCAGGACCGTTGCGGCATGGAGAGGCAGCTCCTTCCGTTCCTTGAGACTGGAAATATGAACGGCTTTTCGCTCCAGTTCGCCGGGTTCAAAAAGAGAGCTGTTAAGATAGGGAATGGCGCCGTAGCGTGCATGAACCTCGGCGTTTCGCTGGTCCGGACGGATGGCCAGAACCTCGAAAAACAGCTCCTGCAATCCGTCAAAACCTTGAATCATCCGGCTGTTAAGAAATGCTCGGCTCCGGTCGCCCCGATGATGGGCGATAAGTTGCCCTTCCAGGAGTTTGAGAAAAAGGATCCGGTCCAACCAAGTAATACAAAGCTCCAGACTTATGCTGAAGAGCCGTTCTTCATCGTCGGCGCCGAACCGGTCGAGATTCTCCAGGTTCTCCAATACCCGCTGGCTGACCAAAACAGAGATCGTGTTCTCCAGTAATGATCCATCATTTCGTGTACCCGTCCCCTTGCGCCGGATCAGCTTCTTTCCCTTATCCTTCACCTCTTCCAGACCGATGATATGCAGCAGCTCCGAATAAAACTCACGATTGAGGGAGTTGCTGTCGTTGGCAAAGGGAAGTTTGAGAAGGTAAGGGGGAGAGAGGAGTTTATAGAGGTTTATCAGTTTTCTGTCGTCACCTCCTGATTGAGGGGAGGAAACGGTGGTGACGCGGACAAGGCGTTCGTATTCCTTGAGGTTGAAGAAGGCGCAGGTAAGCTCATCGAGTTTTTCCGCTATGAACGGCTTGGCTAACTCCTGATAAAACCAGTCGGTCCCGGCGCCGGGGAGGGTTCCTTCCGTCCAATCCCGATAGCTTTTTACAAACTTCGGGTTGCCGAAAAAGAGCCGCTCGAAGTCGGCGGCATCAAAGATGTACCATTCGTGAATATTGCAGATGATGAGCTGCTTGAGTTCCTTGTTGCCTCGCAAGCGCTCTTGCAGGTAGTAATGGAGCAGCTCGTGAAGGGCCTTAACGTTGGGACGTTCCGACGAAATCATCTCAGTGGTGTTGGAGGGGCGTTTGACCTCAATGATGACACCGACGGAATCGGAAGATGATTTGCCGTTATGAATGACCAAGTCGGCTCTACCGCTGGTGTTGATCTCGTAGGCAGGTTTGTACCAGGCGTCCTTGAGGAAATCCGCGACGATGTTTTTCAGGTGCTCCTCGGATTCACCTTCCTTGATTCGCTGGAACAGACGCGCCAGGGAACTCTTGAAAAGGTCAATCTGCTCCCGTTTCAGGCTCTGTTTCAGGTACGCCTTGGAGAGGGCTTTTGCCGGGGAGAGGATCGTCAGCTTCATCCCTTCGCCGCCAGTTCCTTCAGCTCCTTCAGGTAATCCCCTTTTGCCACCCCGTGCTGGGTGATGATGCCGGTGATGTAACGGGCGGGGGTAACATCGAAGGCGGGATTTTTTACCCGAACCCCCTCCGGAGCGATGGCGATCCCCTTCATATGAGTCACCTCCGCCCCCGTCCGCTCCTCGATGGGGATCTGGTCACCATGAGAAAGAGTCAGATCCAGGGTGGAAACGGGGGCCGCCACGTAGAAGGGGATGCCGTTCTCCTTGGCCAGTACCGCCACGGAGTAGGTGCCGATCTTGTTGGCGGTGTCGCCGTTGGCGGCGATCCGGTCGGCCCCCACCACGCAGCAGGTGATCTCTCCCTTTTTCATGAAATGCCCGGCCATGTTGTCGGAGATGAGGGTCACCGGGATGTTGTCCTTCATCAGCTCCCAGGCGGTGAGCCGCGCCCCCTGAAGCCAGGGACGGGTCTCGTCGGCGTAGACCTGAATCCCCTTCCCGGCCTCATGAGCCGCTCGGATGACTCCCAGGGCCGTGCCGTAACCGGCGGTGGCCAGCCCTCCGGCGTTGCAGTGGGTCAGCACCGTGGCCCCTTGGGGGATCAGCTCGGCGCCATGAGCACCGATAGCCTTGCAGATGGCCAGATCCTCTTCCTCCACCCGGATCGCTTCGTCAATGAGGATCTTACGGATATTGAAAAGGGGGAGAGTCCGGTGGGCCTTCGCCATCCGCTTCATCCGGTCTATGGCCCAGAAGAGATTCACCGCCGTGGGACGAGTCCCGGCCATGACGTCGCAGATGGTCTCAAATTCCCGGAAAAAACTCTCGTGATCCGTGGCCTGTATATCCCGCGCCCCCAGGGCTACCCCCATGGCGGCGGCCACGCCGATGGCCGGGGCGCCCCGGATGATCATCCCCCGAATCGCCTGGGCAACCCCCTGATAGTCGGTATATTCATTATAAATTTCCTCGGCTGGTAGCCGGGTCTGGTCGATCATGACGACCTTGCCGTTACGCCACTGGATGGTACGAAAGGACATAAAGATTCTCCTTAAGAGTTTTATTCTTCATCGGGTAACTCTTCAAGAGTGACCAGCCAGGGGTCTCCCTCCCCGGCCCAGAAGAGCTTTTCCAGCTCCGCCAGGAGCGGTTCCAGGCTGCTCCGATCCAGGGCGGAGACAGAGATGGCCCGGTAGCGACGCCCTGACTGACGGACGCGAATAAAAGAGACCGGATCTTTCTTCCGGAGGGCGGTGACCAGATCGCTCTTGTTATAGACCAGGAGGCGAGGCTTGTCACCCAGCTCCAGTTCCTCCAGAATGGCGTCCACCTGACTGATCTGTTCCTGAAAACGGGGGTTGGCGGCATCCACCACATGAATAAGAAGATCCGAATCCTGGAGCTCCTCAAGAGTCGCCTTGAAAGCCCCCATGAGCGATTTCGGAAGGGAACGGATGAACCCCACGGTGTCGGTGATGATCACCTCCCGCTCCCGGGGGAAGCGGAGGCGACGACTGGCCGTATCCAGAGTGGCGAAGAGGAGGTTTTCGGTGAAAAGTTCGCTCTTGGTGAGGGAGTTGAGAAGTGTGGACTTCCCCGCATTGGTGTAGCCGACAATGGAGACGATGGGGATACCGGCCTTCACCCGCTTCCGCCGCCGTTCCCGCCGCCCCTTGGAGAGCTCTTCCAGTTCCCGCTCCAGCCGGGCGATCCGGTCGCGAATCCGCCGCCGGTCGATCTCCAGCTTGGTCTCACCGGGGCCGCGTCCGCCGATTCCCCCCATGAGACGCGACATCTGCACCCCCCGTCCCGAAAGCCGGGGGAGGAGGTACTTGAGCTGGGCCAGCTCCACCTGCACCTTGCCGTCCAGACTCTTGGCCCGATGGGCGAAAATATCCAGGATGAGCTGACTCCGATCGATGACCTTCAGCTCCGTCATCTGGGAGATGGAACGGACCTGGGTTGGGGAGAGTTCCTGATCGAAAACCAGGAGGGTCGCCCCCAACTGAAGCGCCCTGATCACCACCTCACGGATCTTCCCCTCCCCCATGAGATAGCGGGGATTCACCCCCTTCTGCCGCTGAATCACCCGATCCAGTACCGACACCCCGGCGGTACGAGCCAGTTCCTGCAGTTCATCCAGAGAATCTTCGGCCTCCAACGAGGAACCGGTGGTCGCCGAGACCAGTATCCCCCGCTCAACGGCGTCGGAGACTTCCCGGGATTCCTGCCGGAACTCCTTGAGGGACCCTTCCAACATGCTGATGAATTGGACGAAATCCAGGTTGAAGGCGCTGAGGGACTGGAGAGGTTCCACGGCATAGGGGTGGGTGATCCGGGCTGAAGGGGGGACGATGTGGGCCAGATGGATATCCAGCTTCCGACCGTTCAGGGAAGGGAGAAGGGCAGCCATGAGGTCCAGTCGCAGGAGCGACAGATCGGTGAGGTCATCGTTGGTGAGCGCCTCCCCCCGGAGATGGGTATGAACGAAACGTAAGCCCCGAAGAAGCTTTCTCCCCAGGGGAAAATCCGAAAGTTCCGGGATAAGAAGAGTCCGCTCATCCCCCACAATGACATATTCCACCGCTCCGGAGCGAGCAATGAGAAGACCGACCTGACGCCCGGTTTCCTGGGAGAGCTCGGCCATCCGCCAGGCCAGCTCGTCGCTGACCACCTCATCCACCGGAACACGGCGGCGATAGAGCCGCTCCAGCCCACTGATCTGACTGCTCTTGAGCCCGGTCAGATTACCGTAAAGTTGTTGGATAAAAAGCCCCCCCGGGAAAAATGTTCTATGTTCTACGTTCTATGTTCTACGTTTAAACCTAGAACGTAGAACATAGAACGTAGAACGTTTTTTATTATTGCACCTGCACGACTTCCTTGACCCCTGGAACCTTCTCCTTGAGAGTCCGCTCGATACCCATTTTCAGGGTCATGGTGGACATGGGGCAGTGGCCGCAGGCGCCGGTGAGCTTGACCTGAACAACCCCTTCCTCGGTCACACCAATCAGCTGCACATCGCCGCCATCCGCCTGAAGCGCCGGACGGATAAATTCAAGGGCCTGCCTGACTTCTTCAATCATTGACTATCTCCTTTTATGGTCCTTCGTGTAGGGGCACGGTACGCCGTGCCCGGTTGTGTAGGGCGACGCATGCGTCGCCCCTACCGTTTACTCACCGGCACGCCGGGGGAGGTCAGCGGGTAGGGATCAAGGATCTCCGCAATCTCTTTCGCCGACAGTATCCCCTTTTCGAGAATGATCTGCCGGATACTTCTACCGGAAGCCACCGACTCCTTGGCCACAACGGCCGCCCCGGCATACCCCATGTATGGAGCAAAGACCGTCACCAACCCCAGGGAATCATCCAGATACCGCCGACAACGCGCCTCATTGGCCGATATTCCATCTATGGAGAGCGTGGTCAACCGCTCCACCCCATTGATCAGAATCTCCAGGGAAAAGAGGAGGTTGAAGGCGATCACCGGCATCATCACGTTCAGTTCCAGCTGTCCCGCCTGAGCCGCCAGGGCCACCGTAGCATCACACCCCATGACCTGAAAGCCGACCATGCTGATCATCTCCGCCATGACCGGGTTCACCTTCCCCGGCATGATGGAGGAGCCCGGCTGCACCGCCGGCAGGATGATCTCGTCCAAACCGGTGCGCGGTCCCGAGGCCAGCAGCCGGAGATCACCGGAGAGTTTAACGAGGATCACCGCCACCCTCCGAAGCGCCCCGGAGAGAGCCACAAAGGGGTCCATGTTGAAGGTGGTCTCAACCAGATCCTTCGCCCGAACCAGCTCCCGACCGGTATCCCGCGCCAGTTCAGCCACCACCAGGGTTATATACCGCTCCTCGGCGTTGAGTCCGGTCCCCACGGCGGTTCCCCCCAGCCCCAGCTCACAGAGGTCCCCACGACAGAGCTCTACTCCCCGGATGGCCCGATCAATGGCTGCGGCATGGGCGGCGAACTCCTGCCCCAGGCGGATGGGAACCGCGTCCTGGAGATGAGTCCGCCCGGACTTGAGGATTCCGTCGAACTCCACCCCCTTGCGGGCCAGGGCGTCCCGAAGCGCTCCCAATTCCTCCGTGAGCTTGTCCATCTGCTCCAAGGAGGCCAGGCGGATGGCGGTGGGAATCACGTCGTTGGTGGACTGAGCCATGTTCACATGGTCGTTGGGATCCACCCGGCCGCTCCCCCGGTCCGCTCCCAAAAGCTCGGCTGCGCGATTGGCCAGCACCTCGTTGACGTTCATGTTATGGGAGGTGCCGGCGCCGGCCTGAAACGGGTCCACCACAAACTGGCTGTCGTGCCTCCCCATCAGAGCCTCATCGGCCGCGGCCACGATGGCGTTCCCGATTTGACGGTCAAGCCTCCCCGTAGTCATGTTAGCCAGAGCCGCGCACTTCTTGATGAGGAGCGTGGCCCTGACAAAGACCGGAAACGGCTTCAGCCCCGAGATGGGAAAGTTAGCCACGGCCCTGGCTGTCTGGGCTCCGTAGAGGGCATCGATGGGAACTTCCATGGTTCCCAATGTGTCGTGTTCGATTCTCACCGCCATGATACCCCCCCTTCACCATTCACAGTTTAAAAACCCGTATTTTTCCATGACCAACCGTCCATGCTCTTTCTCCTCCAGAATAAGCGTCCGAAACATCTCTTTTCCCTGACTGTCGGAGCAGTTCGCCTCAAGCTCTTCAAAGTGAGCAAGCGCCTTTTTTTCTATCTCCAGGGCAATCTCCAGCCCCTTCCGGTCATCGGCGTCAAAGGGAACCACCGGCTCCCCCTCTCCCGCAAGCTCCAGGCCGATGGTGGAACCGCCGTAGGAGAGCCAACGGCCGTCGTCCTTGAGCGAGCGGTACAGCTCAACCATCATGAGATAATGGAGTTCCTCACTCTTGGCCAACCACCTAAAGATCCGTTTTCCCGCCGGGTTAAAAGTCTTCCGTTCGGCGGCGCTATAGAAATCGAAGGTCTCTTTTTCGATCTCCATGGCCTGCGTGACGGCATCCAGCAGTTTCTTGTTCCGCATGTCCATGAACGTCCTTTTAAACCGTGAAACGTGAAACGTGAATGGTGAATGGTGAATGGTGAATCTATAAGATGTTTTTTGCCTTTCGCCTTTCGCCTCTCACCGGTTTTTAGTCCAATCGCTCATGCAGCGGAGCCGGGGATTATCCACCCCCCTGGCCTGAACCAGCACCCTGAAGGTGTCCCCCATCCCCCCCTCGGGGAGGATCAGCTTTTTCATCAACAGCCGAGCCTTCAGCTTCTCCTCCTGGGGGAGATCGGAACTCTCCAGTCGCATCATCTCTTCCATGAACCCCACCGCCATGAGAAAGCGGTACTGCTCGCCAAACCAGACCGTTGCCAGGCCTTTCGCCTCGCCGCTACTCATGAGGGTGGAGAAGTCCACATGGGAGGTGATATCCTGCTCCCCCGGCCGGAGATACGGGCTCTCTTCCACCTGATGTCGGTGGTAGCAGAGAAGGGTGCCTCCCATGCGCGCCGGGGAGAAGAGGTCGATAGCCTCGTAACCGTAATCCACCGTCAGGACAAATCCTCGCCCAATGGAGCCGGCCACACCGGCAAGCCACCGGGGCGCCGCCAGATTGATCTCCGCCCGTTTTCCCTCCGCCAGGGTGACGCCGATTTGCTTGAGATACGCGGCAAGCTCCGGGGTGGAGGGTTCGCCGAACTCCTCCAAAAGCTCGCCGTTTGAGAGCCCCACGTAAATTTCCCTGAGACCGCCAGGGGTCATCTCCACCAGATGAACAGGAAAGGAGTCGATCAGCTCGTTGGAATAGAGGCAGCCGGTAAGGGAAAGCAGTTCGGATGAAAGCTCGTCTGGACTCCCCCAGGAGCTTCGGGATGCGTGGGGCCCCAGCATCTCCTCCTGAATCGTCCTCAAAGTCGGCTCCGCCTCGATGAGTCGACAAGCCAGGCGGCCATACAAAGCCGGCGCCTCAACGCGGAGATAGTCGAGAATATCCCGAGCCAGCCGGCCGTTACCTGCCCCGACCTCCACCAGATCGAACCGTTCCGGCTCCCCCAGCAGCTCATCCATCCGGACGATTTCACGGGCCATGAGTCGGCCGAAAAGCGCATGAACGTTGCTGCTGGTATAGAAATCCCCCTCTGCCCCCACCTTGCGCCCCGGCGAAGTATAGTAACCGAGCCCCGGCTCATAGAGGCAGGCGGCCATGTAGTCGGCAAAAGTGATGCGACCTCGCGCCCTGATACGGTCATGAATGATGGTCTGAAGTGGTGAATTCTCGTCCGGCACAATGATCTCCCCATTTAAGTTCGGATTAGCCGCACACAGCATTCAACATTCAACATCCAACATTCAACATCCAACGGTTGATTATATGCCATCATCCGCTGTTGTTTCAATAGCTCTTTTTACCGAACTCATCCCAGGGATGCAACCCCATGCTGAATGGCGAACTTGACCAGGGAGGCGGTATTTTTCAGACCGAGCTTCTTCATGATTCTGCTCCGGTATACATCGGGGGTGTTATCCGCCAGAGATAGGTTCCGGGCAATCTCCAGGCTGGATTTCCCCTCCACGACCAATCTCAGCACCTCCTTCTCCCGCTGACTGAGACCATCCAGGGGGTTTTCCACGGAGTTCTGACCCCCTTGCAGCAACGATTCAACCCCCTTCCCCAGGTAACTCCTTCCCTCCATGACTTCCCGTATGGCTGCAATGATTTCGTCTCCCGCCACCCCCTTGAGGAGATACCCGGAGGCGCCCGCCTGGAAGGCGCGGGCTACGTGCTCGGAATCATCATACATGGAGAGGATGATGCACCTGATCAGGGGCATGGTCGTCCGGATCGTCTGAAAGGCGTCGATCCCGTTGACTCCGGGCATGGCAATATCCATGATGATGATATCACAGGGAATCTTGCGGCAAAGCTCGATGATCTCATGACCGTCCGCCGCTTCCCCGGCGACGACGATCTCCCGCTGAGTCTCCAGAATTTTCCGAAGACCGACTCTCACGATACCGTGATCGTCTGCAATAAGGACCTTAATCGACATGGGGAACCTCCCTGGGAATGACGATATGGATTACGGTTCCACGGCCGGGCTTTGTTTTCAGGTGAAAAGTCCCGCCCAGCATCTCCGCCCGCATCCGCATGATGCTCAACCCCCACCCTCCTCCGGGCCGCGGAGTCGCCGGAAGGGTAAAACCGGCGCCGTCATCGGCCACCGTGAGCCTTACGAAACTTTCACCGCTGCGCAGGCGAACCATCATCTTCTCTCCCCCCGAATACTTGGCGGCATTGGTGAGCGCCTCCTTGGCGACGCGGAACATCGCCAGCTCCCGATCCGCCGGCAGCCGGGGGAAGCCTCTTTCCGTCACCACCGCAACGATCATGCCTGTGCGACGTTTCATCTGACCGGCGTACCAACGGAGCGCCGCCGCCAGCCCGTAGGAAAAGAGAACAGGCGGTTGCAGCCGGGCGATGATGTTTCGGACCTTGCCGCTGAGGCCGTCAACCAACTCCGTGGAATCGGCCATGAGTGCGGCAAGTCGAATCCTCCGCTCCGGCTGAACGTCGTTTTTGATGAGCGCCAGGGTGAAGTTCAGTGCGGTGAGATCGGGCCCCAGCTCATCATGCAGCTCGGCGGCAAGCGTTCTCCGGACCTCTTCTTCCAGATCCACCAGCCGGCGGCTGTAACTCTGCAGCGTCAGTTCCGTCTTTTTCCGTTGGGTGATATCCTGAACGGTGCCGGTGCTGGTGAGGAGCTTGCCACACAGGTCATAGGTGGCCGAGCCGCGGGCGGCGATCCATTTACATCCGCCGTCGGGCATGAGCAGGCGATACTCCAGTTCGTAGGGGATTCGGTCCGCGTGGGCATCCTGGACGGTTTGAATGAGAAAAGGGAGATCTTCGGGATGGACCATGGATCTGTAGCTGTCAAAGCTGGGGGTGAAATGAGAGGGATCCACCTGGCAGATCTTGTACATTTCATCGGACCAGGAGATAAGCCCCCGCACAAGGTCACGTTTCCATGAGCCCAGTTTTGTGAGCCGCTGAGCTTCGTTGAGGTGAGCCTCACCGGCACGGCGCTGCTCCTCCATCACCTTCTGTGGGGTAATGTCCGTAATGGTTCCCACATAGCTGGTGACGCCGGCCAGGTCATCCAACTCGGCAAGGGCCTGTCCCCGCACCCAGGTGACGACCCCGTCGGGGCGCAGGAAACGATACTCCATGTCAAAGGGGAGCCGTTGCTCCATGCAGCGCCGCCATCCGGAGAAGAGTCTCTCCCGGTCATCGGGATGGATCGCACGCTCCCACCCGGTGAACAGCGCCTCGTCGTAGCCGAGTCCGGTAATCTCCTGCCACCGCTGGTTCACATAGACACATTCCCCCTGGGAATCGGCGCGAAAGATCCCCACCGACGCCCCCTGGGCCAGGGTGCGAAAGAGTCTCTGCCCTGCCAGGAGCGCCCCTTCCGCCTGCTTCTGCCCGGAGATGTCCATGAGGACCAGATGAAACGTATCCCCTGACGGCGAGATCGTGGCCACTACGCGGATCGCCAGCGGAACGGCATCGTCCACCAGGATCGTCAGCTCGCAGCTCTCCTTGCAGCGATTTTTTTGAATCGTATAAAGAAAATCCAAAAAAACAGGGAGATCCTCCTTGGCCACGAACGGCGCAAAGGGTCTCCCCCTGAGGGTGGAACGTTCCGTGGCCAGAAGCCTGGCTCCGGTCAGGTTTATGACGCTGATGATCCCGCTACCGTTAAGGGTCAGATACCCCACCGGAACGTCGTCAAAGAGTTCGTCCCGTGCCGTGGATAACGGCGCTCCTCCTGAATCCCTGCTCTTATCGTCGTAGTTGCGTATCAAGAGCCCGCTCCTCGCTTTTCAGGGGCGCGTGATCCGCCAGCAGCTGTGGATACGGGAATCTCGCCGGAAATCAAAGGGGATAGTCCGGGGGGTAAGCTCTTCCAACTGGAGACCCGGAACGGTTTCACGCGCCATGGTAAAGCTCCTCAGATTCGTGGAAAAGATCAATACCCCGTCCGGCTCCAGGAGCCCGGCAGCCAGGGCGATGAGTGTCCCGTGGTCCCGCTGCACGTCCAAGGTCCCTTCCATCCGCTTGGAATTGGAAAATGCCGGAGGATCCAGGAAGATGAGCCCCCACCGCTGCTTCCCCTCTTCCGCCGTCTCCTCCAACCAGAGGCGGCAGTCGGCCCGGATCAGTTCGTGCTCTACCCCCAAGCCGTTCAACTCAAGGTTCCGCCGAGCCCACTCCAGATAGGTTGAGGACAAATCCACCGTGGTGGTAGCCGGCGCCCCCCCCACCGCGGCATGAACCGTGGCGGCGCCGGTATAACCGAAGAGATTGAGAAATCGCTTGCCGGAGGCGAGGTTCCGGATAAGCTCCCGGGTTGGTCGATGATCGAGAAAAAGACCGGTGTCCAGGTAATCGGTAAAGTTCACCAGAAAGCGACAGGGGCCTTCGGACACCTGATGAAATTTTCCGGTCGCCCCCTGCCGGTCATATTGGCTCGCCCCCTTCTGCCGGCGGCGAACCTTGATGAAGAGCTGCTCCCGGGAGATTTCCAGGACGGAGGCAATGACCTCCAGCGCCTCTCGAAGCCGCCGATCGGCGTCGGCCGGGTCGATGGAGCGGGGAGCTTCATACTCCTGCACATGGGCAAAGAGCTTTTCGCCGCCATAGAGGTCAACCGCCAGATTGTATTCGGGAAGATCGGCGTCGTAGAGCCGATAACAGCTCACTTCCCCCTGAGCCGCCCACTTCTCCAGGTTTCGCAGGTTCTTGCGCAGCCGGTTGGCAAAGGATTCGGCTCCGGGAGTGAGCAGCTTGGGGGGAGGAACGGGGGCGACCTCCCCCTTCCGCCGGGAGGTATCCACCGCCGCGACATCAAACAGGGAAAGTGAGCACTCCAGGGCGCCATTGTAGAGGACCGAAACCTTGCGGGGCTTGAGGCCGATGGGGTACCGCTCCTGACTTCCGGTGAGAAGGGCGGCGCTCCAGCCGCGAAACTCCCCCTTGAGCAGTTCGCCGATACGGGCATACAGTCGCGCCAGATCCTCCCCTCGTCCCAGCCGCTCACCATAGGGAGGATTGATTACCACCAACCCGGGAACCCCTCCCGCAACCGAAGGGCGAGCAGCACCGATCTCCCTCCGCTCGAACCGGATGATTCCCGCCAGACCGGCCCGTTCCGCATTGGAGCGGGCCATCCCCAGCGCCTTCTCGTCCCGGTCGTACCCGGTGATATCCAGTGTCCGACTCAAACCCAGGTCCCACCGCTGCCGAGCCTTGCCCCGCAACTCCTCCCAGAGCCCGGCATCGTGCTGCTTCCACCCGAAAAAACCGAAATAGTTCCGGAAGAGTCCCGGCGCGGTGTCTGTCGCCATGAGCGCGGCCTCGATGGGAAAGGTGCCGGAACCGCACATGGGGTCCAGAAGCGGCGCACCGGCGGCGGCCAACTCCGGCCACCCGGCCCGACAAAGGATTGCCGCAGCCAAGTTCTCCTTCAGCGGGGCTTCCCCCTTCTCTTCCCGGTACCCCCGGCGGTGCAGACTTTCCCCGGAAAGGTCAAGGCTGACCGTCGCCATCCCCTTGTGGAGCCGAACGGCCACCCGGAGATCCGGCCGATCGCGGGCCACCGATGGCCGGACTCCGTACCGGTCGCGGAACTGATCCACGATGGCGTCCTTCACCTTCACCCCGCCGAAACGGGTGTCGGTGATGAGGGGAGATCCGCCGGCAAAATCCACGGAGAGGGTCCCTTCCGGAAGGAGATGGTGATCCCACGGGATCGTCAGTATCCCCTGGTAGAGCTCCTGGGGGCTCTCCGCGGGAAACTCGGTCAACGCGAGAAATACCCGTCCGGCAATGCGGGACCAGAGACAGATCCGATAACCCAGCTCCAGGGGGCCGGTGCAGAGTACACCGGCGTTCCCTTCCTTAACGGTATGGGCGCCCAGAGCGCCGACTTCTCCGGCAAGGAGATACTCGGCGCCGCGAGGTGCGGTAATGAAGTATGAAAGGGGTTGGGTCATGACGTCCGCTCCACCAGGAATGTGCTATCGCACACTCTATCATGAATCCCAAAGGAGCGGGGGGAGAATCCTGAAAGGGAAAAGCAAAACCCTTGAACCGCAAAGACGCCAAGGACGCAAAGAAAACAGAAGAGATACGACAAAAACCTGGACTCTTTTTTGGTTTACCTCAGAAAAGGTTTTTTCTTTGCGGTTCCTTTGCGTCCTTTGCGTCTTTGCGGTGAAAATGTTTTTGCATTTCATTGTGCCGGTGAGAGTTACTGGGGGGCGCAGTGGGGGCAGACACTCTTCCCCCCCCCCATGGTCATCTCCTCCTGGAGATACTCCAGGGCTTCATGGAGGGGGCCCACCTTCCCGCCGAAACCGATCCGGAAGCGCCGGGCCTGATCCTCGTTCTCGAAGGTCAGGATGGAGGGGGTGCAACAGGGGGAAGCCGCGCTCCCCATGAGGTAAAATGAGCGATGGGCCGGATGGGGTCGACCGCTGATGAAGTCGGCGGTCATGGCGGAGGTGATGTTCTCCTTCTGCCTAAGGTGGGCCGAGAGACCACAGTGAGGACAACAGGCAAAGTACTGTTCCCCCGTGGCAAGGGTAATCCCGTAGAGGAGATGCTGGGTAACCGGGCGGAGACAGACGAGGCAGCTGTCCGGATGCTGAGCCCCGTGAGTCACCCGGGCCGGAGATGGGGCCAAGGCGGCGGGCGCGACGACCTTGGCTTCATCGGCGGGGACTGCGCCGCCGAAGATCCTCCTGATAAGGCTCCGGGATTCCAGGACATCCAGGTCCCGATGAAGGGTCATCTTGGAAACATCAAACTGTTCGGCAATCTCTTTGAGGGAGAGTCCTCCCTTCTCCTGAATCAGAGCGAGAAGCTCTTTACGGCGCTGGGTCGCTTTCATGGAAACCATCCTGACAGGTATTTTGTTGTTACTCTAACACAAAAAAACAGATTGCACAGCCAATGTTACCATGCACCCTTTTTTGTTACGGAAAGAGCGTCCGGACGCCGATAAGAGTTCATGGAGAGAAGTTATTGACCACGACGACCTCTCTTTCCCAAAAGGAGAAATCTCCATGAAAGCGTCAACAGTGACAATAACGGCGGATTCATCAACTAAATTGTTACGCGGGGGGGGACTTCCCTCCCCGACGAGTTCTAAAACAGCTTCGGCTACTCCCGGCTCTGTCGCCAAGGATGCCGTTACTGTCGATTTTTCCGCATCCCATGACGTTTTCGCCGCGGTTGACAAATTCTTCGACCTGAACAGTCCGGGCAAACTGGAGACACTCAACTCGCTCTCCCCCGAGGAAAAAGGACAAGCGCTCAAGATGGTTGTGGAACTTACCAAGAAGGGGTTTGTGGGTTACGAGACGCTCCGTCTTGACAATAACAAGGTGGAGCGCCATGACGTGATCATGGAGATAGGGGATGACCGTCTTCGCAATGCCCATGTTTACCACGATCCCCGTGGGAGATGATCATGGGAGCCCGATTCAACCCACCGGGCCATGGCAGTAACAGGCTATCTTCTGCTCGGCTTTATCCCGATACATCCTCTTGTCACTGAGTTTCAAAGCTTCTCCAAGCATCCCGCCATGTTTCGCGAGACCGATCCCGAAAGCGATGCTCACCTGACCAGCGGTTATTTCCTGAGAAGCCATGATCCTCTTTACCACCTCCTCGGCAACGCTCTTGGGGGCTCCCGGAAGAAGGATTGCAAATTCATCCCCCCCGATGCGGGCGACGATATCCTCGGCGCGAAAAGCTCTCTTGATAATCCGCGACGCCAGCTGAATCAGCTGATCACCGGCGCCGTGTCCCTGGGTGTCATTGATTTTTTTCAGACCATTCAGGTCCGCCATGACAATGCTGAGGGGAAACGTTCCACCCGTTGCAAGCCGTTCCAGCTCTTCATCAAAAAATGCCCGGTTGTAGAGACCGGTCAACCTGTCGTGAAAACCGACATGACGAAGCATCTCTTCGATTTTCTTCTGCTTGGTTATATCTTCCATGGAAAGGAGGATGATAGCGGGGCCGATATTCCCCTGGATGATTTGCCGGGCGTTCAGCAGAATGGTTCTGCTGCCGATGATGCGGAAATCATGCTCCACTTCATAGTCAGTGATCCTGGTATCATTGGTGAAGATCTCCTCCAGGAGGCATCGCAGGCGGGGAATGTCCCATTGCCGATTCCCCAAATCATAAACATATTTCCCGATCGTCTCCCGGGCGGTAGCCTTGAAGGTGTCGTAGAAGCTCTGGTTAGCGGTAAGAATCATCAGCTCCGGATCCAGCACCACCAGCGGTTCGCGCACGGTTTCCACGATATTCTCGGCATACCTGCGGGCATTCTGGACTTGCGCCGCCAACTCCTTCCGCTCGGTTATCTCGGTTTGAATAATGACGACCCCCTGCCTCGAACCTTTCAGCCTGGATACCCGTATGATAAACCACCGTTGTTCCAGGGAAAAGCCGCAGCCATACTCCATGGTAAAGGACTCTTTTTCACCCAGTAACACCGTCCGTATCCCTTGCTGCACCGCGGCGCACTCTTCACAATCTTTTTCACCATCGCTTCGCCGCGGATCCAGGTACAGCTTTCCCGGATCACTTGTTGCGACGCAGGAGTCGCCGCTCTTCGCGGCTGACAGCTTCCTCCATGCCTCGTTCACCGCCACGACAATCCCTTTCGGATTAAGGACGGCGATGCCGGACGTCAGTGAATCCATGACGTCCGTGGCGAAATATTCACTCTCCTCCAGATCGACGATCAGCTTTTCCGACATCCGCAACGCTTCCCGGCGGGTATTCAGCAGGACATGAATCAAAAAAAAGAGGAGGATGGTAACCGCCCCGCCGCCGAACATGGTGAGCCATACCCCCAGATAACCAGTGGTAAGGAGCCCGTCCGCCATGGTGGGGGTTTCGTAGAGCAGGGCTTGGGGCTTCTCCCCGTCTCCGTTATAACCCAAAGGCCACCGATTGAGAGCTGAAAGCGGTTCCGAACAGGTGGCGGGAGCATGCAGTTTTCGATCCACGCAGGATTTCATCTGAAAGGCGGCCGCGACGGTCAGCGGCAGTCCCACCGCCAGGATCAGCAAGCTCTTCCCTATCCAAAACTGAGACGGCGCGGAGGGAGTTCCGCCGCTTTCGGCTTTTGGGGTAAACGGCATGGTTATCATTAACTATCCCCGGTCATCTTGCTAGGTGTCATTGTCCGTTAAGGGACACTCAAACCAAAAATGAGGACTCCGCAGGGAGTTGTTGCCAGAACCATGCCAAAACATATTTTGTCATATTTCAGTAAGTTACATGCAGGCATGCAGCACAAGTTGTCCCCTGCGGGACAAGAGGTAAGGAGGAGAGCGAGGGGGCAAGAGAATCAGGAGAGGATTATGAAAGGATTGTGAATATCATCTCCGCCCGATTCCACTGACCGGGCCATGAAAATAACAGGTTACCTTCTGCTCGGCTTTATCCCGATACATCCTCCTGTCACTGAGTTTTAGAGCTTCCCCAAGCATCCCGCCATTTTCCGCGGAACCGACTCCGAAGGCAATGCTCACCTGACCATTGGTTATTTCCGAAGAGTTCATGATCCTCTCCACCGCGTCCTCGGCAACGCTCTTCCGGGTTTCCGGCATAAGAATCGCAAATTCATCCCCCCCGATCCGGGCAACCACATCCCCGGCGCGAAACGCCCTGAGAATGATCCGCGCCGCCAGCCGGATCACCTGATCACCAGCCGCGTGTCCTTGGCAGTCATTTATCATTTTAAGCCCGTTCACATCAGCCATGACAATACCGATGGGAAACGTTCCCTCCCTGGAGAGCCGTTCCAGCTCTTCATCAAAAAACGTCCGGTTGTAGAGACCGGTCAGCTTGTCGTGAGAACCCACATGACGAAGCATCTCTTCGTTTTTTTTCTGCTCGGTTATATCCTCCATGGCCAGAAGGATGATGTGCGATCCGATATCTTTCCGGTAAATCTGCCGAGCGTTGAGTCTGATAATCTTGCGCCCGATAACGGGAAAATCAGCCTCTACGTCATAGCCGCTGAATACGGAATCGTTGGGGAGAATCTCCTCGAACAGCAGCCGCAGGCGCGGAAGGTCCCACTGACGGCTTCCCAGGTCATAAATAAAATTTCCCAGAGTTTCCTTCGGCGTAACCATGAACATATCGTAAAAACTCTGGTTGGCGCTGAGAATTTTCAGTGCGGAATCCAGCACCACCAGCGGCTTACGCACGGTTTCCACGATATTCTCGGCATATTCCCGGGCGTCCCGAACTTCCCCCAGCAGACGCTCCAGATTCTCGTTTTGCTGGTTAAGCCGGCGTTGCAGAAAACTTATCTTCAAATGAGTTTGAACGCGTGCGTAGACCTCATCCAGCTGGAAGGGCTTGGTCACGTAGTCCACTCCCCCTACGCGGAACGCTTTAACCTTGTCCACTGTTTCATTCATCGCGCTGACAAAGATTACGGGGATCTCCTGGAGCAGCCCATCGGCTTTGAGCAGCCGGCAGAGTTCGTAGCCGTCCATTAACGGCATATCTATATCCAGCAGAATCAGGTCGGGCGGTGTCGCGCGTGCTGCCTGTAGCGCCAGTTTGCCGCTGAGAACGACTTGCGTTGCGTACCCTCGCGCAGCCAGCATTTTCTCCAGAAGCAGAACATTGGCGAGATTGTCGTCCACGATGAGAATATTTGGGGCTTTCTCCTCCGCGATCTTCATCATGAAACCCCCTGATAACAATTTCTTCCCTGACTCAACAAAAGAATCTTTTGCAACAAACATGCCTGATGGAAACTACTAAGAGGGGGAATTTTATATGCTGATTTCGCGGGGAAAGCCGTGAAACGAGGAGCGATGAAAAAAAAACCAGGAGATGACCTGTCATATTCGAAGGAACCGCCATATACGGCAATTCCATCGGAATGACGAAACGTACGTGACTGCCATCATCCCGTTGGCTATCCGGAGATACCGCGGGTGACTGGGCTGAGCAGCGCCCGGTACTCCGGCGCCCCGTTGGGGCATTGAGCCGCGGTCGCCTCCAATCTGCCATGGAACAGGGATCCGTCACGTTTCCTCATCCGCAGGTCACATCTCTGCATCTTTCCCGTGGCCAGAAGCTGTTGTCGATGGAGAGAATAGATATCCTGGTCTTCGTGAAAGATGAAACGGGTTAACGGCTGCCAGAGCATCGTCACCCGGGCCGCCCCCAGCAGGATCGCCGTGATCAGATTGACATGGGAGATGAGTCCCTGGTCATTGAGGCGGAGAAAACCCACCGGTGGCAGCTCGCACAGGTGGAAATGTTCGGCGCCGAACTCTTTCAGGGGTATCCCGCTTCCTTGTTGTGCCATGATGCCGCTCCCTATTCGAACAACTCCGTTTGCTGTTTCGTCTTTTTTTCCTGGGGGAAAGCGCGGTAGAGTGACGGCAACGCCCAGGCCAAGGCCGTCATAACGCTTATCATGATAGTTCCTCGCCAACCATCTCGCCATACTCGCCATGTTCAAATTTATCCGCTTCAACCTGCCGAATCGTGGCAGTAACAGGCTATCTTCTGCTCGGCTTTATCCCGATACATCCTTCTGTCACTAAGGTTCAAGGCTTCCCCGAGCATCCCTCCATTTTCCGCGAAACCGATTCCAAAGGCGATGCTCACCTGACCAGCCGTTATTTCGGGAGAATTCATGATCCTCGCCACTACCTCCTCCGCAACACTCTTTTCTGCTCCCGGAAGAAGAATCGCAAATTCATCACCCCCGATGCGGGCGACGATGTCCTCGGAGCGAAACACTCTCTTGATGATCCGTGACGCCAGCTGAATCAGCTGATCACCGGCGCCATGCCCCTGACTGTCGTTGATTTTTTTAAGACCGTTCACATCGGCCATGACGATACTGACGGGAAACAATCCGCCCGTTGCGAGCCGTTCCATCTCTTCATCAAAAAACGCCCGGTTGTAAAGACCGGTCAACCTGTCGTGAGAACCGACGTAACGGAGCATCTCTTCAATTTTCTTCTGCTTGGTTATATCTTCCAGAGACAGAAGGATGATGTTGGGACCGATATTCCCCTGGATGATTTGCCGGGCGTTCAGCAGAATAGTTCTGCTGCCGATGGCGCGAAACTCATGTTCCACTTCATAGTTGTTTATCACCGTATCATTGGTGAAAATATTCTCCAGGAGGGATCGCAGGCGGGGAATGTCCCATTGCCGGTTGCCCAGATCATAAATAAATTTACCGACAGTCTCCTGGGAGGTCGCCTTGAAGGTGTCGTAGAAGCTCTGGTTGGCGGAAAGAATCATCAGCTCCAAATCCAGCACCACCAGCGGCTCGCGGACGGTTTCCACTATATTCTCCGCGTATTTCCGGGCATTCTGGACTTGCGCCGCCAGCTCCTTCCGCTCGGTTATGTCGGTATGAATAATAACGACCCCCTTCCTTAAACCTTTCAGCCTGGATACCCGCATGATAAACCACCGTCGTTCACCGGGAGAGACACAGCCGTACTCCATGGAAAAGGCATCCTTTTCACCCAATAAAACCGCCCTTATCCCTTGCTGCACCGCGGCGCACTCTTCACAATCTTCCTCACCATCGCTTCGTCGCGCATCCAGGTACTGCTTGCCCATATCGCTCGTTACGACGCAGGAGTCGGCACTATTCTCCGCCGACAAATTGCGCCACGTTTCATTCACCGCGATGATGACCCCCTTGGGATCAAGGACGACAATACCGGACGTCAGTGAATCCATGATATCCATGGCGAAATATTCACTCTCCTTCAGATCGGCGGTCAGCTTTTCCGACATCCGCATCGCTTGCCGGCGAGTGCTCAGAAGAGAGCGGATCAAGGCGAACAAAAGAATGGTAACCGCACCGCCGCCAAGCATGGTGAGCCATACTCCCAGATAACCAGCGGTGAAGAGCCCTTCCCTGTTTTGGGTAAAGCGGAGAGTCCAGGGGCGACCAGCGACTTGAATCTGTCGTGTAAATAGATATTTTTTCGGTTGTTTCCTCTCCGCGGCAGTGAGGGTTTCGTAGAGGAGAGTTTGGGGCGATTGCCGCAAACCGTCAAAGAGCTGAAGCTGAATCCTCTCTTTTCCCTCCCCGGCGCGACGGCCGAGTATTCCCTCCATCAGATCGTTCATCCGATGGGGGCTATAGACCCAGCCGAGAAGCGCGACGCGGCGCTGCGCCACCGTTTCAACCGGAAGAGCCCTGCTGTAGACCGGGAAATAGATCAGGGTGCCGGCCTGAACATCGACGCCGTTTTCTTGTATCAGAAGAACTTTGGCGGAGAGCGCCCCCCCCCCCGTATCCCGCGCCTGTTCCAAAGCGGCCCGGCGAACCGGTTCCGCAAGCATGTCGTAACCGAAAGCCCGCAGGTTGCGGCCGGAAAAAGGTTCCAGATAGGTGACGGGAGCGTAAAACTTTCTATCACCGGCCGGTTTCACCGCATATTCAGGAAACCCTTCGCTCCGTACTCCCCGAAGATGCCGGGCAAGCCCCGCGCGGGTGATCAGCGGCGCGAATCCGAATCCCTGGATACCGGAGAGTTGTTGCTCCGGCTTCCGGTAGCGGGCAAAAACATGCCATTGCCGCCGCGTAACCTTTTCCGACGCGTCGAACAGCGCCGCGCCGCTCTGCAAAAGGATCACCTCGCTCTCAAACCGGTCGGCGATCTTTTCTTGAATCACGATACAGCGAGAGGTGAATTCCAGCTCGGCGATCCTGTCCAGACCGGATTTCATCCGCCATGTGGCCGCGACGGTGAGCAGCAGGCCCACCGCCAGGATTGACCGGCTCCTCCCTATCCAACAGGGAGACGGCGCGAGGGGAGTGTCGCCGCTTTCGGCTTTTGCCGTGAAGGGCATAGTTATCATGAATATTCCTCCAGTCATGCAAATTCCCGATTACACCCTCGGGAATGACAATTATC
The DNA here is from genome assembly GCA_903929485.1 of uncultured Desulfuromonadales bacterium. Lineage (GTDB taxonomy): Bacteria > Desulfobacterota > Desulfuromonadia > Geobacterales > CAIOGM01 > CAIOGM01. Next base: position 41,568 of record CAIYUY010000040.1, read on the forward strand.
TTGGAGGCCAAAGCAACAAACGTGCCGGACAAGAGATCTCAATGCTAATAAGTATAAATGGCTAATTTGACACATGGTAAGACAAATTTGAAGGGTAAGCGAGGGGTATAAACCGTCGAAAATTTTCCCGTCACGGTACGGAACCGTCAGATATGAAAGGTTGATCCATAAAAAACAGGAAAAAACGGGTTGAACCGGGCGGAGGAAGGATAAGGTGGAAGCGTTAGTCGCGGCGAATACCGTATTTCCGCATCCGGGCCCGAAGAGTACTGGGGTTGAGACCGAGAAGGAGGGCCGCGCCGCCGGCGCCTTCAACTCGCCATCCGGTTTTCCTGAGCATTGCAAGAATGTGGCGCTGCTCCAGATCGGCCAGTTCCTTGGGCTCCTCAGCCACCGGTTCCGCCGTCTTGCGGTCGGGCTCCAACCGATCCAGGAGCTGCAGCAAGGCGCCGTTGCTGATGATGATCGCCCGCTCGATAACACTTTCCAGTTCACGCACGTTGCCCGGCCAGCGGCGCTCCTGAAGGAGAGCCAGTAACTCCCTGGGGATGGTGGCGACCTTTTTACCGATCTTCTTGTTGAATTTAGCGACGAAATGATTCACCAAGAGCGGAATATCTTCCTTGCGCTGCCTCAGCGGCGGGATCGTGATGGGAAAAACATTGAGCCGATAAAAGAGATCCTCCCGGAACCTGCCGTTTTTGATCTCTTCCTCCAGGTTCCGGTTGGTGGCCGCGATGATCCGAACCTTGACCTTGATGGTCCGCCCACCTCCCAACCGCTCGAACTCGCCATCCTGGATGACCCGGAGGAGCTTTGGTTGCAACTCCAACGGCATCTCCCCTATCTCGTCCAGAAAAATAGTGCCGCCATCGGCCAGCTCGAACCGCCCGAGCTGTCGTTCATGGGCCCCGCTGAAAGCGCCTTTTTCATGGCCGAAGAGTTCGCTTTCCACCAGATTCGCCGGCAGCGACGTGCAGTTGACCGTTATCATCGGCCGCTCCTTGCAGGCGCTGCGACTATGGATGGCGCGTGCAACCACCCCCTTGCCGGTGCCGGTCTCTCCCAGAAGGAGGACCGTCGCATTCTGGGCCGCCACCTGCTCGATCTTGAAAAAAACATAGGCCAACGCGGCGCTATTCCCGATGATCTCGCCGAAATTGTACTCCCGGGCGACCTCCTGATGCAGGTAGATGTTCTCGGCCTGGAGCCTCTCTTTCAGCCGGGAGATCTCTTCATAGGCCTCCTTCAGGGACAGTTCCGTTTTCTGGTGCTCGTATATTTTTCCAATAAGCTGCCGATTCGCGTCGATCAGCTTTTCGGTCCGCGCCTCTACGATTATCTCCAGGTCGTCATGAGCTTTTTGCAGCGCCTCAGCCAACTGCTTCCGTTGGGTGATGTCTTCCATGGCCAAAAGGATACTGTGCAGGCCGACACGATCCCGGAAAATCTGCCGGGCGTTGAGGAGAATAATCTTTTTGCCGATGCCGGGGAAATCATGCTCCACCTCGTAACCGTTGAACAGGGTATCGTTGGGGAGAATATTCTCAAAGAGTATCCGCAACTTGGGAATATCCCACTGACGATTTCCCAGGGCGTGGATGAACTGACCGATGGTTTCCTCCGGCGTCACCTTGAAGGTATCGTAGAAGCTATGGTTGGCGATGAGAACCTTCAGATCGGAATTAAGCACCAACAGCGGCTCGCGCACGGTCTCCACGATACTGGCGGCGTATTCCCGGGCATCCCGGATTTCCGCCGCCAACCGTTCCACGGCTATTTTCAGATTTTCAACTCCGCCGATTCCCATTATCACCCCTCGGATTTTTTTGAAAGAGGGGTTAATATAGCATAATTTCGTCTAATTCAGCAAAAAAAAGCGAAACAAGAAACGTCGCCTCTCCAATCGACTTCTCTCTCGCTTCTTCCACCAGTGGCGGCAAAAAAGGGCGAATCAACATCGAAGTGCCGAAATCACCTCTGCTCCCGCCGTTGACGCAATGGTGTCGAACCTGATCTCCGGCTCTTTGGTGAGCAGCTTCATGGCGCCCATGAGGACTCCGAAATGGACGGACTTCAGATGAGTCTCAAGCTCTTTACGACAACTCCATTCCTCGGTAAAAAACAGAACCTCTTCCGCCTCCAAATCCAGGGAGCAATTGCAGCTCAGGCACCCCTGCTCGCTTCGTATGGGGCCGAGAAGCGCTTTGAATGTTTGAATGAGCTCTTTTCTTTTTTCCGGCGAAACTGTTATTTTGATACTAAGATGCTTCATGCTTTTTCCTTTGGACGGAGCTTGTTTACCGGGAAAACCCCACGTTTCATCGTGATCCGCCGAAAAGATGACATGCATTATTCGCACCAAAAAAGAACAGTCCGGAGAGCACCTCGCAACTGCTTGAATGTAAAGGTCGTATCAAAACAACAATGGACGGCCGGAAGGGATAACTGTCGCCGGATGCCGTCACATCCGACGGAACCGTATTTTCATCCGACCGTACGACAGCCCGTGGTGAAACCGGTGGAAAAAGAACTATTTTCACCTCCTGGGCGATCCACACCGGTTTTACGGGAGCCATGCCCCCATTTGCATTTTTTTCGAGTATACTACACTATGTCCTGCTTCATCACGAGCGCCTCAGGGAGTCGCACCATGATCAACACGACTATCAAGGTAAAAACCCATCAGGGAAAAAGGGAAGAGCTCTCTGAACCATCCGAACCGAAACCGGGCCCATATCCACCGGATGGCATGGAGATCTTGATTCCAACCATCCATAAGGACAAGTATGCGGGAAGAGTCAGGGCGTCGGATCTTGAACTCCTCATCGAAAGGGGCGCCATTGCCGCATTTTGCCGGGCGGACGGCTGGGTTGAGGTGGGGAAGGATCCCATCCGGGGGAGGGGTGGGACCTATGGTGGCCCGGAACGGAGAAGAAAAATCACCATGGAAAATAACTATTGACATTTAAGAACCGATTTGCGACAGTTCCAAGAGTTATAGTTAAAAGACAACTGCATACACAATTTCTTATCAAGAGCGATCGAGGGACGGGCCCTACGACGTCGCGGCAACCTCCAGATGGAAGGTGCCAATTCCCGCGAAAACGTGCAACCGTTTTCGGAAGATAAGGAAGAGTGAGACCTGACAAGGAATCCTCTTCCGCACCCCGGAAGGGGATTTTTATTTAGGAGAAACGGAATGAATATCGCGACTCAGGCAGCACAGATCGGCCTCGATTGGGACAGCCGCACCGGGGCCGTCACGGTCCCCATCTACCAGACAGCCACCTTTCGCCATCCGGGGCTGGGGCAGAGCACCGGCTACGACTACAGCCGGTCGGGCAACCCCACCCGGCAGGCGCTGGAAGAGGGAATGGCCCGACTGGACCGCGGCGCCAGGGGATTTGCCTACTCCACCGGAATGGCCGCCATCACCAGTATTCTCTTCCTCTTCAAAAGCGGCGACCACCTGGTGGTCACCGAGGATCTCTATGGCGGCACCTACCGGCTCTTCGAGCAGTGCCTTAATCAGTACGGCCTCTCCTTCACCTATGTGGACACATCGGACATGGACGCGGTCCGGCGGGCTATCCGCCCGGCAACCAAGGCGCTCTTTGTTGAGTCCCTCACCAACCCCATGCTCAAGGTGGCGGACATTGGGGCTCTGTCGGAACTCTGCCGGGAAAAGGGACTGCTCCATATCGTGGACAACACCTTCCTGACCCCTTACCTGCTGCGCCCCCTGGATCTGGGAGCGGACATCTCCCTCTACAGCGGCACCAAATACCTCTCCGGCCACAACGATACCCTCTCCGGATTGGTGGTGGTGAAGGAGCCGGCCCTGGCCGAAAGGGTCTACTTCCACCAGAACTCCATCGGCGCGGTGCTGGGGCCCCAGGACGCCTGGCTCACCATGAGGGGAATCAAGACCCTCTCCGTCCGGCTGGACCGGCAACAGGAGAACGCCCAAAAAATAGCCCAGTGGCTGACGGCGCAGCCCCAGGTCCGGAGGGTCTACTATCCGGGGCTGACTGACCATCCCGGCCACGAACTGCTGAAGCGGCAAGCACGGGGCTTCGGCGCCATGATCTCCTTCCAGGTGATTGACCCGGCCCTGGTGGAGCCGCTTCTCCTCAAGAGCACCGTTATCTCCTTTGCCGAGAGCCTGGGAGGGGTGGAGAGCCTCATCACCTTCCCGGCGGTCCAGACCCACGCCGACATCGAGCCGGAGAAGCGAGAGAAGTTGGGGATAACCAACACCCTGCTGAGACTCTCCGTGGGAATTGAAGACGTAAACGACCTCATCGCCGACCTCGCACAGGCCTTTGAACCGGGGACGGACCGGGGACCGGGGACATGGAACGTAGAACATAAGAACATAAGAACATAGAACTTCTTTCGGAGGAGCTTTCCATGGATATCGCCACCCGTCTCATCCATACCGGCGCCGCGGTGGAACCGGTGCAGGGAGCGCTCAGCGTCCCGCTCTACCACGCCTCCACCTATGCCCAACCCTCAGTGGAAACCTTCGGCGCCTGGGACTACGCCCGCTCCGGCAACCCCACCCGCCATGCCTTGGAAGTGGCCATCGCCGGCCTGGAAGGGGGAACAGTCGCCTGCGCCTTCGGCTCGGGGATGGCCGCCACCTCGTCCACGCTTCTCCTGTTTCAGCCGGGTGATCACCTGGTTGTCTGCGACGATGTGTACGGCGGCACCTTCCGGGTCATGACCCGGCTTTTCAGCCAATGGGGACTCTCGGTCACCTTCGTGGACGCCACCCACACGGCCAACATCGCCGCAGCCATCCGCCCCAACACCAGAGCACTCTTCCTGGAGAGCCCTTCAAACCCGCTCCTGAAAATCATCGACCTCCAGGCCGCGGCGGCCCTGGCCAAGGATAAAGGGCTCTTGACGATCGTGGACAACACCTTCATGACCCCCTACTTTCAGCGACCCCTGGAGCTTGGGTGCGACATTGTCATCCACAGCGGCACCAAGTTTCTGAATGGTCACAGTGACGTGGTCTGCGGCTTCGCCGTCACCGCCGATCCTGCCCTGGGAGAGCGGCTCCGCTTCGTCCAGAACGCCTTCGGCGCGATTCTCGGTCCCAACGATGCATGGCTGACCCTCCGCGGTTTGCGGACCCTCAAGGTCAGGATGGAAGAAAGCCAGAAGGGGGCAGGGATCATCGCCGCGTGGCTGGCCCAACACCCCCGAATCAGCCAAGTCTGGTATCCCGGACTCCCCGGCCATCCCGGCCACGCAGTGCATCAGGCCCAATCCTCCGGTCCCGGCGCGGTTCTCTCCTTCGAATTTGATTCCTTTGAGCTGACAAAGAAGGTTTTGGAAGGGGTGAGACTCATGGCCTTCGCGGTGAGCCTGGGTGGGGTGGAAAGCATCCTTTCCTACCCTGCCAAAATGTCTCATGCCGCCATGCCGGCCGAGGAGCGGGCGCTGCGGGGGATCAGCGACACCCTGGTTCGGCTTTCCGTGGGGCTGGAATCTCCCGACGACCTCATGGCGGAGCTTGACAGGCTGATGAATTCCTGATGGCGGTGATAGTCCGCCAACCAAGGCTTTCAGTCGCACCATCCGGAGGAACCGTCCATGTCCGACAATGATTGCCGCGCCACCCTCATGACTATTGCAACGCCGCTCTTTGCCCAGAAGGGATTTCATGGAGTAAGCGTCAGGGAACTGGCCAAGGCCGCCGACATGAACCTCTCCATGATCTCCTACTATTTCGGAGGCAAGGAGGCGCTCTATACCGCCGTGCTGAACGAGCAGTTCGCCACCCTGGGCCAGGTGGCTGAGATCAAGTCGCTGGCGTTGGATCCGCTGGGGAAATTCGAACGGTATATCCACTCCACGGTGGAGCGTTACCGAAAAAACCCGTACCTCCTCCGCTTCTACACCAGCGAATTGACCAACCCCACCCCCAGCTTTGAACTGATCGTCAAGCCGGCCATCGGTCGGGTTCTCCTGGTTCTGCACCAGATCTTCACCGAAGGAGTCGCCGCCGGACAATTCCGCCGGGAACTGGACCCCATGGATACAATCCTGGCCCTGGCCGGGATGATCAACTTCTACTTTCTTCTGGAACCGGTGACCAAGGAACTGGTGAACCATGCCCCTGAACGGGACGAGGTTCTGGTAAAACACCTCATGGATATTTTCACCCGGGGAGTGGCTGTTTCAATTGACAGTTAACAATTGACAATTCCCCCCCATCAACCGTTTTCCGCTGTCAATTATCAATTATCAATTATCAATTGCAGTCTGGTGGCCAGATGAACTCCATCAGGAGAGACCTCCCCACGGTAGGCGAGGGCTTCCACGCCGGAACTCACCGCTTCCCGCAGCAGCTCCCCATAGCGTGGGTCGATCCGATCGGCGGGGGCCATGGCCCCGCAGTCTCCCCGCTGAACCACGTAGAAGATCACCCCCCTCTCCCCGCTTCGCACGACATCCATCAGCTCAACCAGATGCTTCTGCCCCCGCAGGGTCACGGAGTCGGGAAAGAGGGCCAAGCCATTATCAGCCAGGGTGACGCTCTTCACCTCCACCCAGCATCTTCCCTGCTCCCCCGTCAGGAGGAGATCCAGGCGGCTGGCACCCCGTGTGACCTCGGGGCGAATGACCCCGTACCCCTGAAGCTCCGCCACGACACCATTTAGTATCCCTTCCCGGACCAGCGCCGGGGTTATCCCCGTATTGATCCCGATCCAGCACCCCTTCACCCGCACCAGCTCCCAGGTATGAGGATACTTCCGTCCGGGTTTGTCCGAGCGGGAAAGGATCACCGGGCTACCCGGGAGATCGCACCCGGTCATACTCCCGGAGTTGGGGCAGTGCACCGTAATAGTCTCCCCCGAATCCAGGGTAACGTCGGCCAGGAATCGCTTGTAACGGCGGACGAGGATTCCGGCAAGAAGGTTTTCGGGTAATTTCATAGAACGATTTTCACCCTTCCCACCAGCGCCCCCGGCTGGAACGTCACATCCCGCAGCGTCACAAAGTTCAGGGGGTGAATCCCCTTCACGGTTGCCCCGAACAGCGGGACCAATTTCGGTATCCGGGCCAGGTCGCAGATGATGCTCCCCTCCCGCCAGGAAAGAAAGGGGACTCGCCCCACGATCCTGGCGGTGACCCAGTCAAGAGAAAAGGGCTTCACCTCATCGGCCTTCAAGACCAGGTATTTCCCTTCCGGTGTAAAATCAACCCGCTGGACGGTAAGTCGGGCCGAAAAAGAGATATCAAAGGGGAGCGGCCGTTTGCGCACCTTTCCGGTGATCTCTCCATACCCCTCATAAAACCGAATCTCCAGCTCCCGGATATCATCCTCTTCCCCTGGGGCCATCAGTTCCCGTTGAAAAAGTTCCTGAGTAATCCGAAATTCCCGTTTGGTGAAGAGGTCGCGCAGGTTCTGGTCCTTCATGAACTGCTTGAGCAACGGGTTGGTTATCTTATCTGATACCTTTTGGAAAATATTCATCATGGCGTACTCTCCCGCTCGTCGCTATCAATCAGTTTCCACCAGTCCGCCCATTTCGGACCGCCAATCCTTTTGGTATACCAGGGCGCAGTTGACGGTGGTTTGCGGGTTGTAAACCAGCTCCAGATCTCCCACGCAAGTGGCATTCTCCCAGGCAAACGATCCGGAACATAACTCCAGAAGCTTCTTCTTGTACTCGGTATCATCATTGCCGGCGAGATGATCGCCCTTTGTCTCAACGATCATCAGGTTCTGGATTCCCCCCGCCTTCGATAGCGCGAAGATGAAGTCAGGGTACACCTTCTGCTTGCGCCATCCCTGCAAGGCGTACTGACGCTTGGCCACATTACGATGCCACCAACTGACGGCGCTTTCACTGTCCAGGTAACAGGCAACCTGCTGCTCGTACTCGTTGAAATCATCGCGATACGTCGGAGCGAACAGGTTTTGCAAGACAAGCTCGCCATCATCACGGCGCAGCTCCTGACTGTTAGCCGACCGGTCGGTGGGCATGGTGTCGGGCATCCGCCAGTTAGAGCCGTTTGTCCGGAGACGAAACTGGATATTCCCCGCAGCCACGTCCGCCGCGAACAGCTCCTCTGCCAACTTGTCACGGATTGCCTGGAGGCTCTTGCGCAGCTCTTCGATGATGTGGGGTTGGCGCTGTCCCAAGGTTTCGTCATGCAGACCGGCAACCTTGAGGAGTAATACCGCCTCGGTGACGATCTGGCGAGCAAACCAGGGATTCGGCACGACGTCCAGAATGGCGCGGACAATGTAGACCGGGTCGAATGACTCCACCTCCGGGCGGATTTCACCGTCACTCCTGGTGAGGAACTCCTTGTCTCCCATGTCATCCTTGAGCCCGATCCTCACGGTCCTGGCGCTGGCGGTAGTGGTGATTTTCTTCACTCTTTCGGCGAATGAAGGGTCCGGCATCAGTTGCTCCCAAGGGAGACGTTGCAGGATATCCTGTTCGTAGTCAAGGGGTCTCACGGTGTCACCGTCCACGCGGTTGACCAGCGGCAGATAGATTTTAGCCGTCCGCAACTCTTCACGACGTGAGACCTTGCGCGGTTCGGGGCGTTTGCTCCCGTCACCCTTCTGCTCGCGAATCTGTTCGGCCAGATCAGCCATGCCGTCCTGCTCCAGTCCGGCCTTGACTGCAGCGATCACCTCCCGGGTCGAAGCGTGATGACAGATCACATAGCACTCGTCCAAGGCATCGGTTCCAGTCTTGATGGTGTCGGGTTGCCGAAGTATGCGCCCCACCAGCTGAGTCAGGGCGTTCCGGTTGGTCATCGGGGCCAGGGAGCAGAGCACGTAGGCAAAAGGGCAGTCCCACCCTTCTTGCAACGCCTGTTTGGTAATGATGAAGCGCACCTGACAGATTGGACTCAGAAGGTCGATATTCTCCGGCGCTTTCAGCTCGTTTTTCTCCGCCGTCTTCTCGGCGATTTCCTTATCACTGATCCCCAAGGTCAGCAGGTACTCCCGCACCTCCGCCGCGTGGATGTAGCCGGCATCCCGCTGGTCCTTGCCGGTCCGTTCCACCTGGATCAAGGCGATGGGGCGGATATAGCGCCCTGTGTCGCTCTGGAGTTGCTCAGCTTCCCGTTGCAGGTCGTTCAGCCGCTCCAAGCTTTCCCGAAGACAGTCCCGCCACTCTTCACCACCATGCACTGTCACGTTGATCGGCAACTTGATCATCCCTTCCCGGTCCAGTTCCGTTCCGCGAACATCCACCAGCCAATTGCTGAACATGGGCGGGGTGTCCGCGGGCCGATCCTTGGGAGTTGCCGACAGCTCCAGGACAAAGCGGGGATTGAAGCCGTACAGCGTGGTGAGCGCCAGCTTGGAGTATCCCTTGTGCCCTTCGTCCAGTACGACAATCGGTTGAATCCAGCGGAGCACGTTGCCCAGGGAATCCTTAACGACGGCTCCCAAATTCTCCCGATGTCCGTACACGTCCAGGTTCGGTGTCTCCAGGAGACATTGGTGGTGAGCCAGATAATCGTCCCCCACGGGGAAAAAGCCATGAACATTCCCTCTGTCCCGGAACATTCGCAGAGTTTCCTGAGTCTCGCGGTTGGCCGATTGGAGCATCAGAAGCATGACGCAGAGATGGGAATCAACGTCGCGCTTGTTGAGTGGGTCGTTCTTCTCCAGGATCTTCACCCGACCTGCCGCTGCCTTGTCCAGCTGTTGGCGGATGGGGTGCTCACGGTTGCAGAGGGCTTTCCTTGTCTGGGCATAGATGGATTCGTTAGGGACAATCCAGAGGACAAAGCCGCTGTTGCTCCGGAGCCATTTTGACATGATCCGGGAAACGGCATTCGCCGCCAGAATGGTCTTGCCGCCACCGGTGGGGACCTTGAGCGCCACCGACGGCACCGATCGACCTGCGCCGTCGGTGCGTGGGCTGAACGGGATAGCAGATCGAACCGGTGGTAGGGGCGACGCATGCGTCGTCCCGCGCATCTTTTCCCACGCCCTTTCGGTGAAGTCGGGAAGCGCCAGCTCAAGATCAGGATTCTCCTGTTTCAGCGCCACGATCTTCAGATAGTTAGCGTAAACGGAAGTCAACTCATCCAGGTAATTATCAAGGGTATCCAGCACCCGTTGCTGAAAATCTTTCAGTTCCATGAGAAAGCCCCGCCGGAAGGGAAAGGTGTTCCCGCCGGAACTGAGGCGATGGACAATCGATCTTCACCCTCGCATTCCATGTACTTTGCTGAAACGATGGTTGCCATCTCATGAGGAAATTGAGCGAGCTTTTGCGCAATCAACAGCTTCAGATTGTACTCGACGGCAGCGACATCAGCCTCAGCATTCAACCTGCGAAAATTATCCATATACTTGCGAAAGGCTTTCTTGCGTTCAGGTTTGGGCAAGTTGGCCAAATTCCATGCGGTACTTGCCAGATTCAGATGTACCTGCTTCCGACAGGCGTCTTCCCCATTGCGGATAAAGTCACCAGCAAACCCCGCGACCATTTCAGATATTTTCTCCCGCGTACGTTCGGCCATGATCTCTACTCCTTCTCAAATCGATACAGCGCAAACGGCAAGGAAGCATGCTCCACGCCTAGGGGCAGGAGGTGTTTACTCGCTACGAAGCGGACGGGGGCAAAGACCAGATGCCGTTTGTCCTTCCCCGTGGCGGCGATCTTCTCCGCCAGGGTCAGCGTCAAGGCTGCGTCGCGTGACTTGAGCCAATCGAGGTCGGGGCGATAGATGAGCCATACATGGAAGCTGGGGCTTTCGCCAAGATACCAGTCGGCAATATCGGCGTCATCCGTAGGGGCGACCGGCCGGTCGCCCTTACATGCCATTCCGGTGGCGGTGTGAAACAGCCAGGCGCCAAGGCTGCGATAATCGGGAAGATGCTCCCCGGTCAGGAGCTTATCCAGGTCCAGGGGTGGACCGAGTTCGCAGTAGGTAAAACCACCTCCCAGCCCTTCCGTCCGCTGGCTTATCTTCTTTTCACCCACCACCAGCAGAGTATCGTCTTTGAGCGTCTTGCTGATGTTGTCGAAGCGCTTGCCCTTGATCTGCTCGATATGATCGATTTCCAGCAGCAGCTTAGGCACGGTTTTGAGGGTGGAGAAGCTCAGTTTCTTGCGGAAAAGTTCTTCCCTCTGCGTCCCGACGTACTCGTAACCGTTGATCACCCGGCGTACCCGCTCGGCGGTCAAGGCGTCTGCGTACTCCTCGCACTCCACCAGGATGAACTTTCGGTTTCCGGCATCCTTGGCATTGAGAGAGAGAACTGCGTGGGCGGTCGTGCCGGAACCGGCGAAGGAATCGAGAACTATCGAATCGCTGTCGGTGGCAAGTTGGAGGACTCGCTCAATCAGTCTGGTCGGCTTGGGAGTGACAAAAACATCCGCTGAAGACTCGAAATTCAGGATTGCGAGGAGCTCTTTCTTGGCGTCCTGGGTGTGCCCGACATCATCGTAGAACCAGAGGGTTTGCGGGACGACCCCTTGTTTGACTTCGGAGAGGAAGCGCTTGA
>CAIYUY010000041.1 GCA_903929485.1 uncultured Desulfuromonadales bacterium
ATATTGTTGGGGATTATACCGTAAAAGTGCAAAAAATACCAGAAAAAAGAAACATAAACTTCAATATTTTCGGATAGTTAACAAATGTCTACTGACCGGGTCGCGACCTGACCCTCTCGGCAAGTCCGACAGGCTGCTAGAAGATATGATCCATGTTCAAGTCCAGCGCCATTCGGAAGGGCTCCAGGTTGCGTTACTCGGCGCCATCACCGAACAAACAGGTTCTACAAATGTCTCCAACCTATCCATGGCTTCAGCAATGGTCTTGAATGACGTTAAACGACTGCGACGCAAGAAAGCGTTCCATTGAGCATCTTTATCCTTATTCGCCGTAAACTCCGTTGAAAATACCAGATAACGATCGCCGATCCGGGTTAATCGCCGTGCAAAGGTTGCCGTGATCGCCTCCCGCAGGATTGAAAGGGAGAATGTCTCTCGCTCCGCCAGATAGAGAATATCGTAGATGTCCTTCATCCGACTGGAGAGCAGGTTCAAACTAACCAGCGCCTCAAACTTTTCGGCTATGGCTGATTCCCGTGAATATACCAGCAAATTTGGCGCAGGTTGATCTTCCAGCAAAACCGGGAAATCCATTTCAACCGGACCGGCGACAAGCACATCGCCAAAGCCGATGTCCAACTGCAACAGCTTTTTGGCCGCAGTCAGACGTGCCTCCAGTTTTACCCGAACACCTTCATAGTCGGCATCTTCCTTGATTCGTTCAACAGCAACCGAGGCATACTTGAAGTGCACTCCGTCGTCAAGGTTGATACGGGCGATTTCGGCAACTATGCCGCGCATCTCATCCAGATCATTGGATGTTGCTGTGCCGAGAAAATCGATATCCCTTGTAGGGCGCAACAATGACATGTCATATGCCAGAAATAGAAGCGCTCCCTTGAGGATCAGATGCCGTCGATAGGGAGAGATCGATAGCCGGTAGAGAAAACGCTCTTGCAGGTACTGGAGCAGCACCGCATCAAAATCACGTTCACTCTGTTTTGCCACGTTCAGCAGTCGAGCACGAACAGAAGAGGCTCTGTCTTTGATCAGTTCTTTCGCCATGCTATGACACCAGCGCTTTCAGGTAGGGCATCATGACTGTCCGGGCCTGGCAAACGGCGGCATACTCCAACAGTTTCGCCACTCTGGAGTCTTTAAGCTTCAGATACTGCTTCAGAGATTCCATTGCCAGGTCTTCTCCCAGTTTGCGGCGATACCGGAACATGTCGCAGATGGTCTTCTCCCTGCTGTAAATCCTGATCTCACCGGCCGGTGTTTGGACAAGTTCGATGGCGGGGGCGTAAAATCGTTCCCGGAAGAAAAAGGGCTTGATGGGTGGGTAGAATATGCGGGGCGGCTTTGCCCCGTGGGGGATGGCGATATATACCTCCGACGGGTTGAAGGTGGTCAGGCCGTGATAATCAAGAGCGGACAGCAGACAGATAACCCCGTCCGGCACGGCTCGACAGACTTCAGCCAGACCGGCATGCTCGCCCGTTGCACCATAACCGGCGAGGCGATACAGACCCGGTTTCACCCGTTCGATCTGCCCCTGTACAACCAGAGCCGAAATCTCGCGGGAATGGAATCCGGCTGCGCGCAACTCCTTCATGCGGGCATAGCCGCCTGATGATGTGAGGTAATCGGTGATGCTGATCATATCGATCTCGAATCATTATTTCTGCCAATGTATTCTATTGGCAGAAATAATTCAACGGGGAACTGGTTCCAGTTTCTCCTAACCTTGCAAAATTGCAATCCTGGCGCTACTTCTCTCTCGGTCAGCAGGTCGAACAGCGCCGGATGTTCTTCCCTGGTGGCATCAAAGAAAGAGGCGATGTATCGTCTGGGGATGATCAGGGTGTGGTCGGGGAAAACGGGGAAGCCGTCGAAGATGGCCATGGCGTGGGTGTTGGACGACTGATTCTGGAGTCATCAAGAGAGCACAGAAGGGGCATGGTTTGGTGTTGGGCATATCGCATCACCGGGGTTTTGGAACATAATGAAGTCGTAGGCCGGTTCAAGCGCAGCGGAACCTGCTTGTACATGTGTCGAGTCTCTTACCCGACCGCCACCTGACCCCGACCGCCCTATAATAGCAAAATAGCAAGGAACGTCCCCTGAATTTCCTGAATTTCTGAAAGGATACCGGAGACTTATAATTTGTCAATTGTTGAGCCCTGACCCCTCAGAGTACCAGAGTACCAGCTCGCTTCACACCGGAGCGGTCCCGTTGGGTCAAGCAAGAGGTCTGGCACGAGGCGCAAACAGAGGAGGTTCAGGACGATGGCTCCCTGCTGCTCACTATTCCGGTTTCCCACGAAGCCGAGATCATGATGGAGATCCTGAAGCACGGTTCCCACGTCGAAGTGCTGGAACCGGTCTGGTTGCGGAAGAAAGTGGTGAAAGAAATGAAGCGTGCGGTGAAGAAATATGAAGGCAAGAGTGAAGAGTGAAGGGTGAAGGGTGTAATGGAGCAGCCGAAACGGGACTTGCCGGAACGTACGTTTGAATTTGCGAGGCGTATCGTCATGCTCTGCCGGGGGCTGGATCAAGTGCCGGGCACGAGTCGGACGTTGGCCAATCAGTTGTTGAGGTCAGGGATGTCTATCGGAGCAAATGTTGAAGAAGGGCAGGGAAGTCAGAGCCGGGCTGATTTCGTTGCCAAATATTCCATTGCCTGCAAAGAGGCCCGGGAAACCAACTACTGGTTGCGATTACTGGCGGTTTCTGAAATGGTTCCTGAATCGAAGCTGAAGGATCTTCTTGATGAATCGCACCAACTTATCGCGATTCTGACCTCGATTATTAAGAGCACCAGGAAGAACATGGAGTAGCAGGAGAGGTTTTTTCCCACTTCACCCTTCACTCTTGCTTTTTTCTTCACCCTTGCTTTTATCGTAGGACGCTATTTGGGGGAGGTCGGGGTTTATGATGGGTGCGTGAGAGGACGGTAGTTGTCTTGGGGTAGGGAAGGGGTGATTGGGGTGATGCGTTTAATATTTATATGTGTTACAGATGATGCCAATATCCACCCAGGTTCACTAAAATTGCATTTTTTCAATCCTGGCATCACGGCTCTTCCCAGTTGCCGGTTTTTTGTTAAAAGAGCGGGGGAGGGTTGGCTGGAATTTAAAAGGAGTCCATCATGCAGATAGCTAATCCGATATACGATGTGGTCTTCAAATATCTCATGGAAGATGCGAAGATCGCCAGGTTATTGATCTCCTCCATAATAGGCGAGGAAATCGAAACTCTTGAATTTCGTCCGCAGGAATTTACCGCTGATATTGACAAGGGGAGGATCGAGGGGAGATTCGGCCTGTTGACGGTGTATCGCCTGGATTTCAGCGCCACGATTAAAACCGGTGATGGTCTGAAACAGGTCTTGATCGAGATCCAAAAGGCAAAATTCGCCACGGACATCATGCGCTTCAGGGGTTATCTGGGGAGCCAGTACAGCAACAAAAACAATACTAAAATAGATACGATCAACAATCATTCAAGACGAATCGGGATACCGATCATCGGCATATACTTTCTGGGTCATAAGCTTGATAACACCGATGCTTCAATAATAGGTGTCAACCGCACCTATAAGGATCTGGTGACCGGTGAGCTATTGAAAGAAAAAGAGAGTTTTATCGAAAGTCTGACACATGACAGCTATGTTATCCAGATCCCGAGCCTGGTGCAGAAGCGTCGCAATGACCTTGAAAAGCTTTTGAGTATATTCGATCAGAGTACGTATGTTGATGCGGAACATCATATCTTGAACATCAAGGAAGAGGATTACCCGGAGAAGCACCGTTCACTCATCCGCCGTTTACAGTCGGCGATACTGGAACCGGAGATGAGAAAGCAGATGGAGATAGAAGATGGCATTCTTGGCGAATTTGAGGATATGCAGCGTGAGATAATGCAACAGAGGCAGAAGATTGCTGAAGTCGAGCGTGAGGCTAGTGATAAAATAGCTGAAGCCGAGCGAGATGCCTGCAAGGCCAGGAATAACGTCGCACGTAACTTGAAAAAAGCGGGTGTTGCGATAACGATTATCATGCAAGCGACCGGTTTGAGCCAGGAAGAGGTTGATGATGTTTGATTGAAAATACCCTTCACCCTTGCTTTTTACCCTTTACTCTTGCCTTTACGTCTTGGGGTAGGAAAGGGATGATTGGAATGATGCGTTTAGCATTGATATGTGTTACAGATGTCGCCAGGATTCGTCTCGGTTAGTTCAACTTGCAATCTTGCAATCCTGGCACCGCAGTTCACTGGCACCGCAGTTCAGGAAACCAACTACTGGCTGCGATTACTGGCGGCTTCTGAAATAGCGCCTGAAGCGAAGCTGAAGGATCTTCTTGATGAATCGCATCAACTCATCGCGATTCTGACCTCGATTATTAAGAGCACCAGGAAGAACATGGAGTAGCAGGAGAGGTTCTTTTCACTCTTCATCCTTTACCCTTCACCCTTGCTTCTCACCTGTATACTCTTGATCGATTTTAACCTTTAATGAGAGCGTAACCTGGCATTTTGTAAAGCGTAAAGATTGGTGGTCAGGAGTGCGGGTGGGGTGATTTTTTGTCACTCAGCGTACGGTGGGAAGTGAACATGTGAACTACATCGCACCCGTCGCTCCAAGAAAACTGCGGAGTGTCCCTGATTTCCCTGGCACCGCCGCCTCTTTCTGGCCGCCTCTGTCGCGATCTATCTACCTCACCGTGCGGAGCCTGGCTTGTTCATGTGTGCGTTTGTGAAGTTGTCTATATTCATGGGGGAATCTGCAACCCGGTCTTGGTAACTTGGCGACCCCGTAGATTGCCGTATATTGGAGCAGGGAATGGGAGATAGGGGGAGCATAGGGTCATGACCTGAGGGTCAGGTCTTTATTCTTGATAGCTCCTCCCCTTACGAACCCCGAAAGTCAAGATACAAGACCTGACCCCCAGCCCCTGTTGCCGGGCTGATTGAGGTTGTCCGTGAAATGCGTCACAAGGGGGTCAGCATCATGGTTACCAGCCAAGACCCGCCATCGGTACCGGTGAGTCTGATTGAACTATCGACGCAGATTATACTCCACAAATTCAATTCACCCGCGTGGCTGAAACATATCCAAAAAGCCAATGCCGCATTGGCGAACCTCACGCCGGAGCGGATGGCGTTGCTCAAGGCCGGTGAGGCGTATATCTGGTCAAGCAAGGCGACGGATGAGTCGTTTTCGAAGGGCGCCGTAAAGGTGAAATGTCGGCCACGGGTAACTCAGCATGGCGGGGCGACCAAGGTGGCGGTGGAAGGGTGAGAATACCCATGCAGTTTATTGCATTGAATCGTACAAAAGGAGTTTTACGACATGATTCGTGATCTTTGGACTAAGCAGGATTTTTTGCAGCAGGTTAAACCGGAATGCAAAGCAATGGTTGATACTTTCATCAAAAATTTGGAAAAAAAAATGATCATTCAATGGAGCGATAAAACTGGAAGGTCTGATGCCGGTTTTGTCGCTAAGTACGAAAGTAATGACATGAAATACTCTCTTATAGAGTACGGCGCGACATCTGATATCATGATAAAAATACACGAAATAATTAAAAAACCGCCATTTAATGGCGATAAATCCTTACTCGATCTACACTTTCAGCCTCTTGCAAATCGGAAGGTGAAGAGAAGGCAAGATGTTAAGATTATTGTTGACAATAGTTTTAACTTAGAAAAAATAGAGCAGATCATGACGGAAATAGACTGGTTCATCTCAGTATTGCAGGATCATTCACTGTACACCGCACAAACTCCGAGTAAAGCATTGAACATTGATTCTAATATCTCTATGGAGAGTCGACAAATGTCTGAAGCAGAAAACCTCATCTATTACGGTCCTCCAGGAACGGGTAAAACCTATAAATTACAACGATATTTTGAAGAGTTCACCTCAGGAGAAGGCGATGAATCCCGTGAAATTTTCCTTCAAAGAGTCGTCTCGGATAAATCCTGGTTTCAAGTCGTAGCCGCCGCGTTGTTGGATTTGGGGGGGAAGGCGAAAGTCCCCGACCTTATTAAACATGAGCTGGTCGTAGCCAGATTCAATGTATCAACAAGTAAGGTGAAATCGACCACTCTATGGGCAACTCTTCAGGTTCATACTGAAAAGGAGTGTCCGGATGTAAGCTACACTCCTGACAAGAGGTATGATCCGCTTGTTTTTTGGAAGGATGCAAATTCCAATTGGAGTATTAACAAGGATAAACTGGAAAGTGAGGCTCCCGATGTCTTTACTCTTGTAAGTGAAGCCAACGCTCAGCCGGATAAATCAGAAGTTAAACGTTACGAATTCATAACTTTCCACCAATCCTATAGCTATGAGGAATTCATTGAAGGAATTCGTCCGGTCATTAACGATTCATCAGATGAGGACAACGGCATTGCCTATCGGATTGAAGATGGAATTTTTAAAAAAATTTCCGAGCGGGCCAGGAGAGATCCAAATAACCACTATGCTCTTTTCATCGATGAGATCAACCGTGGCAATATCAGCAAGATTTTTGGTGAACTGATTACACTAGTAGAACTTGACAAACGAATCGGTGCGAAAAATGAGCTTCGTCTTACCCTTCCGTATTCAAAGCAAGAGTTCGGTGTTGCCGAAAATCTCTCCATCATCGGCACTATGAATACCGCTGACCGCTCCATCGCACTTGTTGACATAGCTCTGCGTCGTCGTTTTGAGTTCATTGAAATGATGCCGCAATCGAATCTGATTCCGAAGAATGTTGAGGGTGTCAACGCCAGGGATCTGCTGGAAACTATCAACCGGCGCATCGAATATCTTTACGATCGAGACCACGTCATTGGGCATGCCGATTTCATGGCAGTTTCAACTCTTGATGACCTTCGTAAGAAATTTTGCAAAAAGGTGATCCCGCTGCTGCAGGAATACTTCTACGGCGACTGGCGAAAGATCTGTCTGGTGCTGGGGTGCCCCTGTGACGACTATGGCGTTCAGCAAAATTCTCCTATGGCAATTATTCAAGCGACATCGCTGGGACTTGGTTATGAGACCGATCAGTTTGAAGGGAATGCCGTTTCGTTTGCCGTCAATCCGAACTTCCTGAATGCCCCGGGGGCTGAACTGGAGGCATTTTTTAGCCGTATCCTGAAAGGGCGTTGAGCATGAAACAGCGGTTCATTACCGTCCATGAGCATGGCGAACTGCCACGGGATCTCGATCACAAATTGATCGACCGACTCCACAAGTTTGATACTTCTTTTGTCGGAAAGGGCAAAAAAAGCCCTGTTTTCCAATGGGGCAGGCAGAGTGTCAAGGCAAATCATTATGTCGGTGTGGTGCAGATCCCCGGTCTGACTGTGGAAATACTCCCGAAAATTGACAGGGACGGCGTACAATCCGACCAACTGGCGCAAAAGAACCTACTCTACATGTTGTCCTATACGCGCAACATCTCATTTGAGGCCCGGGACCTCGCGGCGCTGACACTCAAGCCGATGCCGCTCATGGAAATTCTGATCAAGGCGTTTGCGGAAAAACTCTTGTCTGAACTGCGGCGCGGCCTGGATCATGCGTATATCAATCAGGAGGAGAATCTTCCCCGGATTAAGGGAAAGTTGCTAATGAACCGGCATATTTTACTGAACGCAGCCCACCGAGAGCGTTTTTATGTCGGCTATGATGACTTTGTGAGTGATACGCCGCTGAACAGGATTCTGAAGGCTACCACCAGGCGACTGACATTCGTGACGGTCGTATCCGGCACACAGAAACTGCTTCTCGAAGCTTTGGCGGTGTTTGACGATGCTGCTGATGTTATTCCGCAGGGGTATCATTTTGCTGCGGTGCATCTTCATAGAAACAACGAACGCTTCACGCCGCTCCTCGATTTTTGCCATATCGTCTGGCAGGGGCAGTCGCCGGCGCCTTCCGCCGGTGAAAGCGAGACGTTTTCGTTTCTCTTTAATATGCATGAGTTGTTCGAGGAGTTCATCGCACAGTTTATTCTACGCAATGCCGGTTTTTTAGGTCTTCACAAGCGTGATATCCGTTTACAGACCGGAATTCGGCATCTTTGTTGGTTACAACAGGAGGATAGTGCTAAAAAGGTCGGTAAGTTTCAGCTGAAGCCGGACATTCTTATCGGACCTCGCCACGCTCCCTCACTGATTATCGATACGAAGTGGAAACGTCTAAAATCAAGTGACGAGGATGACAAGAACGGCGTATCCCAGGCAGACATGTACCAGATGTACGCCTACTCGCAACGATATCAGTGTAATGATGTCGTGCTGCTGTATCCGAAGGTAGCCGGTGTAGAGGAGAAGGTGTATCTACTGGAGGATGATGACTCCCGGCGGATTCATATCGGGTTTGTTGACGTAAGCCGGGATTTAGGGACGTCGGCAGGGAGTGCCGAGTTGCTTCATGATCTACAATGCTTGATACGGAGGAGCACACCATTGATACTTCAGAAGCAGAGAGAACAGTATACCGGCTGTCTGTTGGGTGGCGCTGTCGGCGATGCCCTGGGGTGGCCCGTGGAGTTTGCCCAGATGAGCAAGATCATCCGGGACTACGGACCGGAGGGTATCCGGGATCTGGTACCCGGAGCAGAAGAACTCTTTGAGATAACCGACGACACCCAGATGACCCTCTTCACCGGCGAGGGGTTGCTGCGTGCCTGGGCCGGCGCCCGGCATAACGGCGACATACCGAACTTCGCTGCGGCGACCCGGCTCTCTTATCTTTGTTGGCTGGAGACCCAAGGGGAGAGCCCGAGCGAACTCCTCCTTGACGGTGCTGCAACCGGCTGGCTGCTGGGCGTCGAAGAACTGCACCAGCGGCGGGCGCCGGGCAACACCTGTATTTCGGCCCTGCGCGAGGGTGTTTTGTCTGAGGAAGGCATCGCAAATAACAACAGCAAGGGATGCGGCGGGATCATGCGGGCAGCACCGGCGGGGCTGCTGGCTACCAGAATCCACAATGGCGACGCCCTTGGTGCCATCCGTCTTGCCTTCGAGATCGGCAGCGCCACGGCGGCCCTCACCCATGGTCACCCTTCTGGCTATTATCCAGCCGGAGTATTGGCTGCGGTCATCGCCACCATCGTCACCGACGGCACTATTACTGAGGGAATAGACCACAGCCTCGGCTTCCTCGCCAATCGCTCCGGTTCGCAGGAAACAACCGACGCCATTAGAAATGCCCTTGACCTCTGGCAAAATCCGGAGGCGAATCCCTCGCCTGAAGTCATTGAGACCTTGGGTGGCGGCTGGGTCGGCGAGGAGGCGTTGGCTATCGGACTTTACTGTGCCCTCGTGGCGGGGGATGATTTCGCCAAAGGGGTGCGGCTGGCGGTCAACCATTCCGGAGATTCCGACTCCACCGGTTCCATCACCGGTAACATCATGGGTGCGTTGCTGGGTGAGGAAATGATTCCAGCGGCATGGCTCAATCGACTGGAGTTGCACGATATTGTCCGGCAGGTGGGGGAGGACCTCTTTGACACCTTTCAGGTGACCGCCGCCTGGTTGAAAAGGTATCCACCGTTGTAGTATTTCTTTCACTACTGAGATAAAAACAAACTGTTGGCCTTTCTCTGCGACACCGGAAAGCTACCCTCGTCCAGCGGGAGGAGTTGGTGTTAGGGGCATCGGTGTCAGGGGCATCGGTGTCAGGCTCGACATTCAGACATTCTCCCGACTCTTTCCAGGGGCTTCGTGGGGCTTCGTGTCAGGCTTCCAAGTTACCAAGTTGAACTCTCGGAACCTACCGGGAAGGTTGAGGCACCCCACGATAAGATGCTGGCATAACATTTTTCGTAAGCGATCACAGGGGGGGGCTGCCACCGAATCCCTGAAAATTTAGCTGGACATTTCCACCCCTTTCCCTTAGTCTAACTTGGGAAAGGAAATGAAATGTCGGATCTCATCGAAAACCAATGGCCCTATCCATTTTCAAAAGAAGAGTGGGAACTGCTCCCCGCTTCGGTCAAGGTCTATATTCAGAGCTTGGAGCAA
>CAIYUY010000042.1 GCA_903929485.1 uncultured Desulfuromonadales bacterium
ATCAATGATCTCCTGACCTTTAACCGTGTGAACCCGATACTCTTTCAGGTCATCGGCGCTCAACAGCTCCTTGTTTTTCAGGAAAACCCGGTCTGACATACCAATAAGTCCGATATCATGCAGGAGTGCCGCGTTCCTGATCTCTTCAGCCTGCAAGAGAGGGACTGAGAGGGTTGTCGCCATGGAAGCGGCAAGAGCCGCAACATTACGGGAATGCTTGCCGAGATTATGATGGCTTCGGTCCAGCATGTCCGCCAACAGGGAAACCATGGCGTCGCTTCTCTTTTGGTTCCGCTCATTCTGCTGGCGGGTCTCTTCCAACTGCTTCCGGATGGTCCCCGTTTGCTGGAGGACCCGCGCCTTGAGATTAACGTTCCATTCCGCCATTTCCTCTTTTTGAACTCTCACCAGCTCATTGAGCCGTTTGTTCTCCTGAATCAGTTGGTACCGTTGCAACCCGTCGCGCACGGCGAGTCGTAATTCATTTTCGTTCCATGGCTTCATGAGGAAACGCGTGGCCCCCCCCTGATTGATGGCGTCGATGGCGGCGTTCACATCCGAGTAGCCGGTGAGAATCATCCGGGGGGTATCGGGATGAATCTCGGCGGCGGCATGGAGAAAGACCGTGCCGGTCATCTCCGGCATCCGCTGATCGCTGACAATCAGCCCCACATTGGCGGTGTCACGAAGAATAGTCAAACCCTCCTGGCCCGAAGTAGCGGTCAAGACCTGAAACGATTCCTCGCGGAAAAGGCGGGTCATGGTCTTGAGAATATTTATTTCGTCATCCACGAAGAGAACGTGGAGCAGTTCGTCCGTCATGTATCCTCCTGGGTACGGGGAAGTTTGACCGTGAAGGTGGCGCCCGCGCCGACCTGGCTTTCCACCAAAATATCTCCGTCATGGCTTTTGACGATATCGCGAGAAATACTCAGACCCAGCCCGGTCCCCTTCCCCTCTTCCTTTGTGGTAAAAAACGGCTCGAAGATACGCCCCTTGATTCCCTCGGGGATACCCTGTCCGTTATCGCTTACCGAGGCGTACACAAAAAGGTCATCATGCCAGCTCCTGAGAACAATCTCCCCGGGTGGGTTAACGGCATGGCAGGCATTCACCAGCAGATTCAAAAAGACCTGGTTCAGTTGTCCGGGATGACAAAGAATCATCGGGAGAAGAGCATACTCCTTCGAAACGGTGGCCACGTACTTCAATTCATTGCCGGCAATGAACAGGGTCCGCTCCAGACAGGAGTTCAGGCTCATGGGCTCTTTCACCAGAACATCCCCCCTGCAGAAACTTTTCAGATCCTGGACGATCCTTGCAACGCGGTTGACCCCGTCCATGGTTTCGTTCAGAAGATCCACGCCGTCGGTGAGAAGATGCTCCAGATCCAGGGAGACTCTGCTTCTCTCCATCCTCTCCCGCGTGGAGGGGGACAGCTCACCCATGGCATCAGCCTGCAGGAGCCGGTCGTACTGGACAATTTGATCATAATAACGGGCCAGGGTGTTCAAGTTCCCGTTGATGAAGGCGATGGGATTATTGATTTCATGGGCCGCTCCGGCGGCAAGTTGACCGATGGAGGCCATTTTTTCCAGATGGAGCACAGCTCGATCTTTTTCCCGGCATTTCTGCACCTCCTGGAGTACGCGCTGGGCAAGCTCCTCGGACAGCGCCTCAAGCTCCCGTTGTTGCAGCAGCAGCGCATCCTGAGTCGCGGAGAATTCCAGGGCATAACCTATGTCGGAAGCTATCTCCACCAGAAGCTGCTCTTCATCGGTGGTAAAAAAATCGCACTCGGTGGAGTAGAGGGTAAGGCCGGCGGTAGCGCCGGAGGGGAGCTGTACGGGGAAACAGGCGGATGAATTAAAACCGTTGCATGTCGCATGTTCACGCCAGGGAAGCATTGCGGGGTCGGTGGTAATGTTATTGTTGATAACGGGGCGCCCTTCGCGGATGGCGGTACCGGTAGGGCCCCGTCCCTCGGGGATATCGCTGGTGGAACTCCGGATGGTGGAGAAATACCCCAGGGTGTCGCCAAAGGTCGCCTCTTGAACGAGCCACCCTTGAGGGTCGGGAGCCCCGAAACGGACCATGCGGAATTCTCCGATTTCCACCAGGATACGGCAGATCTCCTGAAGCAACTCCCGTCGCCCCGGTTTACGGGTAATGGCTCGGTTGACGGCGGAGAGAACGGCATAGAGACGATTGACATGCAGAGAGCGGCGACTCTGCTGGGTGCGGATGTCGATGCAGGGTGTCGTTTGCTCCGGCAAGATATTTCCCCCTTTCTGTTTCAAATCAAAACGTCTCAAACTGGTTATCCAGATCGTCATGATCGATCATAACCAGGTCATGCCCCCCAGCTCTCTTGACCGGTTTGGGCCTGACATAGCTCATGGCTTTTTTCGCCGGCGGCTTGGAGATAACCCGGGTGGGGCGACCTCCCCCCTGGGAGGGACGCCCCCCCTGGAGGCCATCGATCTTGAAAAACGCCACCGTTCCCTGAAGCTGCTCCGCCTGGGAGGAGAGCTCCTCGGCGGTGGAGGCCATCTCCTCGGCGGCTGATGCATTCTGCTGGATTACCTGATCCAGTCGCTGAATCGCCTTGTTGATCTGACCGGCCCCGGAATCCTGCTCCTTGCTGGCGGCATTGATCTCCTGCACCAGCTCCGAAGTCTTCTGGATGTCCGGGAGTATCCGGGTCAGCATGGTTCCGGCCCGCTCCGCCACCTCCACGCTGGAGGCTGAAAGTTCGGAAATCTCCCGAGCCGCCTGCTGGCTCCGTTCGGCCAGCTTACGCACTTCGGAGGCGACCACGGCAAAACCCTTGCCATGTTCACCGGCCCGGGCAGCCTCGATGGCGGCGTTAAGGGCCAGCATGTTAGTCTGTCGGGCAATCTCTTCCACGATGGTGATCTTTCCGGCGATCTCCCGCATGGCGGCCACGGTCTCGGCCACGGCCTTGCCGCCTGCCTTGGCGTCATCGGCAGACTTGACGGCGATCTTCTCCGTCTGCTGGGCATTGTCCGCGCTATGGCGGATGTTGGCGGTCATCTGCTCCATGCTGGAGGAGGCCTCCTCCGCGGCGGCGGCCTGCTGGGATGCTCCCTGGGAAAGATTCTCGGCGCCGGAACTCATCTCCTGGGAACCGGCAGCCACATTGTCCGCGGCGGACTTCACCTCGCTCACCACGCTGATGAGCTGCTTGACCATGGCAATGAGGGACTTAGATAACTCATCGCTGGATGAGCGTTCCTTCAGATCCACCATCAGGTTGCCGCCGGCGATCTGAACGGCTATCGCCGTGATATTTTGCAGTGCGCCGGTAAGGTTGGAGACCTCATGATAAATGGTATCATAGTTTTGACGAATACCGGAGGTGTCACTATCCCCCTGCTCCGACCGGAGCGTGAAGCCGGTATCCCCTTGGGCCAGTTTTTCAAGACAGTCCGCCAGTTTACCGGTTTCAGTGGCCTGATAAGCCAGGATCTTATCGGTGGCTCTTGCGTGCTGCTTGATAGTTGTCAGGTCGGTGATCATCTCAAAGGCGCCGATGACGTTTCCAGCCTGATCCCGCAGCGGCATCGCCGTGTAGGATATTTCCAGATTGTTCGAACCGGGGTGGGCGTCGGTTTCACTGGTGGAACTCTTGCCGTCTTCCATGGCCCGCCGGCAGGCGCATTTTTCCGTAGTGCAATCGGAAGTCCTGAAATGATCGTAGCACTTCACCCCAAGGAGCTGTTCCGGGCTCTTCCCTCCCACCTGAGCGCCGCTCTGGTTCACATAGGTGATTGTGAACGACCGATCGACGATCATGACCGGCGCCGGCATGGCGTCGATGATTCCCACCAGTGCGCCGATGGTGGCATTGACACCCGTGACGATTTTACGGAAGTCCCCCTGGTGCCGGTCGGCATTGGCGCGGGTCATCAGTCTCCCCTCGATGGCTGCCTGAGCCTGGAGATAGACATCGGCCACGAGGGAATTAACCGCGTCCACACAGGTATTAAGATTATTTTTAATCAGGTTAAAGTCGCCATGGTACTGATCGGTAATCTTTTGCGGGATATCTCCTTTGCTGATCCGGTCCATGTAACCGGCCGCCATGGACAACGGGCCGATGACGGCGTCCAGGGTATCGTTGACCCCCTGGATGATAATCCTGAAATCCCCCTGATGCCTGGCGGTATCGGCCCGGAGCTTCAGGTTTCCGTCCCTGGCTGCCTGGGCCAGCATACCGGCATCGGCAATGAGCGTGTTGACGGCGTCCACGCAGGTATTCAGGTTGTTTTTGATCTCATTGAAATCGCCATGGTAACTTTCGGTGATTCGATGTGGGATGTCTCCCTTGGCGATGCGGGCCATATAGCTGGAGGTCATCATCAGCGGCGTCACCAGATTGTCCAAAATTTCATTGATGGCGCTGATCATCTGGCTATTAAACCCCAGATACTTGGAGGTTTCCATCCTGACGGCAAGGTTTCCCGACAGGGCGGCGTTTCTGAGCAACTCCAGGTCATGCCCCCGCATCTCGATGTTTTCGATGACGTTGTTGACGCCGATCTTGATCTTTTCGTAATCGCCCCGGTAGCTCTCGGTCACCCGCTGGGGGGATATACCCTCGCCGAATTTATGGAGCGCGCCGGCCGCCACGTTCAGGGGGCCGATAACCGCGTCCAGTGTCTCATTAAAACCGGCCACGATCTTTCGGAACTCCCCGTGATGAGCGGTGACGTCGGCCCTCTTCGCCAGACTCCCTTCCCGGGCCGAGCCGGCCAGCATATTCACATCAATCACCAGGGCGCTGATATTGTCGATACAGTTATTGAGATTAAGCTTGATCTCGTTGAAGTCTCCCTCGTACCGGTCGGAGATTTTAGGAGGGATATCCCCCTTGGAGATCCGGTTCACGTACTCGGCCGCCATGTTCAGGGGATCGATGACGGCGTCCAGGGTATCGTTGATTCCGGAGACGATCTTGCGGAAGTCGCCTCTGTGCCGCGTCACGTCGGCCCGTGAGGCCAGTTTGCCGTGGACGGCGCTCTTGGCCAGCATGTCCGTGTCGGCGATGAGATAGTTGATGGCGTCGATGCAGGTATTGAGGTTGTTCTTGATGGTGTTGAAATCGCCGTTGTAGGTGTCGGTGATCTTGGGGGGAATGTCCCCCTTGGAGATCCGGTCCACATAAGTGGCGGCGACCCCCAGGGGAATGGTCAGACGATCAAGAATTTCGTTAACAATGGTGAGAGCCTTGCTGTTGTACCCCGAGTATTTGGACGTATCGGCGCGCACGGAAAGATTTCCCTGTAATGCGGCATTATTGAGAAGCTCCAGATCCTGCCCCCTCAAGGTGACGGCGCTGATGACGCTCTTAAGGCCGGCCTTGATCCGCGCATAATCGCCATGGTACTCCTCGGTGATCTCCTTGGGAACGATGCCGTCCCCGAAATTGTAGAGAGCGTCGGCGGCCACGTTCAGCGGGCCGATAACCGTATCCATGATCTGGTTGATCCCCCCCACTATCTTTTGGAAATCTCCGTGGTGCTTCCCCGCATCCGCCCTGGTGGAGAGATTGCCGTTCACCGCGGCCGTGATCAGCATCCCCGTGTCGGAGGAGAGCATCTGAAACGACTCCTGGAGTGTCTTCATGGCGAGAAGCATCCTGCTGATCTCATTGCCCCGTTGAACCCGGATATCCTGGGACAGATCCCCCCTGGCCATGGTCTCAAGGTGTTCCATGGCCCGCTGGATGGCCTGACAGATGGACCAGATATTCAGCCAACTGAAAATGATCCCGAAGAGTATGGTGAAAACCAGGGCGCCGTAATGAACATCCTGACCAAACCGTCCGCTGAACTCCACTGCCAGGAGACCCAAGGTGTAGCAGGCGCAGAGGACGGTCAGCCGGAACTTCACGGAGAAATTGAGATAATAATTAACAATACCTGGCATTTTCATGACAATCTCCTGGAACTGGGTTAATCGGTCAACAGCTCACTCCCACGCAACGGACCGGCGAAAATTCGCACTGTATGATTAGCTTGGCAGCTTTTACCACTACCAAATATTTCTGCTACTCCTCAACCATGGTGTCGGCAATGAGTTCCGGTTCTCCGGCGTTGAAGATTCGGTCGATATCCAGGATGATGATGAACCGGTCATTATGCTTCCCCATCCCCTTGATGAAATCGCTGCGCAGTTTGGTGCCGATGCGCGGCGCCTGTTCGATCTGATCCGGTTCCAGGTCCAAAACCTCCTGCACCGAGTCGGCCAGGGAACCCAGGACCATGGCTTCCCCATCCTGGGTGACCTCCATGACGATGATACAGGTATTGACGGTCCGCTCCGTGGGGGGCATCCCGAACTTCAGCCGCATGTCCATGACCGGCACCACGCTCCCCCGCAGGTTGATGACTCCCCGCATGAAGTCGGGTGTCTGAGGGACTTTGGTGATGGCGATCACATCCAGAATCTCCCGGACCTTGGCCACGTCAACGGCGAATATCTCTTCTCCCAGTTTGAATGAGAGATACTGGGTGGTTTCCGTGATGCTGCTGATGCTCATGGCTCCTCCTTGTCGGGGACCGGGAACGGTGGAGAGGAAAATAAAAGGCGCTAACAGGGAAAAGGCGACGCAGCCATTTGCGACACCACGGTAGACTGCTCATACTACCATATGCGCGGCGAAAATAAAGTGCGAAAATAGAGCCCGTGACGTCTCTCTTTCGCATGCGCCAGGCCGACCGGCGTGAGGGGAATGGTGACGATCCCCAGCAACGGAAATCAGTAGAACAAGGTTTTCAACCCCATCCACCCTACGCCATTTCTCTCATTAGTCAAGCAATAAAGTCTTAAAAAAATCAAACGAAAAACCGCTGTCACCATTGTCACCGGCAACATACAGCCGCGGGATTAGTGGCAAGCGCCATAAAGAAAAACCCGTTCGCCCCCTGCTTGAGGAAGGGTGAACGGGTTCAACCGCGTGACATACCGCCGTGGCGAAGAGCTCTCATCCCCTCCGTGGCGACAGAGTCCGGTTCATTTCCCGCAACATTTTTTATACTTGAGAGCGCTGCCGCAGAGACAGAGATCATTGCGGCCGATCTTTGCCACCATGAGCGGTTTATTCTTGACCATGATCGCCTGGGAGAAGAACCATTGACTATCTATTCTCTCGAACTGACCCCGCTCGTGATGATCCCGATTGATACCCTTCTCATTGTAGCGGGCGATGAACTCCACCTCACCCACCGTATCGTCTTCTCCACCCTTGGTGACACCGACGATCTCCAGTCCCAACCAGGTGGATTTTTCCGCCCACTCCCTGGTTCCGTCATGATCGTACGCGGCCCGATGCTCGGGATGAGTGCTCTCGAAGATGAAATCCATCTGAAGCCCGGCATATGCGGCATAACGCGCCCGCATCAGTTGTTCCGCTGTTGCGGCGGGACGCATCCCGGTGATGATCGGTTGGCAGCAGTCGGAGTAGTCGGAGCCGCTGCCACAGGTACAAAAATTCATATCGTCTCCTTTTTCGTGTTGATCCATGGTGGCGAATTTATCTCTTGACCACGGGAACTGCTTAAATGATGGGCCAAAGCCTTGTCGGTAACCAGTATATGCTGCACGAGCCAACTGATCATGACCTGACTGGTCTTAAGGATATTCATCTTGGTCGCCCCATCAATCATGATCCGCTTTTTCAGCATCGTCACGTCTTGACTGAATTTTTCATGTTCTTTTCTATGGGAATCAAGAGCGGCGTAGCAGGCCTCACTCATGAACAGTTCCTCGTCATGAAAGTGAGTCGCAATATACTCTCCCATGAAATCGACCGCATCGGCAACCCGAAGGGATCCTTCCCCCTGATTAATAGCGTCCATGAGTGAATTGATTCGCCGGAAAATTTCCTTATGCTGATTATCTATCCTCTCAACCCCCACGGACAGATACTCTTCCCATTCTATGGCCATGAACTTCCCCCTTCATTGTACGTAAACGATGCTTCGCCCGGTTTGAGACAAAACGAACGGATGATGACCGGAAGTATCAGGATTTGCGGCTTGGGGCATCCTCGATTTTTTTCAGGAGCAGGGAAAGGTCGCTGAGCGCCGCTTCCAGAAGCGGTTTCAGCTTTCTCAACTGAGCCGGCTTCAGGGCGGCGACTTCGATGGACGTTATTCTGGAGCCATAGGTGGTAAGATGCCTGGCTACGACTGAAAATTTCAGGGGACGGACCTTCGCGACGTCCCCCTTGAGTTTCCCCCGATTCAGTTGACCATTCCCATGAAGTCTAAAGAGTCGGACCATCTCTTCCGGAGTTTCAGCCCGGGCGATACGGACTAAAATGTCACGGGGCATCGCAGGATTCCCGCGGCAATCATCACGAATCTCCCGGGGGAGCCGGTTGAGGGAGAGTATTTCCGAGACCGTGGATACCGCCTTCCCCATCAGGGTCGAGAGCTGCTCCAGGGTATAACCTCGCTGCTCCTTGAGCCGCCCCAAGGCCTCGGCAAGTTCCATTGCCGTCAGCTCCTCCCGCAGCGTGTTTTCCACCATGGAAAGTTCCAGCGGATCTCCCGTGGTGCAGAGCGCGGGTATACTCTTCAGGCCGGCCACCGCGGCCGCCCGCCAGCGTCGCTCCCCGGCAACGAGGATCGCCTCTCCCTGCTCGTTTATGCGAAACAATACCGGATGAATGACCCCTTGCCGACGCAGTGACTCCGCGAGCGCCTCAAGAGGCTCCTGGGCGAAATGTATTCTCGGCTGATCCGGATCCGGTTTAACTCCGTCCAGGGGTAGTTTATAGAGGGTCGCGGGCTTGTAGCGCGGAGGAGGAGGCATTACCGCCATGACGGGCTCTTGGCCGCCGAACAGGGATTGCTGTGTCGCACCGGATAGTGACAAGAGGTGATCTCTCCTTAACTCGGCTTCGGTATGCCGAAACAGGGAGAGATTGTAGCATTCAGTACGTTGTTTTAGCAACAAGGATCGGTCGGCACCATTGCTGACGCACGAACCATGGACCGTAGCTTGTAGAGGTCCCTCACGGGAGGGTTCATGTCTGGATGTTACTATCGGTGGTGCCCGAAGTCACGCCGTCGCTCCCTTGAGCACTGTTAACCACCCAATTCCATGTTGGTTTTCTGTCCCAGGATAAGTGTTGTCACACTTGCCCCTTGCTGCCGGCCGGTTCCCTCCAGATGATGTGTGGTTCTCAGGTCAGCCGTAATTGAAACGGTGCGGCTAGTTTTTCCTCAAGCCACTTCATATTGAGCCAAGGTGCCGCAATGCTGTTGCGAACGAATTGGATCACTCCTTGTATCCC
>CAIYUY010000043.1 GCA_903929485.1 uncultured Desulfuromonadales bacterium
CTATATGAAAACGTGAGAAATGTCCAGCCCTATTTTAATATTACAATATTTACTATTATTATTCAGCCTAGTGATACGTTCTGAAGTCATGTCTGCCCATGGATTAGCAATATATCACATGGTTGTGGGTAAGGGGCAGAGCTAGCGCATAGAACTGGAGTTCAATTTCCAGTGACCATGCAACATTATTTATGAGACTGGCCCCGCCATGGATCAGGTTGTGATTGTACAACATACTTGACAGAAGATGTGGCAGAAGTGACCACGCATCAGCGCCATTAACAAGAACGAGCAGAATATAGATGATAATCAGGTTGGCGATATAGGGAGGTTCAAGGCGGGTCAGTCGTCTGAAGAAATACTGAGACAGCCGGGGTTTCTTGCTTCCGAAAAAGGCTGACTTAGCAAACGGCAGAGCTATGACAAAACCGCTGATGACAAAAAAAAGCTGGACACCGATGAAGCCTTTGGAAAAGACGTACGCCAGAACATCACCTTCCCCGCTCCTCCCGAGCTTCCCGGTAACATACCCGGCGAGATGGTAGAAGATGACCGAAAATATGGCGATGAATCTCAGCCCATCGATCTCCGGGATGAACTGGCCGGAGGCCGTATCCCGCGAGGCCTTCCTGAAGAGCCACGAGAGATATCGTGTCATTTGGCACCGCTTGCAACTTCTCGATAAAGCTCCGCATAACGATTGGCGATAGTGCGGGCGGAAAACCTTTCGACATTTTTAACACCCTTTTGAATCAATGCCTCGCGAAGCTCCCTATTGTCTATGACCGCCTGAATCGCAGACCTAATTGCTGAGACATCGAAAGGGTCGACTAGCAGGGCGGCGTCGCCGGCCACCTCCGGCATGGACGAAAGGTTAGAAGTGATCACGGCTCTCCCCACGGCGTTTCCCTCGATGATGGGGAGACCGAACCCCTCGCAGGTGGAGACGAAGGTTACCAGATCGCACTCCCGGTAAAGCGCCACGACCTCCTCCGACGACAGTCCCACCACCGGCTCAAAGTCAACCCCGTTCTCCCGCAAACAGTTCACCTGTTCATCCGTTGGCTTCCCTAGGATCTTCAAAAGACAGGGAATTCCATGAAGAGCTTGGACCAGACGGAGGATATTTTTGTTCTCGGTAGTTCCCACCTGCAGCAGGGTCGGTCGCGTACCATTGAACGGCCGGAGGGAAAAGGTGAAGCGTGGGGAGAGAGGGTCCGGAATGACCCGTACCTTGGCGGGATTCACTCTCACCGTCCGGAGGAGCTCTTTTTTTGTCGCCTGGGAGATGACCGTGATCCGGCCGCAGTGCGTCACGGGGAGGGTGAACCAGAGGAGCTTGAGAAGGGACTTTTTGAGAGAGGGAGGTCCTTCAAGGATGCGAAGATCGTGAATGGTGAGGATCGTCCGCTTGCGGGGCAACGCCATGGCCACATAATGAATATCGCCGGTGATATGATTGACATCGGTGCCGTTGCCCCTGGCCCACGTGCAGTTAGCCAGAAGCGCCGCAACCCTGGCGCCGCCACAGGGCGCGGTGAGCGATTTGACACGGATGGATTCCGGCAGATGCTCCGCCACAGTACCGAAGATCTCCTCGATGCTGAAAAAAACTCCGGAGCGCCGGAAGAAGAGCGCTACATCCACCTTGGGCAAGTCAATGTGCAAGTCGAGCCCGCCGCGGATTCAGATGGCCCGTCCGAACTCCACTCGGCGCCACTCCCCCCAGTTCCACACTCCGCTTGATCCGCGGCAGCAGGAATTTAGAGACCATCAGCATCACCAGCACGTAGGTGACCATGACCCCGAACATCTTGATGAGCGTAATCTCGAAAACATAAATGGTGAAAAAGAGCGGCATGGCAAGAAAGAGCCCCCACCCACCCACGGGGTCCTGACGGTAAAGCAGGCGGTACAGGTAGCCAATGATCAACCCCAGGACAAACACCCCCAGCGGAGCAAAAAAGCCGAAATCGATGTAAAAGTCCCCGACATACCCGATGCTCATGGATGTAGTCGTATAGTCGGCTACAAAACGCCCCATATACTTGTTCAGTTGCACGGCGTCATGAAGAACCTCTTTTTCAGGAAAAAACATCCGGGGGGTGACGACATGGAGGATCGACTTCATGGAATTTGCGCCCTCCTCGAAAGGAAGTCGTTCCGGGACATTACCGATGAGGCCGGAGAGGAAGTCAATGTAAAAGAGACGATAGACAAGGGCGATGGCACCTTCCTGATATCTCTTTCCATCCACCGACTGCACCAACTCTCCCAGCCTTCCCAGAGCCACGTTGCGGCTCACATTGATTACCTGCCCCTTTTCACCTTGGGCCATGAAGAGTCGATAGTCCTGCTTCACCGCCGTCCAGACAATTCCCACGTTAACCAAGAAGGCCAACAACAGGAATCCTGCCAGCAGGTGGCTCGGGCGGATTCGCCCCTTGAAGAAGACCGGCAGGAGCATGATGGGCATGATGAGAATGGCCCTGAAGCTGGCGAAGATGGAATAGAGTGAAAAAACAAACTCCAGGAGGATGCAGATCAGGAGGGGAAAACGATAGCGGCCGGTATGAAGGACGGAACAGAAAAAGATGTAAAAAAAACCCCACTTGAGAGAGCTTAACGCAAGAATCACCTGCCCCACCCCCGGCAACGGCAGCGACGAGAGGACGGCAAAGAAGATGATAAAGACCACGTAGGCTTTGAGACATTTTCTCGGATCAAGGCGGGCTAGCCAGTCATCAAGCCTTTCCCGGGAGAGCTTGCGGGTCATGATCCAGAGTCCCAGCCCCAGGGCGAAAAGGCTGGTCATTCCCAGCAGATACGCCTCGTCGGCATGCACCTTATAGGTGAAAATCTCGGAGTGATCAACACCCAACAGATCCGCATAGAGGAGGCCGGCATTGACCTGCAGCCATTGATGGAGCAGCGCCCAGAACATGACGGCCGGTTGGGTTCGCGTCCAAAAAAACTTGAACAGGACGACCAAACCGGCAAGCCCCACCAGCGTGGAGAGGGGGTTGAACGTGATGAGCGCCACGGCCGTCGCCACCATGATGAGCATCAACGCCACGGGATTAAAGCCGGCGGCAGGCACAGGCGCCAACGTTGCAAAAGGTCTCATCATGATACGCTGCGTGGGCATAATTTCCTTCGTCGCGCAAATCAGGTCAAAGAATTGTAAAACGCCTAAGCCGGACAAGCCGGAACCAAATAGGACGCGGATAAACGCGGATTAACGCGGATCGGTAAGGTCACCATTATGTTGGCATTGCTGTCATCCTGTTCTTTGCTTGTCATCCTGAGCGAAGCGAAGGATCTGTTGTAGATTTTACTGCCAAAAACAAAATAAGATTCTTCTGCTTCGCTCAGAATAACAAATTAGGGTCAAGTTTTATTATGTCAACGGAGTGTTGTACAATAAGAAATTAGTCATAATGGAACACCGCTACGCGCAATTTCAAAAATTGCACTATCTTCCTGTCCCGGATTCTTGACCAATAAATCCACCTTGGTATCACATTCGGAGGAGAGCCGATATTCAAGCGCCAACTTATGTTTTAAATCCAGAGTCATTGAGGATTCAAAAAATAAATCAATGTCGCCACCCCTTTTCATATCATCCGCGCGGGAACCGAAAAGATAGAGGCGTCCATGTGGATCAGCCTCATAGAGCACCCTGCGTACCGTTTCATTTTCTTGAGCTGAAAGTCTCATCTACTTTTCCTCGCGTCTTCCCACCGTTGCATCTATGCGTTAATGTTTTTGACTCAGGACTGACAGTTACCAATTCCGGATACAATTTACTGAAAACTGATCGCCTCTATCAACCTATCCGCCGCATGCTCCACCGAGAAGGAGCTTATATGCCGTCGCGCCCCCTCACCCATCCTGCGAGAAGCATCCCGGTCGGACACCATCCGCCCCATGCAGTCAGCCAACGCCCGGATATCTCCGCAGGGAAAGGAATAACCAGTCTCTCCCTCAACTATCAGGTCAGGAAGACAACCACAGGCGTCGGAAACAATCGCCGGTAGACCGCAGGCCATGGCCTCATTCACCACCAA
>CAIYUY010000044.1 GCA_903929485.1 uncultured Desulfuromonadales bacterium
CCACTCTGTTATCTGTTAGTTGAGCTGTCTCGGCGCGGAACAACTGGCAGTGTAAGATGTGTGGCGGCCGATGTCATGGCGCCTGGACAAGATGAACTGTTGCGCCGGGGGCGGTGTCAGTAGGGCCGTGGGATGCTCATAGGTGATGCGCCACAAAGAACATACCAGACAGAAACCCGTTCACCCTTCGACAAGCTCAGGGCGAACGGATTCAGGTTTAATAACCGCCTTATTTTTCGTTCGTGGTGAGCCTGTCGAACCATGAACGGAAAATCGATACCGAACATGTTATACGGTACACTCTTTGCCGCGAATCACCTTAGGTGATGCGCCACAAAGACCATACCCTGATAATTCAAAAAGATGTCATTTTCTAGCGACTTGTACTGAGCGAAGTCGAAGCAAGCGAAGAATCTGCTTCTGTTTGAAAAGCAGATCCTTCGCGTTGCTCAGGATGACAGGCTGTTGGTATGTTTTTTGTTGCAAATCACCTTAGCTTAAGTGGGGGAGTCATTCACGTCGAAGTCCCTCGGTACGTCCATTCCTATTTCTTGATTGTCATCCTGTGCCTTGCTCGTCAAAAGCTCTACTCAGAGCGCCACCCCTTACAGATTATGCTCTTTTCACCATTCACCATTCACCATTCACACTCTTTTCACTGTCTTTAATTATCAACCGTTTCATGGTCCATCAACCATTGCTCCAACTCTTCGCGTCTCGTGAATTCAAGCAGGGCGTCGCCCAATTCCTCAAGACGCGACTGACTCAACGTGCGGACTGCATCCGCCACGGAGCGGGGAAGTTCTCCCAGCTTGCGGCTAAGCAAACGAAAAACTAGTGCAGCTTCACCCAGCTGCATCCCTCGTTGCATCCCCTGTTGCATTCCTTGTTGCATTCCCTGTTGCATTCCCTGTTGCATTCCCTGTGCGATCCCTTTTTCCATCCATGATGTTACTATTTCCATGATCGTCTCCCTTGCCTCTTGCGGTGTTGATTCAAGTTCTCGCTTGAACAGTTCATCTTCCGCTTCCGTCAGCCGAAGATAAAGGTCAACGAATCCGGATATCATACGCATCCGCGCCGGGTCAAGACGCAGTGTGACCAGAAGCCGCAGACATTCCAGCTTCACTCGGGCTCTATCTTCCGGCGCTATGCGCATCTTGGACATCAACGCCGCGGCAATCGGATTCCGTTTGCCCATGAAATCGCGCCAGTTTAAACGATTAAGCTGAATTGCGTGATATGAAAAACTCATGACCGTTCGGTCGAGAAAGGCGACCGTATGGCTCTCTTCCGCAGGCGCAAGGGGTGTCTCATACGAAAAAATGGCCACGGGGTACACAGGTATATCAAATTTATCATACAACCGTGCAAAGTAGCGAAACATTCGCCGGGCGAAGCAGCTTTCGCTAAACGATTGCGCTTCGATGTGAACCAAGAAAAATGTTTCCTTTCCCTTGAACCGTCCTTTTACCACCAAGTCGACTTCATGGCTCTCGCCTGACGTCACGTCGGTAAACAGTTCTTTATCGAGAAAGCTGATACTGTCACGATCAAGGAAATGCGCGACATCGGGAAGAAATAGATCCACAAAATCAAAGAAAAAAGTTTCGATCAGTTCTTTAAACAAGCGATCATGGTCTATGCGGGGAACCGCCATCACATTCTCCTCCTGCCGGTACGGCGCACCGTGCCCCTGCTTCCGGCGTGAGCATGAAGTCATCATGTCCCGATAAAATGAAGATGTGGTCAGTTTATGCGTCTTATCGGGGAAAAGTAAAGAAATACTTAGATGAGGTGTGCTATTTTTGACCAGGATATTCGTAAGGTGATTTGCGACAAAAACCATACCAACCGTCCGTCATCCTGAGCAACGCGAAGTATCCGCTTTTCAAGCAGAAGTAGATTCTTCGCTTGCTTCGGCTTCGCTCAGTACAAGTCGCTCCGAATGACAACTACAGGAATTGTCAGGGTATCGTTTCTCGTTCCCAAGCTCCAGCTTGGGAACGCCGATGTCTACAAAGCTCCAGCTTTGCACGTTTTCGAAGGTCATGCCATATTTGATGCTCTCGCAAATTCTGTCATTGCGAGCGAGGCAAAGCAATCCAGTATCTCGCTAACATGCTAAAACTACCGAGATTGCTTCGTCGCTTCGCTCCTCGCAATGACATCTTGAGAGAGAATTTGCAAGAGCATCATATTTACCCTGTTATCTCTGAAGCTGGAGCTTCACCCACAAATATGTTCCCAAGCCGGAGCTTGGGAACAAGAGAAAGAAACTTCTTCTGTTTTTACAAGCAGATCGCTGCGCTCAGGATGACAAACAAGAGACAAGAACCAAACAAGAGACAGGATGACAGCTATGTCAACGAAATGGAGCCCCCCAGTCGGCTTCCATCAGCTCCACGCACTCAGACAAAGACCACCCCTCGCACGGTCGCCGCAACCGCCGGATCGTTACGCCGCTACCGGCCACTGCCGCCACCAAACGGAGATAGCCGGGATTTTGTCCCAGCCGCCGGGCAAAATCTGATCGGTACGTATGATCGAACAGGGCGGCCAACCGCTCCTTCCCCACCAGCGGCTCCATGGTCACCGACCCCACATCGCCGGGCTCCAGAATGTACAGCTTCCCCAAGGGAGCCGGGGTCAACGCCGGGCTGAAGGCGGGGAGATAATATTTGTCCATTGTGGGTAGTACTCGATGCCCGTCCGACGGATCATGTTCCAACTGCTCCAGCGTCTTCAGCCAGAGCTTGTGTTGCGGCAATCCGGGGTAGAGACAGAGCGCTCCCCCCTCGTCAACACGCAGCGGGCTGGTATCATCCCCCAACGGCGGATGACCACGCCGACCCAACAGAGCCGCAAGAGTGGATTTTCCCGAACCGGAGTGCCCCAGAAACACCGCCGCCCGGCCATCGGGCATTCGGACCGAACTCCCGTGCAGGGGGAGGTAGCCCCGCTGATGCAGCAGAGCGCCGAAGGCCGAGCCGAAGAGAAACAGGCGGAGTGCATCAGAATGGGCGTCGGGAGTCGCCTGAATGGTTATGGAGTTCCCCTCAACAACATGAAAGCGAAGATGAAGCCCGACAGTCAGCAAAAACTCGTTGGCCCGCCCCTCCCAACAGTGATCAAACGGCTCCATCCGCCGCGCCCCCGGCAGGGACGAAGGGGTCTCCCCCATCCGTATGGTGACGTCCACCTCTTCAGTCGATGCAACCGATTGGATCATCTCCGGAAAGTGGAGTTCCGAGGCGAAACGGAGACCATAACAGTGAAAATGGAACAGGGGCGCCATCAATCTTCCTTTTCGGTTGCCGGATAACGCGCCAACACCGCAAAACCGTGAGCTTCCGACAATCCCACTACACCCAGTTCCCCATCCTGCAGCCAGACATGGGTTTTCAACCCCCGCTCCGGCGTCGTAACCGCTCCGTAATGTAGCACCGTTCCGACTCCACGACGGCGCAACATCCACCATGCGGCCACGGCACGAGGAAAACAGACCATCCGCCAGGGGAGAACACGACCGGCGGCATCCACCCCCCACCGCACCTCATTAACCCAAAAGGTACGACGTTCACCCTGGAGTTGCGGCATCCGCAACGGTCTCCGGAATCCCCGGACCAACAGGCGATAGGGGAGACAATGAATCGCCAGCCAGGCCACCGCCAGACAGAGAACCCCTTCAGCCAGTATCAGACACCGGCGGGGTAACCGCTTCAACCGACCGGGACTACGCCCCATGGGCCTCGACTTCCACCAGGCCGGCCTCCCGCAACCCCTCCAGCAGTTCCAGCACCTCCCGCTGACAGCGCTGGGTCTCCACCTGGAACTCCTCCTGCAAGCGGGCGCAGAGTTCACGGATCGGCTGCGGATTTTCCATCCACTGCCAGAGCTGACCCGCCACTTCGTTCAGGCTGTAACAGTGACCGCTGGCTTCATCAAGAGCCAGCAGCTCTTCGTTCAGCGGCGTGAACAGCACATCGGGGCACCGACGGACCAGGCTGGAGAGAGTGAGTAATTCATGGTTCATGGCAAATCTCCGGGAGATTCAGAATAGAGTGCATCATAAGGGCATAATGGCGGCCATGTCAACAGCAGGAATAATCCCCGGGCATTAGGTGATTCTCGTTAAAAAACATACCAACCGTCTGTCATCCTGAGCAACGCGAAGGATCTGTTTTTCATGCAGAAGCAGATTCTTCGCTTACTTCGACTTCGCTCAGTACAAGTCGCTCAGAATGACAGGCTTTGTTGGTTATCCTATTCCTTGCTCGCCAAAGGCTGTCCTGATTGCTACTCATCTGCGGCTTAGGTGATTCGCGACAAAGAACATACCCGACAGAAACCCGTTCACCCTTCGACAAGCTCAGGGCGAACGGATTCAGGTTTAATAACCGCCTTATTTTCCGTTCGTGGTGAGCCTGTCGAACCATGAACGGAAAATCGGCCAGTTGCCGAGCTGAAAACCGTTCGTCCTGAGCCTGTCGAAGGATGAACGGTTTTCAGCCGCAGATTAGAAGGCTGTTGGGTTACGCGATGAAGCCGCTAACCCAACCTACATCTGCGTCAATCTGCTTCATCTGCGGATAAAATATTTTCAAGCAGTTGCCTGCACCGCATCCCTGATGGAGAGGGAGATCCGTTTTCGCTGGAGATCCACCCCCAGGACCTTCACCGTCACCAGATCACCCACCCGAACCGCCTCATGGGGGTCTTTCAAAAATTTCTTCCCCAGATGGCTGATATGAACCAGCCCATCCTGATGAACCCCCACATCCACGAAGGCCCCGAAGGCCGCCACGTTGGTCACGACCCCCTGGAGCATCATCCCCGGCTGAAGATCGCTCATCTCCTGAAGATCATCCCGGAAGGAGGGGGCCACGAAGGAGCTGCGCGGGTCCCGCCCCGGTTTCTTCAGCTCCCCGATGATATCCCGCAGGGTGGGAAGGCCGATGCCGTTCCCCAGGTAGCGCCCCGGATCGATCCGGTTTATCAGCTCTTCCCGGGACGAAAGCTCACCCACGGTCACCCCCAGATCAGCGGCCATGCGCGCCACCAAGGGATAGTTTTCCGGATGAACCGCGCTGTCATCCAGGGGGTTGTCCCCCCCCCGGATCCGGAGGAAACCGGCGGCCTGCTCGAAAGCCTTGTCGCCGAACCGGGGAACCTTCCGGAGAAGCTCCCGGTTGAGAAAGGGCCCCATCTTGTCCCGCCGGGTGACGATGGCCCCGGCCAGGGAGGGACCGATGCCGGCCACGTAGGCGAGAAGGGGGCGGGAAGCGGTGTTCAGGTCGACCCCCACATAATTCACGCAGGACTCCACCACCCCATCCAGGGCCTTCCCCAGCCCCCCCTGATTCACGTCATGCTGATACTGCCCCACACCGATGCTCTTGGGATCGATCTTCACCAGTTCCGCCAGGGGGTCCTGGAGCCGCCGGGCGATGGAGATCGCCCCCCGCACCGTCAGGTCCAGATCGGGAAACTCTTCCCGGGCCACCTCCGACGCCGAATAGACGCTGGCCCCGGCTTCGCTTACCATGGCCAGGGGAACCGGCAAACCGGCCGCCGCCAGACTCTCCTTGACGAACCGCTCCGTCTCCCGCCCGCCGGTGCCGTTCCCCACGGCGATCATCTCCACCCGGTGGCCGACCACCAGCCGCTTCAGCTCCCCGGCGGCGGCTCCCCCCCTCGCCCCCCCCGTGAGGGGATAGATGACGGCGTGCTCCAAAAGCCTCCCGGTGTCATCCACCACGGCCAGCTTGGAACCGGTCCGGATCCCCGGGTCGATTCCCAGAGTCCGGAGGCTCCCGGCGGGGGGAGCCAGGAGGAGATTGCGCAGATTTTTGGCAAATACGGAAATCGCCTCCTCATCGGCCCGCTTCTTGGCCTCCAGGCGAAGTTCCACCTCCATGGAAGGGGCGATGAGCCGCTTGTAGGCGTCGGCCGCCACCAGCTCCAGGAGGGGTTGAAAAATGCTCGCCCCCTTGATGACCAGCCGCTTCAGCCCGGCCAGAATCGCTTCTTCCGGCGCCTCAACTCCCAGAAAAAGGACCTCCTCCTTCTCCCCCCGCCGCATGGCCAGCATCCGGTGGGAGGGAATGGAGTTCATCGGCTCCCGATAATCGTAGTACATCTCGAACTTGGTGACGCTCCCCACCTTGTCGGCGGCCACCCGGGAGGTGAAGAGCCCCTCCTGACCCGTGAGTCGCCGGACCAGGGCGCGGGCGTCGGCGTTATCACTGAGTCGCTCGGCCAGGATATGCCCCGCACCGGCCAGGGCGGCGGCGGCGTCCGGAACCTCCGAATTCAG
The DNA here is from genome assembly GCA_903929485.1 of uncultured Desulfuromonadales bacterium. Classification (GTDB taxonomy): domain Bacteria; phylum Desulfobacterota; class Desulfuromonadia; order Geobacterales; family CAIOGM01; genus CAIOGM01. The sequence continues at coordinate 6,320 of CAIYUY010000044.1, forward strand.
GAAGGGAGCAGCCGCCGCCTCGGGGGCGCCCCGGGTAAGCTTCTGCTCGGCAATCAAATCCGCCAGCGGTTCCAGCCCCCGCTCCCGGGCGATGGCCGCCTTGGTGCGACGCTTGGGCTTGTAGGGGAGATAGAGATCCTCCAGTTCGGTCTTCTGCCGGCATTCCCCGATCCGCCCCTCCAGTTCCGGTGAAAGCTTTCCCTGGTCGGTGATGGCCTTGAGAACGGTGATTTTCCGCTCCTCCAGTTCGGTGAAATAGTCCAGCCGCTCCTGGATGGTCCGAATCTGAACCTCGTCCAGTTCTCCGGTCCGTTCCTTCCGGTACCGGGCGATAAAGGGGACAGTCCCCCCTTCACGGAACAGCTCAACGGTATTTTCCACCTGAAACGGCTTGAGCCCGGTCTCCTGAATAATGAAACGAAGTAGCCGCTCCAGGGGCAATGAGTCACTTTTCACATACACCTCCATGAAATTGTTAAATGGAAAAGAGATTGCGGAGGGCGATTACCAGCAGGGAGACCAGCGCCGCCAGGATGATTTTTCGGTTGCGGGGAGCCCTCGTTTTCAACACCAGCTTCAGCGCCACGAAGAGGATCATGGATTTGCCGGCGACCATGAGGAGATCGTGCTGCTGCCGAAACGGCTCGGGGAGAAGCGGAACGGAGATCACAAGAAAAATGATGAGATATTCCAGGGGAGTACTGATAACGGCGGAAGGATTGGCCCGAATGGCCGCCAACAGCAGAACCACCAGGAGCAACAGGCCAAAAACCAGATCGGAGACGGTCAAAAGCGGCGCACCCAACAGCTTGACGTGGGAGGTATAGTTCTGCATGAGATAGATGACGAACGCCCCGTTGAAGTAGATGGCGAAATGCGGGAGGCGGTTGTAAAGGTCGTCGCGGATCCGGAGCATCACCCCCAGAAAGAGAAGCAGGAACAGGGCGATAATACCGATCTCCCCCTTGAGAACGGGGGGAATGAACGTGGTCAGAATAAAGACCGCAACCAGCAGATACTTGGCGCTTCTCAAAAGCCAGGTGTGTATCTTCCGGAGGCCGGGATTATGGTAGAGCTTCAGGTGCGGGAGTTTCAGTGATAAAATCCCCAGAGCGCCCCGTTTTGCATGTATGGACTCCAGTATCCGAAGGGAGACGTACCCCAGCGCCAGAATCGCCAGAAGACCGTAAAAAAGGAGATAGTCCGAGGCCATTCTGAAGATGATCGCCGCCAGGGCGAAACCATAGGAGATAACGTAGAGCACCGCCACCACCATCCGGTGACTGATCCCCAGTGTCAGCAACCGGTGATGCAGGTGGCTGGTATCGGGAGCAAAAAAACGGACGCCCCGCCGTCCCCTTCCGGCCATGACCACGATGGTATCCACGATGGGCAGGGCCAGGACGAGGAGCGGGATCACCGGAGAGACGGTCCCTACCCCCTCCACGGCAAGATTGATGGCGCAGAAACCCAACGTATACCCCAGAAAGAGGCTTCCGGAGTCTCCCATGAATATCTTTGCCGGATGGGTATTGAACTTGAGAAAACCGAGAGTCGCCCCGAACAGGGCGGCGGTGATATACATGAGGTTATAGTTGCCGTAGAGCCCCGCAAGAACGAGAAACCCGAATGCGGCGATTGCCGTGACGCCGCCGGCAAGACCGTCGAGTCCGTCAATGAGGTTAACGGCGTTAATGACCCCCACCAGGGCAATAACCGTGAAGGGGAGGGAGAAGATCCCCAGGGATAACTCTCCGAATCCCAGCAGGTTCCCCAGGGAATGAAGGGACTGCCCCCCCAGGACAATGGCGACGGTGGCGGCGACAAGCTCCCCAAAAAACTTCTGCCGGGGTGAGAGCGCCTGAAGGTCGTCACTGAGACCGGTGAGGAAGATGATGATCCCCCCGGCCAGATAAGCCCTGAGATCCCTTTCCATGCTGCCGAAAAGAAGCGTGGCCAGAAGTACCGAGAAAAAAAGGGCAATTCCCCCCAGGCGAGGGATACTCCCCGTGTGAATTTTTCGTTCGTCAACCTCATCCAGGATACCGATACTCACCGCCAGACGCGAGATGGACGGAATCTGGACCAGCGAGGTAAAGAGTCCCAGGACAAAGGTAAAGAAAACGAGAAGATAAGGCATGTGCCATGATACCACCGACTAAAGCAGAATGAAAGCCTCTTCTACTTCTCCCTCACCAGCCACTGGGTAATCTTGCGCAGCGGCTTCAGGAGGATCGTCCAAGGCTTGGGGGTAAGGCCATTCACCTCCCAGGCGCGGCGATCCATCCTGTTGGCACGGAGACGATTCTTCAGAGTCGCATTACTGGCCCCCCCCAGCAGCATGGCCACCAGCAGGGAGGGGATATAGGCGGCGGAGATCCGCTCCTTGAGCAGGAAACGGAGCATCAGCTCGTAATCGGCGGCGGACCCCAGGTCCAGACGAAAGGAGCCGTAACGTTCATACACGCTCCGCCGGACGAAGAAGGTGGGGTGAGGCGGCATCCACCCCTGGTAGAACTTGCCGGATTCAAAGGGACCGGCCTTCCAGTGGCGATGTACGACAAAGGGTGAAGGGTGAATTAACGTTTCACGTTTTTTAACATACACCAGGTCCCCGTAGCAGCTCATCACCGTCGGATCGGCGAAAACAGCCGCCACCTTGGCCAGCACCTGGTCGTCGGCATAGGAGTCGTCGGAGTTGAGAATGCCGATGATCTCTCCGGTGGCGAGAGCTATCCCCTTGTTCATGGCGTCGTAAATGCCGCTGTCCGGTTCGCTCAGGAGAACCGTGCGGCGTGGGGCATGTGTCTTGCCGGGAGCCGAGGGGCGAGGGAGACGGGATGGGTGAGACGGGAGGCGTTCCACATGGCGCCCTGAACCTTGAACTATGTCAAGGGTACTGTCGGTGGAGGCGCCGTCGATGATGATCTGTTCGATATGGGGATGCGTCTGACGTCGAATGGAAGTCATGCAGTCGGCCACGGTGGCGGCGCAGTTTCTGGTGGCGGTGATGATGGATATTTTCATATGTCGACGTTATTCCCGGAAGAGCGGTTCGAGAACGATCTCGCAACCTGCCAACATGGTGACGTTGATCGTCTCTTCCGCCCCATGGATATCCGGCCTGCCGTACCGACCATCGGGACCCAGCAGATAAATCGTCACTGTCGCCGCCACGGGATCCACAATCCAGTACTCCCTGACCCCCTTGCGCTCATACAGCAAAAACTTTTCCAGGGTATCCTTGCGGGCCGTGGAGGGAGAGAGGATTTCCACGATCAGATCAGGAACCCCCCTGGCGCCGGCGCTGGTGAGAATCTCACGGTTGCAGATCACCAGCAGATCAGGCTGCACGACCGTATCAACATCGTCATCAACCTCATCGTTTTCCGGCAGGATGAGGTCGAAGGGGGCGACATAAATTCTGCATGGTTTATCCAACAGAAAATTCGAGAGCTGTCGCGACAATTCAACGAGTATATCCTGATGCCGCCGGGTTGGGGCCGGCGACATCCCGTAGGGAACGCCATCGATCAACTCCCACCGCTCGTCATCCGGCCAGAGACGATAATTTCCATAGGTATACCCATGGTGCAACTTGTGCGCCACATCAGCCATATGCTCACCTCATCGTGTTTTTTAGTCGGTACCAGAGCAGGCCGATCCATTCGTGCAGGGCGCTCCCGGTCACGGCCATTCCCCCGGCCTGGGGAATGAAGTCCAAGGGAGTGAACGGGCCGCTGGAAAAGTCCGTGGGGGCCGCCACAACCTCCAGACCTGCCGCGGTGAACGCCCCCCCGGCCCGGCGCATATGCACCGCATGGGTCACCAGCAACACCCGGGAGACGCCGCTCCTTTTGAGCAGGCGGGCCGATTTAACCGCGTTATCATTGCTGTTTTCCGACTCCCCCTCAATCCATCTCACGGGGACGCGAAACTCCTTTACCAGCAGTCGCCTCATGGTCTCGGCCTCGGAAAGGCCCTCCCCATCGGGCTTTCCGCCGGTGACCAGCAGCGGAAGCCCCGTGGCGCGCTGCAGGGTCGCTGCGTACCGAAGCCGCACCAGCCCCCCGCTGCTCACCGTATCGCCGCCATATTCGGGGGCGTCCCGGTACCGTCCCCCACCCATCACCACGATGGCCTGGGCATTGATCCGTTTCAGATTCAGCGGTTTTGCCTCCAGCCCCCTGGTGAGCATGGCTCCCACAACCGGCAAAGACTGGAGAACAAGGAGAAGAATGCCCACGCCCACCAGCGCACGGGCGATCCTGGGGCGACTGCGCCAGAGGAGCCACCCCAGAGCCGGAAGAAGGAGTCCGTTCAGCGGCGGAAGGAGGAATGAAGCAACGAAATTGGTGAGAAAGAAGGTCAGGGACATTGTAAAACCTGTGAAGGGTGAAGGGTGAATAAAAACGTGAATGGTGAATGGTGAATGGTGAATAAAAACGTGAATGGTGAAGGGTGAATGGTGAAACGTAGGGGCACGGCTTGCTGTGCCCTGGTTGGTGAGTAGTGAATGGACGCAGAGGTTCTCTTGTGGGTGAAGCTCCAGCTTCAGCGATGACAGGGTAAATATGGCATGACCTTCGAAAACGTACAAAGCCGGAGCTTTGTAGACATCGGCGTTCCCGAGCTGGAGCTTGGGAACGAGAAAACAGCCATGTCCTTCGCCCGTTGCCGAACGTTAAGTTCACGAAACCCACCCTTCCGCTCCCCCATAACCCCGCACCTCAAACCCATAACCCATAACCTCTGCCCCATAACCTATGACCTCTGACCTCTGACCTGATATTTCCGGCAGTACGCCATGGTCCGTGTCACGCCATCCATGAGATGGGGGGTCAAGGTCAGAACTTTTTCGAACAGATCATGAATCGCCTCGGGAAGGTACTCATGGGCGATATCGTTTCTTACCATCCGTATCTCCACAAAAACGTCGCTGCTTGCTATCAGTCCCTTTTTCTCCGCCCTGTTGATCCGGTCTCTCACCGTTCCGGAAGAATCCAGATCCAGTTCATCAACCAGGCGAAACAGTTTCTGAATCAAAATATCGCTCAAGCGTGCGAATCTGCCGGTGAACGACTCGAAGCTTTCCAACTCTTCCGGTTCATACGTCTCCTTGATTCCTATACGGCGGCATTTGTTGAAGGAATATTCCAACACCTCACGGGCATCGTGAAGGATCTTCAGGTCATGCTCCAACAGTACCAGCAGTCGGCCGGTCATAATTTGACTCCTGTTTCAATCGCCAAGCCGACAAAAGGGTTCGAATCATCGGACGCCACAACAAGATCTATTTTCTGTTCTCCGATCAAGTCATACAGCCTGGACTTGATGGCTCTCGCATCATCACGGCCAAGACGGTGGGAAAGGATAAGAAGGTCAATGTCCCCCCCCTTTTTGGTGTCATCGACCCGTGAACCGAACAGATACACGCAGGCGCCTGGATCGAAACATTTCACCGTGGAGAGGATCGCCGCCTGTTCGAACTCCTTGAGTCTCATGGGATTTCAAACTCCCGTTGTCATTCGGATTTTACGTTCCTTGACCGCTACCGCCGGATTACCGGCATAAACCATGTATGGCTCGGTGTCCCTGGCTATGACCGCTCCGGCGGCGACGATGGAGTGGGATTTCACCGTAACCCCGGGGAGGATCGTGGCCCTCGCCCCCACCCAGGCCCCCTCTTGGATGACAATGGGTTTAACGATAAGGCCGAAGGCGGGATCGGTCCAGTCATGGTTGCCGGTGCAGAAATAGACCCCCTGGGAGATGCAGGCGTTGCCGCCGATGGTGATGGGGGCGAGGGAATCCAGCCAAGCCCCCTCGCCGATCCAACTGTAATCGCCGATGCTCAGATTCCAGGGATATTTCACATTAATGGAAGGCTTCAGGACCACCCCCACGCCGATTCCGGCGCCAAAGAGACGCAAGATGCGGATCTTCAGGCCGGACGAGGGATTTAGCGATGACTGGAGAAAAAGGGCGTTCACGAAATGCCAGACAATTCGCGTCAGGTAGCCGCGACCGGGTGAGAACCAGGAGTTGTCGAACCGGGAAAGGTCCGTAGTGCCTCGGGAAAGCAGTGGTGTCATGGCAAGTATCCTCTCAAAAACTATCTCTCGCTCGTTCGCGAAGCCTGCCCTGAGCGTAGCCGAAGGGCTCACTAGAGGACGCAGAGGAAGTCAAAACAAACAACTTAAGGGTTTTTGACTCTCAGGCATCAACCCCGCACAGACCCCGGCCGGTCCCCGCGCCCCAGGAGCCAATCGTATACCTCAACCAACTGGAGAGCGATAACGTCAGGGGCGAAATTTCCGCCGATGGCCTCTCCCCGCACCCCCATCTCCAGCAACATGTCACCATCAGTGGCCAACGCCTCGCGCAGAACCGTGGTCAAAGCGTCGGTCTCCGGTTCCACCACCCACCCCGCCTGCCGGTCTCGCAGTATCCCCCAGGGGGTGCGGGTTGTGGCGATCACCGGCACTCCCGCCAGCAGCGCCTCCACGATGGCGATGCCGAAGTTCTCGTAATCGCTGGGCATGACGAACAGGTCAGCCTGCCGGAGCACCCCCCATTTCCACCGATCGTCCAGGGAACCGGTGAAGGTGACGGATGTGGCGCACCCTCCCTTCCGGAGAATTTCCTCAATGGTCGCCTGAAACCCCCCTTCATCGGGGCCGGCGATGATCAGGTTCCAGCAATCATGAAACTCAGGTATCCGACACCAGGCCTCGGCCAGGCGGTGAACCCCCTTCACCGGATGGATCCGTCCCAGATAAAGCAGAGTCCGCCTCCGCCCCACCGGCAACCTCCCCCGGACTTCCCTGGTTGTCACGGGGTTCGTCACCGACTCCGGGCCGAAAACCGGGTTGGGGATCAGGGCCACGGGATTGGTCAAGCCGTAGGCCCGAATATCCTGGTACTCCTTTTCCGAGTTGGCCAGAAGGCAGTCAGCCTCCCAGAGCGCCCGATCCTGGAACAGGTTCCGCACGATCAATTTTTTCCAGCGGGCCCGGCGCAGGGCGTTGGGTTCCAGCATCCCCGACGTCCCCAGGAGATGAGGTATCTTCTTTCGTCGGGCCACCGTGGCGGCGCAACGGTTGGGATCGCCCCAGAGGCCATGGGAATGGATGAGCGAACAGTCCGCCCCTTGCAGTAATTTCCAGAGCAGGGCGGAATGGCGGAGAATCCCCAGGGTGACGTCCTGGCAGATATTTCCCTTGATCCCCGGCGCAAGGGTGACCATCTCCCCCTCGCAGGGACGGTGTGCGGCATAGACCTCCACCTGGCGTCCCAGGGAAGCCAGACCCGCGGTCATGGCGGCCAGACCGGCCACCGGTCCGCCGAAGTCCTTACCGATATATTGGATAACATGAGCAATATGCATGATAAAGCCAAAAAAGACGGATTTACATTTTTGAGAGAAGAGTTGGGAGTTTAACAGAGAGAGCATTTATTGTGAATCTTAATTTTGCAGTATAGTCGCTAATGCAGGGCAAGGCGGAAACAGAGAGATTTCATCACAAGTGCAACAGCAAGGTGAAGAGTCATTTCCACGGACTATTTTTCCCATGGTCAAGGTCTGGGAATCATACATCTCTCGCTCGTTCGCTCCGCTCACGAGAGGACGCAGAGAGAAACGAAACAACAAATCCGTGATTTAAGCCGTTGACTTACTCTGCGTCCTCCGCGAGAGACCGCCTTTCGCCTATGGACTGGCGTTACGCAGGGTCGGTCGCATCTCGTTGAGCGGACGGGGAGAGAAGGGCCGGAATGAGCCGCAGGATACTTACCGACTATTCAGTGCGACGAGAATTTATCCTGCCGGTAATAGTTGACAGTTTAGCAGAGGCGTCGAGGTACCAACCACGCCTCATGCAAGGTTTTTCCATGAGGATAAAAAGGAGAGTACTTACCAAGAGAATCAGGGGAACAGCAACAAGCCCCGTGATTGAAATTTCCACCCAGAGAGCATACGGATGGATCGCAAAGAAATGGACAAAAAGTCGACCAAATACGGAAATCAACTGAAAATGATACAGGTAAATTGAATAGCACATCCCTCCAATCGTGTAGGTGAAAGGATGAGTAAAAAAACGATTACTGAAAACCCCCTTGAAACCGGCGTAATAAGCCAACAAAATCGGAACCGTTAAGAGACGAGGATGATTTGTATAAAGGAGAGCGATAAAAACCGACCAGGCAATGAGAGACACCACGTCCCATGAATATGTTTTTTCGGGATACTTGGGAAGTTCTTTCAGGTAGAAATCAAGCAATAAAAAGCCTGTTAGGAAATATCTGGCAAAAGGGATAATTGTGATATGAAACCATGGATGCGCCTGCATGGAATCGGGGACTAAAACGGTGAGCACGCCGATACTGCCGATGAGCAGGACTCTGCGCAGCATGTCGGACCGGATTAAAAAGAGAATCGTCAACAAGGGAGCTAGCGCTGCCCTTTACCCATAAACTAGTGAGATACTGTTAACACCTGAGGGCGTATCCTGCACACATCGCCCGTAACGTAATATATCCCTCCCACATCAACTGGTGACCAGGTGGAGGGTCACTGTTACGAGCGAGATA
>CAIYUY010000045.1 GCA_903929485.1 uncultured Desulfuromonadales bacterium
CGTTCTTGTTCCTCCGGAAATGGTTCGTTTAGCATTTGACCAGGCAGCCTCCGCTCTTTGGTCGAAAATTCATGCAAATCAAGCTAAAGCCCAAACCCTCACCACCCTCCGCGACACGCTTCTCCCCCGCCTGATCTCCGGCCGGTTGCGTCTGCCGGATGCCGAGGCGCTGGTTGAGGAGGCTTGATTGTCGAGTTGAGCAATTTGGTCAGCAGGCTGCGGACTAAATGCACCGGGAAAAATTGTTTCTGCGACTAAGAAAAACTGTTGGGGTTTCGTTCGACTCCAACTTGCTAATATCGATGGAAGTGGCATCTATAAGGGAAGGCATCTGTCATGAAAAAGAAGAAACTCGCCGATAATCAGATAAGTGTCTATCAAACCCCGGATGGCTCAATAAATATTGAAGTGCTATACGCCAATGAAAACATATGGCTCTCACAAAAAAGAATGGCGGAATTGTTCGGCTGCACGGCGGATAATATTTCTCTTCATCTGAAAAACATCTATCAGGAAAAGGAGTTGGATGCTGTGGCAACTGCCGAGGAATTCTCGGTAGTTCAAAAAGAGGGTACTCGCGAGGTGAGTCGTACCGTTACCTGTTACTCTCTTGAAGCGATCATTGCCGTCGGCTATAGGGTAAATTCCGAACAAGGAACCCAGTTCCGTCAATGGGCTATAAACATATTGCAGCAGTATATCCATAAAGGGTTTGCCCTTGACGCTGACCGTTTCAAGTATGGCTCCCGTTTCAGTACCCGCTTTTTTGATGATTTGCTGGAAGAAATCCGCGATATTCGTTCCAGTGAACGGATGGCCTACCAGAAGATTACTGATATCTACGCCACCTCCATAGATTATTCCGCCAAGGCTGAGGATACCAAGAATTTCTTCGCAACTGTTCAGAACAAGCTCCATTTTGCAATAACCGGCAAGACCGCTGCTGAAATCGTCGTCGAAAGAGTAGACAGTGCTAAACCGCATGCCGGACTGACATCCTGGCGCAAAGGTCCGCAGGGTAAAATTCTTCCTTCTGATGTTGTGGTCGCCAAAAATTATCTTGATAAGGCAGAGCTTGACCACTTAAACAGGATTGTAACCATGTACCTGGACTATGCGGAACTCCAAGCCGTGCGCCGGAAGCCGATGTATATGAAGGACTGGATCGAAAAACTTGATGCCTTCCTTAAATTCAGTGAATACGAAATTCTGACTAATTCCGGGTCGATCAGCCATGAAGTCGCGAAAGCGCTGGCCTTGCAGCATTTTGAAAATTTCAGAAAAATACAAGATGCTGAATATATATCGGATTTTGACCGGGAAGTAAAAGTACTGTTGCAGAATAAGGGAGATGTGAAAATCTGACACGGTCGGTATAACGGCTGCGAAATATCGGGGCCGGACAAGGGCGGTCAGTGGGAGGTGCGTGAATGACCCCACCCTTCAAGTCACCCCCCAAGTCGAACGCCTGCTGGTGATGCTGGATGGCGATATGACCCGGGACCAATTACAAAAGGCCATCGGCCTGCAAGACCACAAGTCGTTCCGTGAATAGAGCGTGACTGGCGCAACACATTTAAAACGTTGGGGTTCGTGCGACTCCAACCTGCGGATGTAATTGCCTTGTATTTTAACTTGATAAAATATAAATTCACCTTGTAATTTTAAATTGAGACTAAAGCAGGATGAACCATGCGCAGATTCATAGACGATCAGCTTCGGCAATGGCGAGACAGTGTACGGCGCAAGCCGCTGATTCTTCGGGGCGCCCGACAGGTTGGTAAAACCTGGTCGCTGAAAGAGTTTGGAAAATCATGCTTTGAATCTGTTCTGTTGGTTGATCTGGAGCGCAATCTTTCCCTGCGTAAATTGTTTGACGGCGATCTTGGCGCGGTGCGTATCTGTGCCGACCTTGAGGTTCTGCTGCGGCAGAAGATCACACCGGGAAAAACCCTCCTTTTTTTCGATGAAATCCAGGCGTGTCCCCGCGCCATTACCGCCCTTCGCTACTTTTATGAGGAAATGCCGGAACTACACGTGGTGGCCGCGGGTTCGCTTCTTGAATTTGCGCTGAAAGACGTCTCTTTTCCCGTGGGGAGAATTCAGTTTTTCAATCTGTACCCCCTTTGTTTTGCCGAATATATGGAGGCCATCGGCAATGCTCCTGCCGCAGCAGCTCTGTTTGGCGATCCGGCGGAGATATCTCCCAGTGTGCACGGACTTCTCCGGGATGAGCTGAAACGTTACTTTTTCATCGGAGGGATGCCGGCGGCAGTGAAGGCATATCTGGAAAGCAACTCGCTGCGGGACGCCTTCGAGGTGCAGGGTGAGATTGTCGAATCATATAAAATGGATTTCGCAAAATACACACCTCACGTGGACCGCTACTGTCTTGACGCGGTCTTTACCTCTTTGGCGCAGAGTGTCGGACAGCAGATCAAATACTCACGACTGGCCGAGGGGTACAGTAATCCCACGCTGAAAAAGGCTTTTGAAGCTCTTTGTCTGGCCCAGGTCGCACGCAGGGTAACCTCGGCTGACCCTTCCGGCCTCCCCTTGGGAGCAACCGCATCCATCAAGGTATTCAAGACGCTAATGCTGGACCTGGGCTTGCTGCGGTATCTCTCCGGTATGCCGGACGATAGGGAATATGCCAAAGGTGATCTTCTTGCCATCTATCGCGGCTCCATGGCTGAACAGTTTGTTGGGCAGGAAATGCTGGTTTCGCAGCAGGGAAACCTGCATTACTGGGACCGACAGGCAAAAAGCAGTTCCGCCGAGGTTGATTATCTGGCAGTCATAAACGGCAAGATTCATCCTGTGGAGGTTAAAAGCGGCGCTTCCGGCAGTTTGAGAAGTCTGCATCTGTTTCTGGCCACGTACCCGGAGTGCGGTAAGGCGCTGGTCTTTTCCGATCAACCCTATGCCGATCTTCCAGCGCAAAAAATTACTTTTTTACCGCTGTACACGGCCTTTGCCGCAACCAAAGTTTCGGAGCAACCATGACCGAAGATCAACTTGAACGGGAAACTCTCGGCTGGCTGGCCGATATGGGCTATCAGCTCTGCTCCGGCCTGGATATGGCGCCGGATGGCTCCTCGCCGGAACGAACCAACTACACCCAGGTTCTGCTGGTGGGGCGACTGCGCGAGGCGATCAACCGGCTGAATCCTTTGGTCCCGCTGGTTGCACGGGAAGATGCCCTGCAACAGCTGCTGAACCTGGATACGCCGGTGCTCATGGCTGCCAATCGCGCTTTTCATCAGCTCCTCGTTAAAGGCGTCCCGGTACAGTACCGGAAAAATGGCGAGACCCGAGGTGACTTCGTCCGCCTGATTGATTTTGACGATCCCGCAGCCAACCAGTGGCTGGCCGTAAACCAGTTTTCCATCAAGGGGCCAAAGTATACGCGCCGTCCTGATATCATCCTCTTCGTCAATGGCCTCCCCCTGGTACTCTTTGAGTTGAAGAATCCCGCCGATCAGAATGCCGACATCTGGAAAGCCTACGACCAGATCCAGACCTATAAAGAACAGATTCCCGATGTCTTTCAGTACAACGAATTGCTGGTGATTACCGATGGTACCGAGGCGCGCCTGGGCTCGCTCTCCGCCACTGCGGAACGTTTCATGGCGTGGCGCACCATCGACGGCGTGACCCTGGACCCGCTGGGACAGTTCAATGAGTTGGAGACCCTCGTGCGGGGGATTCTCGACCCCAAGTATCTGCTGGATTTCCTCCCTTTCTTTATCCTGTTCGAGAATGACGGCGCTACGATCAAGAAGATCGCCGGGTACCACCAGTTCCATGCGGTCCGGTCGGCCATCTTGCAGGTTATTGCGGCGTCCCGCCCCGGTGGCAATCGGAAGGGGGGCGTTGTCTGGCATACCCAGGGATCGGGCAAGAGTATCACCATGACCTGCTTCGCGGCGGTGGTGATGCGTGACGAAGCCATGGAGAACCCCACGGTCGTGGTCATCACCGACCGGAACGACCTGGATGGGCAACTCTTCGGGGTCTTCTCTCTGTCTCAGGAACTGCTGCGGGAACAGCCGGTGCAGGTGGAATCGCGACAGGATCTCCGCACCAAACTGGCCAGTCGTCCCTCGGGAGGGATCGTCTTCGCCACCATCCAGAAGTTCATGCCGGGAGCGGATGAGGACAGTTTCCCGGTTCTTTCCCACCGCCATAATATCGTGGTGATCGCCGACGAGGCCCACCGGACCCAGTACGGTTTCGAGGCGAAGTTCAAGGGTGACGTCAAGGGGTATCAGGTCGGCTACGCTCAGCACCTGCGCGATGCTCTTCCCAATGCAACCTTTGTGGCCTTTACCGGCACCCCCGTCTCCGCCGAGGATCGCGACACACGGGCGGTGTTCGGCAATTACATCAGCATCTACGACATGCAGCAGGCCCGTGACGATGGGGCCACGGTGCCGATCTATTATGAATCACGTCTGGCCAAGCTGGGCTTGAAGGCGGAACTGTTGACCGATATCGATAACCAGGTGGACGAGCTGGCGGAGGATGAGGAAGAAGACCAACAGGCGCGATTGAAAAGCCGCTGGGCGGCGCTGGAGAAGGTGGTGGGAGCCGATCCGCGTATCCGGCAGGTGGCGGCGGATCTGGTGGCCCACTTCGAAGAACGGAATAAAGCGCAGAGCGGCAAGGGGATGATCGTCGCCATGAGCCGTGAGATCTGTGTTCACCTCTACGACGCTATCATTGCCCTGCGCCCCCAGTGGCACGATGAAGAGCCGGAAAAAGGGGTTATCAAGATCGTCATGACCGGTTCCGCCAGTGACAAGGAGTTACTACGCCCCCATATCCATTCCAAACAGGTCAAAAAGAACCTGGAAAAGCGGTTCAAGAAGGCGGACGACCCTCTGCGGCTGGTGATCGTGCGCGATATGTGGCTTACCGGCTTCGATGCGCCGTGCGTTCATACCATGTACATTGACAAGCCGATGCGGGGGCTTAGCCTCATGCAGGCCATCGCCCGTGTAAATCGGGTTTTCCGTGACAAGCAGGGTGGACTGGTGGTGGATTACATCGGCATTGCCAACGACCTGAAGCAGGCGCTGAAGGAGTATACCGCCGGCTCCGGTCGTGGTCGCCCCACCGTGGACAGCGCGGAAGCATACGCTCTGCTGGAGGAAAAGCTGGATGTGCTGAGGGCCATGCTCCATGATTTCGACTACAGCGGCTTTTTGACCGGCGGTCACTACCTGCTGGCCAAGGCCGCTAACCATGTACTTGGTATTCCCGAAGGGAAGAAGCGTTTCGGCGATACCGCCCTGGCCATGTCCAAGGCCTTCACTCTCTGCTGCACGCTGGATGAAGCCAAGGCGGTACGTGAAGAGGTCGCCTTCTTCCAGGCGGTGAAGGTGCTGCTGACCAAACGTGACTTCACCGAGAGAAGACGCACGAATGAGGATCGTGAGCTTGCCATACGTCGGATTATCGATTCGGCGCTGGTGTCGGAAGAGGTCGTGGATATCTTTCAGGCCGTGGGGCTGGATAAGCCGAATATCGGCATCCTGGATGATGACTTCTTGAATGACGTGCGTAACCTGCCGGAACGGAACCTGGCGGTGGAATTATTGGAGCGATTGCTGGAGGGGGAAATTCGGACCCGCTTCGCCACCAACGTCGTTCAACAGATCAAGTTTTCCGTCCTCCTGGCCAATGTCATCCAGCGCTATCAGAACCGTTCCATAGAGACCGCCCAAGTCATGGAAGAGCTGATCGCCATGGCGAAGAAATTCCAGGAAGCCATGGGGCGGGGTGAAGCGCTGGGGCTGAATCCCGATGAACTGGCTTTCTACGATGCCCTGGCTAACAATGAAGAAGCGGTACGTGAGATGGGGGACGAGACCCTGAAGAAGATCGCCCATGAACTGGCGGAAAGTCTGCGCCGGAACATCAGCGTGGACTGGGCGGTGCGGGACAACGTGCGGGCCAGGCTGCGGCTGATGGTGAAGCGGATTCTGCGCAAGTACAAGTATCCGCCATCAACGCAGGAGGAGGCGGTGCGGCTCGTGCTGGATCAGGCGGAGACGTTGAGTGCGGAGTGGGGTGCGTGGGAACAGAAGGAGATGTGTATGAAAAATCCGATCAATCTTTGACAGCCCTGCTTTGCAGGGCTTTTTTTTAAAAAGAACTATCTTTGGCGTTTCAGGTAGTTGTCGCAAAATCAAGCTCTCGCCCGTGGCGGCAGCGCCCCTGGGCGCGGATGCCGCGAGGGGCTGGGGGAGAGACGTAGTCGTGAAGGAGAGTGTTTGGGGGCGGAATTCGAGGTAAATGCCACACTGCAACTTTCCGTATTTCACCCGGCTCTTTGTTGTGCTATCCTTAAAGATTACATCACCGGCATGGCACGAGCCATTATCAAGAATAACAAGCTTAAGGAGACCAAAGAGGCTCTGAAACAGATTCTTCCCCAATCGGCTGCCGGTTACGCAGCCATCAGGAAGGAAGAAGCGAAGCCGGGATGGTGGCTGCCGGCGGCTCCGGACCGGTGGGTGCGGAAGTAGGCGAGAGTTACTTTTACGTAAAAGGATGAATCATGGCGCATAAAATATTCATAGCGGCCACCGGCCAGAACAGCGGCAAGACAACCACCAGTGTCTCTCTGATGCACCTGGCTCTCAAGAAATATCAGCGGGTCGGCTTCATCAAGCCGTTGGGCCCAAAGCCCACGGTCATGCGGGGGATGGCGATCGACAAGGACGCCGCACTCATGGCTCAGGTCTTCGGCCTGCAAAAAGAGCTCCGCTTCATGTCCCCCGTGGTGGTTTATCCCGATACCACCCGCAGGTTCATCGATGGCGAAATTTCCCTGCCGGAACTTGAGGAGCGGATACTTCGGGCCGCGGGGGAACTGGAAAAAAGGTGCGATTTCCTCATCATCGAGGGGTCGGGGCATCCGGGGGTCGGCTCCGTGATGAAACTTTCCAATGCGCGCATCGCCCGAATGCTGAATGCGCCGATCCTCATGGTGACTGGGGGGGGGGTCGGCAACGTGGTGGACACCGTCTCCATGAATCTGGCGCTTTTTCGTCAAGAGGGGGCAGAGGTCCGCGCGCTACTGGCCAACAAGCTGATTTCCGAAAAACGGGACAAGACCATTCATTATCTCCGGAGGGCTTTTGCGGATGAGCCGTTTACGGTGCTGGGTGGGTTTGATTACCAACCTATTTTGGCCAACCCGACCCTGCGTCGCATCTCCCAGATGTTGGAACTTCCCCTCCATGGCAATCGACGAGACATGGGGCGAATCATCCACCATGTGCAGATCGGCGCCGCCTCCACGCAACGGGTCACCGAGCTGCTTCGCCCCTCGTCACTGCTCATAGTCACCAGCAGTCGGGACGAACTGCTGGTGACCCTGGCTAATCTCTACCAGATGCCCGAATATCGTTCACAGATTGTGGGGCTGGTGGTCCCCGGTATCATTCCGGTAAGCACCATCACTCAGCGGATCCTCGAGCGGAGTAACATCCCCTACCTCCGGACCATCAATCACACCACCGCCGAACTTCACCACCTTATCACCGAGGATGTCTCCAAGATCACCAGTGACGACACGGAAAAACTCGAATTGCTCCGATCCCTGGCGGAAAAACGTCTGGATTTTGAAGCTCTGGACGCACTCTTTGCTTAGTCGCCCAGTTGAAAATATGAAAGGCCCGCCGAAAACGGCGGGCCTCTTTTTTTCTATCGCTGCGTTACCCATTTCATGGGCGATCCCGGCGCTCTGAAGCCGCCGGACAGGTCATGCATTTGATTGGTGATCCGGAGTAGCTTCCTCGATAGTTTAGCCCCCCTTTGCCTCGTCAGTACATTTACCGGTAGCGCTACCTGATTTGAATATATCCTTTTAAAATTGAAAAAACAGTCTGTTTTTTTTTATTTTATCCGTGTAAAATGCCGCTTTTGACTGTACTGAATGATTCAATGGACAAATTCGTCAGCAATCCAATTCCGCGGCTGATAAGGCCGGCAAGGGGAAGTATTTATGGGAAATCCACACGCGGACCACTTTGGGGTAATCATGAACAGGATCGAGCGGGAGCGGGGCGCGGTGGGAATCCTGTTGATGGCGACCAAGCAGGCGCAGATCGAAGAAGATATCGATTATGAGTTGTTTTTGTCCGATATGGAACACATGCTCAGTGACCGCTATCATAACCTGTGTGAACTGGTGACGGAAACCAGGGAGTTTAACGGCGAACTGTTCTTTGCCGAGCGGTGAAACGGTTTAGGTCACCGGTGTCCGAAAATTGGGGGGATTACCGCCGAGTCGCAGCGGTTTGAACAGGTATTCCAAGCCGTTGACCTTGATCTCGTAGAGCGCCTGTAGCATCCGGCCAAGTTTTCCCTCGGGGAATCCTTGCCGGGAAAGCCAGATTACATAGGGTTCCGGGAGGTCGATGAGAAGACGCCCGGCATATTTGCCGTAGGGCATCCGCATCCTTGCCAGTTCCAGCAGCCCCTGATGATCGTAGCCCGCTTCCCGTTCCATGGGGTCACCCTATCCTCGCCAGTTCGGCGCGAAACTCCCGCACCGTCCGGCTCTTTTTGAGACGTTTGCGCTCTTTTTCGAAATCGGGGTCATTCATGGTGGCAAGAATCCCTTTAACCTTGCCCAGCAGCTGGTTTTCCCCGCAGAAAAGTTCGCCGTAGCGATCCACCAGGTCGTGCAGATACCGTTGCAGTTCCACTCCCCGTTCTTTTTTATCCGGTTGAGCGGAAGCCTGACCGCGCAGTCGTTGAAACAGGAGCGGGTCGGCGATGGCGCCTCTCCCCAGCATGAGTCCCGCGGCGCCGCTACTCTCCAGTAACCGCCAGCCGTCCGCCGCGGTACGGATGTCGCCGTTGGCGATGACCGGAACTCTTGTTCGGCGGACCACCGCGGCGGTCACGGCATGGTCCGCCACTCCTTCATACTCCTGAATCACGGTGCGGGGATGGAGCACGATAAAATCAACCCCCGACGCTTCAAAAAGCGGGAGGAGGGAGAATATTTGCCCGGGGTCATCATATCCGGAGCGGAGCTTGACGGAAAAGGTGCCGATGATGGCCCGGCGGAGTTCCGTTATGATCGCCGGCAACTCTTCCGGACGGCTGAGCATCCCGCCGCCGGTGAGGCCGGAGGTCATGCGGCCGTAGGGACACCCCAGGTTGAGGTTCAGATGCGCCGCACCGGCATCCTGGGCGGCAAGCGCCGCCGAGACAAGAGCTTCCCGGCCGTGGCCGATGAGTTGAATCACCAGTGGCGCCCCCTCCTGGGAAGGGGCGATTTCACGGAGGTCAACCGCCGAGAGTCGACGTACCGCGGCCGCTGGATTGACCCGCATGAATTCGGTGAAGAGGACGTCCGGACGGACCTGCCGGATGAAGAGCGCCCGCAAGGCGCGATTGGTCACCCCCTGCATGGGAGCCAGCATCAATGGTGTCGTTCCTGACTCCCAGGGGAGAAGAGAGGCGGAGTCGGACGCATGAGAGGCGGCTCGGGGCCGCCTCTCATGGTTTTCCGGGACGTGTGGGGTGATCACTGCGGAGGGAGAATCTCGACCAGTTCGAACTCGAAAGTGAGGTTTTCTCCGGCCAGTGGGTGGTTAGCGTCGAAAGTGATGTTCTCTTCGGTGACCTCCATGACGGTGACGCCGATGGTCTCGTCGTTTTCGTCGGAGAGCCCCAGTTGATCGCCCACTTCCGGGTCCAGATCATCGGGGAGGTCCTTGCGGGAAACGGTGAAGACCTTCTCTTCTTCATACTCGCCAAAGGCGTCATCCGCAAGAATGACCAAAGTTTTCTTTTCGCCGGGAGTCATGCCGATGAGCGCTTCTTCTATCTGGGGAAAAAAATCGGCGGCTCCGATTGTCAGTTCCATCGGTCCGCTTTCATGGCCACCACAGTCACACCCTTCGTCGTCGCACCCCTCGCTTTCGCACTCTTCGGGATCACAGTCGTCCCCTTCTTGTGTGGAATCGAAGATGCTGCCGTCGTCCAGTGTGCCGGTGTACTCTATCTTGACCCTGTCTCCCTGCTTTGCCTGTGCCATTGTCCTACCTTTCGTTTCCGTAAAGTGTGGCGTTGCGCCGTAATCTCTCTTTTACGGGGGGAAGCGCCCGTCAGTCAATCAAAATCGTCACGGTACCGGATAGTCGTGTGGATTTTAGAAAAAAGGTAAAGGTGTGCCTGTTTTTCCGAAATGAGGCGCGCCGGGACGGCAGCGGAATATTCTGAGAGGTAATGACGGCGTTTTGTGCTATGGTGGCGGAGAAAGGAGGAGATCATGTCCCTGAAAAGAGTGTTAATCGCCGCCCTGGTTGTCATGACCACGGCAAGTTCCGGGTGGTGCGCCTTTGCCGTACCCGAGCGGTTGGTGTTTGATGTAAGTTGGAGCGGCATCAAGGCCGGCACCGCCGTGCAGGAGATCGTCCCCGGCAGTGATGGGGTAACCATCACCTCAACCACTAAATCGGCCGAGTGGTTGTCGGTCTTTTACAAGGTGGATGATCAGATGGAGACGGTCATGACCAAGGGGGAGAACGGTCAGCTCTTCGGGGTGCCGAGGATCTACCGGGAGAACCTCAGTGAAGGCCGGACCCGCTTTCACAAGGAGGTGACCTTCGACCATGCCGCTCGTAATTCCGTCATTGTCAACTATCTGGACAACTCTCGCACCAACTTTGCCATTACCCCTATCACCTTCGACTCTCTCTCCTGTTTTTATTTTGCCCGGTTGCAGAACCTGGAGATCGGCAAGTCTTTTTATGTGGATGTTTTCGACGGAAAACGTCTGCATAATACGGAGGTGAAGGTTCTGCGTCGGGAGGAACTGAAGAGTGATCTGGGAACGTTCAAGACCATCCTCATCATGCCCATACTCAAGACCAATGGCATCTTCAGCAAGAGCGGCGACCTGTATATCTGGTTGACCGATGATGAGCGGCACATTCCGGTGAAGATGAAGTCCAAGGTGAAGATCGGCAGCATCACCGCCAAATTGGTGGGTGGGAGCTATTGGCCGGATAAAAAATGATGCCAAGGGAGAGCCATAGGATGAAAAAAATTCTCAAAGTCATGATGTTCGTTTTGTTACCGACGAATGTCGCCCTGGCCGCGCCGTCCGTGGGGGTAGGGGTAAATGTGAATACGCCCGCGTCACAGGTACAGGTTCAGGTGGGGAACCTGGCGCCGCCGCCGTTGTATGTCGTGCAACCTCCCCCCCTGATGGTGAAGGAAAAAAGTGACAGGGGGAGGCACCGGGGGCGCTCCAAGAAGCAGCATCGGCATGGGCATGAAGGAAGAGAAAAGAAGAAGAATTGATCCTTTTCCGGGTTGTACGTTTGCGCGTAAAAATTGAAATTCGGAGTGGGAGCGTGTATAGTCGACAGGTTCATGAGCAGCTCCGGCCGTAGCGGAGTACTCATACATCATCTGCCGAAAGGATATTTCATGATCTTTGTTCGGATAGTTCCGTTGCTGTTGCTCCTCGTGCTGCTGACAACGGGATTTGATTGGGGATTCGGCTCCAAGGATAAATGCGGAGAGGCGCGGGCGCTTCTTCAGGGACTTACCGTCAGGAATCCGGTGGAGCGGAAGAAATTCGAGGCCCGTATCCGGGAAATATGTCCGGAAGGCGCGGCGGCTCATCTTCTTCTTGCTCGCCAACTGGAGCAGGAGGGGAAGCAGGACGAGGCCGTCTCTGAGTATCGTAGCGTCCTGAAAATCGATCCCGCACTTTCCGATGCCAGCAGGAGTCTCGGGCTGATCTATCTCCAGAAGGGACAGATCGAAGAGGCTGCCGTGGAGCTGACCAAGGGGCTTGCGGATGGAGGGGATGCCCGTACCCAGCGGGCGTTGGCTACCATTTTTTTCGACAAGAAATTCTATTCACTTGCCGCATACCATTACGTGGCGGCGCTTAAGTCGTATCCCGACGATCTCTCGCTCCATCTGGGGCTTGCCGAAGCGTATCGCAACATGGGCGCGCCCAACGATGCCGAAGCCGAGTATCTCAGGGCGCTCACCCTGGAGCCCAAGAGTACTGATGCGCTCCTTGGTCTTTCCGCGGTTTACGAGGAGTCAAATCAGCCTCGCAAGGCATTGGATCAGGCGAAGAAGGCGGCGGAGGCCGAGCCGAAAAATAGTGAAATTCATGCCAGGCTGGCGGAGTTGTACGAGAAGAGCGGTGAGTTGGAGCGGGCCGCGGCGGAGTATCATCTTGCCGGAAGAAAACAGGGTGAAGCCGCAGTCGGTTTTATGAGCCGCGGCGACTCCTTTATGGTGGCGAAGGAGTACGACAAGGCCATAATCGAGTATCGGAATGCTCTCAAGGGAAAGCCCGACTGGCCGGAAGCTCAAGTAAAACTTGCCATGGCGTTCCAGGAAGCGGCTCAGGATGAGGACGCCATCAAGGCATACCGGGAGGCCCTTCGGCTGAAGGTGAACAGTGGCGATCTGCATCATAATCTCGGTCTCCTGTATGAGAAAAAAGGGCTCACCGATGAAGCGGTCGTTGAGTACCGGCAGGCGCTGAAGTTTTTCCCGGAGCATTACGAGACCCACCTCCATCTTGCCGAGATCTATGCTGCTCGTGGAACAGTTCCTCAGGCCATAGAACAGTACCAGGCGCTTATCAAGCTGAAAGGTGATAATCCCATTTTGTATCTTAAGATGGCTCGTTTGCAGATCCTGTGTAAAAATGTCAATGAAGCCGCGGTTTTCTATGAGGAGTGTCTCCGTCTGGACGCGGATAACGTGGATGCTCACCGGGAACTGGCGTCACTTCAAAAGAAGCAGGGAGACAATGAGGGGGCAGCCCAGCACTATCGCCAGGTGCTCCGGCTGAAAAGGGATGACACCGAGGCCAGAAACGCCCTGATCGCCATCCATGTGGAGAATAAAAAATATGATGACGTCATTATCATCCTCAAGGATGGGGTCGCGGTGAACCCTGGTGACGCCAATAATCATTACAAACTTGGAATTATTTACGAATTTCAAAAAGAATATCCGGCGGCGGCCATACAGTACAAGCGCGCCGTGGAGCTCAATGCCGAGCATGCCAAGGCGTACAACGCCCTGGGGCGCGTCTACATGAAGAGCGGTCGGATTGTGGAGGCGCGGGAAGCTCTGGAATCAGCGAAAAAAATTGACCCCAATCTGGAGGAAACCAAGGTCCTCCTGGGGAACCTGCGGGAGGAGCTCTCCTCGGAGCCGAGAAAGGCCACCCGCAAACGGGGCAAATCGGTAAAAAGGGAGAAAAGGGGCAAATCCTCGGGGAAGGTGGCGACCAAAGGGAGATCCCAGAAAAAGAAGAAGAAAAAATAGTCCGGCGCTGAAAAGTGAAAAGTAAACGTGAAAAGTGAAAAGCCGGGGAGGAATCCCCGGCTTTTCTGTTCGCCCTGATTTATGGATTTTGTTCAGCTTCTCTGTTCAGCTTACAGGGCAGTGATCATCACCCTGGCTCTGCCTTGACGGAGGAAGTCGAGTTTCCTTGCCGCTGCTCTGGACAGATCGATGAGACGGTTCTTCCGTTTTTTGCATCGATCGTTGACGGTCACCACGACCATCCGGTCGTTATCAAGATTGGTGACCTGTACTTTTGTACCGAGGGGTATGAAGTTATGCGCCGCCGTCATTCTGGCCGGATTATAACGTTCCCCCGATGACGTACGTCTTCCCTTGTAGCGGGAGGCGTAGTACGTTGCCATTCCCTCTTTTCCTCTGCTGCTTACCGCCACTTTTTCGTGAGCGACGACCCCTTGTGTGACACCTGTGTCAAACTCTTCTGCTCTCAGGGGGTGACTCGGTGCGAGCATCGTGCAGGACATGACGGCCAGAACCGTCAACATCCGCAGATTCGGGTACCGCATTGATACCTCCTTCTGGGCGAGGCTCTCTTATGCCACATCCCTTTTTGCATGTCAAGAAAAAAATTATAACGTTAGGTGCAACCAGTTGTAATATATATATTGTTTTAGAAATTTATTGTTTCTTCTCCGTTACTTTATCGCTCTGTTTGCTTTCCCAAGCGTCCCGTGAGCAGATCCTCCGAAACAACGGAGAAATGGGTTTACAAACTGGGGATTATTTCTTACAGTGTGTCCGATGACTATTACGTCGGTGGAAACGGGGATTGCATGGAACAGCTCAAAAAAACACCGCTTTTTCAGGAGCATCAGCAACTGAAGGCGCTTATGGCCCCCTTTGGCGGCTGGGAGATGCCGATTCAGTATGCAGGCGGCATTATTGCGGAGCACCGCTGGTGCCGGGAGGAGGCTGCCCTCTTCGATATCTGTCACATGGGGGAATTTCTTTATGAAGGGGATTTCGAGGCGGGGGGACTGGAGGGGGTATTTACTTTCTCCGTCAAGAGCATCCCGGTGGGGCGCTCCCGCTACGGTTTTGTTCTCAACGAGAGCGGCGGGGTCATTGATGACTTGATCGTTTTTCGCCTTGGCCTGGAGAAGGCGATGGTGGTTGTCAACGCCGCCACCATCGCCAATGATTTCAGTGTCATAAGTTCTCGTCTCACCGGGATTGCGAGCTTCACCGATATTTCCGATGTCACAGCCAAGCTGGATCTGCAGGGCCCTCATGCCCGCGCCGTTCTGACGCGTTTTTTCGGCGACGAGTTGGGAGACATTCCCTACTTTACCTTCAGGGAGAGCAGCATCCTGGGAGTCACGGCAATCATCAGCCGGACCGGCTATACCGGTGAACTGGGGTACGAGCTCTTTTTACCCGGGGACAAGGCGCGAGAACTGTGGGAACTTCTCCTGTCCGACGAGCGGGTCAGACCGGTGGGATTGGGGGCCCGGGATCTGCTCCGACTGGAGGTCGGCTACAGCCTCTACGGTAGCGACATAGACCAGGCCACCACCCCGCTGGAGGCGGGCTTAAATTCATTTGTCAATTTCGCCAAGGAGTTCCAGGGGAAGGGAGCACTGCTGAAACAGCAGCAGGAGGGGGTTCCTCGGATCAAGGTGGCCTTCAAGGTCGCTTCTCGCCGTTCACCACGCCACGGTTATGACATCTTTTCCCGGGAGGAAAAGGTCGGCATCGTTACCAGCGGCGCCTTTTCTCCCATGCTGAGCTCCGGTATCGGCATCGGTTTCGTTCCCCCGGCCATGGCGGCCATTGGCTCGTCCCTCACGATCAGGCACGAAAAAGTCTGCATGGAAGCCACGATTTGCGAACTCCCCTTTTACCGGGACGGGTCACTACGGTCCTAACTACATTTTCCACAGGGATGGACAGGATATTCAGGATAAAACCGAGGAGTTTAACATGGAAACCTATTTCACCAAGGAACATGAGTGGGTCAGGGTAAGTGAAGGGGTGGCGGTTGTGGGGATCAGCGATCATGCGGCGCAGCTGTTGGGGGATGTCACCTTCGTGGAGCTCCCCAGCCCGGGGAAGGTGGTGACGCAGTTCCGGCAGTTCGCCGCCATCGAGTCGGTGAAGGCAGCCAGCGACATCTATGCCCCGTTGTCCGGAAAGGTGGTCGCGGTGAACGAGACGTTGGAGAGTGCGCCGGAGATCGTCAATGAGTCGCCGGAGGATGCAGGCTGGATCGTCCGGATAGAGCCGTCCGACCTGGATGAGCTGAGGAACCTGATGACCGGCGCCCAGTATGAAGAGTTCCTGGGGGGGATGGAATGAGCAGCGCCGACTACTGTCCCACCACGCCCCAGGAGGTCCGGGAGATGCTGGAGGTCATCGGTGCGGCAACTGTTGAAGATCTCTTCGCTCCCATTCCGTCTCATCTGCGGGCCGCTTCCTTCGATCTACCCCCCGGAATGTCTGAATTCGAGATGCTGGACACGCTCAAGGGGGTAGCCGCCCGGAACGGCCAGGCGGTTACTCCGTTCATCGGCGGCGGCTGCTATGACCATCTCATACCGGCGGTTGTTGACCACCTGGCAGGGCGGGCGGAGTTTTACACCGCCTACACTCCCTACCAGCCGGAATGTTCCCAGGGAACGCTCCAGGCCCTCTTCGAGTACCAGACCGCCATTTGCCGCATCACCGGGATGGAGGTAGCAAACGCCTCCCTCTACGATGGGGCTACGGCATTGGCGGAGGCCGGCCTCATGGCGCTTCGCGCCACTGGTCGCCGCCGGCTCGTCATTGACGGGGGGGTAAGCCCCTTTTCCCGCCAGGTTATCAGGACCTATCTGGCGAACCTTGACGTGGAGATCATGGAGGTAGTTTCGTTGAATGGCGGTATCGACCGGGATGCGCTTCTGGCGGCCCTGAACGACGTCACCGCCGCCATTCTTGTTCAGAATCCTACTTTTTACGGAACGGTTGAGGATCTCACCGCCATAGCCGGCGCCGCCCACGGCCAGGGTGCGCTCCTGGTGGTTTCAGCTTACCCCATCTCCCTGGGGCTGGTGAAATCACCCGGCGAGATGGGGGTCGATATCGTCGTGGGTGACGGTCAGCCCCTGGGCAACGCCATGAGTTTCGGGGGCCCTTCCTTCGGCTTCATCGGCTCCCTCAAGAAGCATATCAGGAACATGCCGGGACGGATCGTGGGAGAGACCGCGGACGGTCAGGGGCGGCGCGGTTTCGTCCTGACTCTTCAGGCGCGGGAACAGCATATCAAGCGGCAGAAGGCGACATCCAACATCTGCAGCAACCAGGGGCTCTGCGCCCTCAAGGGGCTGATCTTCCTCACCTCCCTGGGTAAGGAGGGGTTTCGGGAACTGGCGACGCTCAACCGGGACAAATCAGAGTATGCCAAGGGGAAGCTGTCGGCCATCCCCGGTGTCTCCCTGGTCAACAGCGGCGAGACCTTCAACGAGTTCACTCTCCGTCTCCCCAGGAGCGCCGACCAGGTGGTAGCGTCGCTTTTGAAGATGGGGATTGCTCCAGGGTTTCCGTTAGGCTCCTCCGAGCCGGAGCTGGCGGAGTGCCTCGTGGTGACAGTGACGGAGAAACGGACGAAAGCGGAGATCGACGAACTGGCGAATCTGCTGGGGCGAGAGCTGGAAACCGTCGGTTTCTGAAGAGAATAGTCGTGAAATTAATCAAGACAGCGGCTGTGGGGTTCATGCTGGCGGCGTTTCTCCTGGGGTGTGAAAAGAAGTCCGGCCTGGAGGGGACGGTGGTGGATTGCCGGGGGAATCCACTGGCAGGGGTGAGGATTATCGCCAGACAGGTGGAGGAGGTCGTGGGATATGAGCGGTTCGATACGATCAGCGAACCGGACGGGTACTTCATGTTCGATGAGCTGTATCCCAACGCCGCTTATGAACTGACGGCGACCGCCAATGGCGCTACAACCGGGACGTTGCTGAAGGTGGAAAGCGGCGCCAAGGGGCTGACCTATTCCATTCCGCAGCCCATTGCGGTCCGATTTTACTTTTCATCGGATGGGACCACGCTCTTTGACAGCAAGACCGGTCTCATGTGGGCACGGAAAGCAGTTGTGGCCGGAAAGCAGATGAACCTGGAAGAGGCGATGAGCTGGGTGTATAACCTGGAGCTCGGCGGGCATAGAGATTGGCGATTGCCGACGAAAGAGGAGTTGGAGGCGTTCATAACTGCCGGAGGGGCAAACCCGGCGAATTATTTCAATGCCCTGGGGGTTACCTCCGTGCCCAATCCCGCGAGTACCTGGTACTGGTCGTCCTCCAGCTACACTGAGCGGAGCAACTATGCCTGGATCGTGGCGCTCTGGGACGGGAGCGCCTCCTACGACTTCAAGGGGCGTAATTACGATGTCTGGCCGGTGCGCGCCGGACAGTAACCTTCATATGAGGATGGCATTATGAATCTGATCTACGAACAATCCGTTGCAGGCCGTCGCGGCGTGCGGCTTCCGGCTTCCGACGTCCCCGCTGCCGATTCTCTTCCGGTGGAACTCTTAAGATGTGAACCGGCAGAGCTCCCCCAGGTGAGCGAACTGGATACGGTGCGCCATTTCACCAACCTTTCCCGGCGCAACTATTCGGTGGATACCCATTTCTATCCGCTGGGTTCCTGCACCATGAAGTATAACGTCAAGGCTGTGGAAAACGCCGCCGGACTTTTCGCCGCCGAGCATCCTCTTCTGCCGCTCCTTCCCGGCGGACTGGAACACGCCCAGGGTTCCTTGGGGCTCCTTCATGGCCTTGGGCTGGCTCTGGCCGAGATCACGGGGATGGATGAGGTGACGACTCAGCCTCTGGCCGGCGCCCATGGCGAGATGACCGGGATCATGCTCATTGCCGCCTACCACCGTGCAAAGGGTAATAAAAAAAGGTACGTGGTGGTCCCCGACTCCTCCCACGGCACCAACCCGGCATCCGCGGCCATGGTGGGGTACGAGATCATCACCATCCCCACGGCCCCCTACGGCGACATGGATCCGGAGCTCTTCCGGGCCGCCATGAGCGACCAGGTGGCGGCGGTCATGATGACCTGCCCTAACACCCTGGGGCTGTTCAATCCGCACATCAGGGAGATCTGCGACATCGCTCACTCCTTTGACGCCCTCTGTTACTACGACGGCGCCAACTTGAATGCAATCATGGGAAAAGTCCGACCGGGAGATGTGGGGTTTGATGTCATTCACTTGAATCTCCACAAGACCTTCGGTACCCCCCATGGCGGCGGCGGACCGGGATCCGGTCCCGTGGGGGTCAAGGAGGCGCTTATCCCGTTCCTCCCGGTTCCGCGTATCGTCAAAAAAGACGCCGGTTTTGCCCTGGAGACTGACAATTCGACCAGCATCGGCCGGACCGCCAACTTTTTCGGCAACTTTGGGGTCATGGTGAAGGCTTACGCTTACATCCTCTTGTTGGGGCGCGAAGGGCTGATCAGGGTCAGTGAGCAGGCGGTCCTCAACGCTAACTATATGATGGCCAGGCTGAAAGGATATTACGACCTCCCCTACGACTTTACCTGCATGCATGAATGTGTTTTTTCCGCAAGTCGTCAGGTGAAGCAGGGGGTTCACGCCCTGGACATCGCCAAGTTCCTCATAGACAAGGGGTACCATCCACCCACCATTTATTTCCCGCTCATCGTCAAGGACGCCATCATGATCGAGCCCACCGAGACCGAGAGCAGGGAGACCATGGACCTTTTCATCCAGGTTATGATTGAGGCGGCGGAGCTGGCTGAGAGCGATCCTGGCGCCTTTGCCGCGCTCCCCGCAACCATGCCGGTGAGTCGACTGGACGAGACCCGGGCGGCCCGATCCCAGAATGTCTGCTTTGCCGGCTGCTGACCACGGCTGGTACTCATGGTGAGGAGGGAGAGTACAGCGACGTGGCGCCTCATGGAGAGCGGCTCCCTGGACGGAGCGACCAACATGGCCCTGGACGAGGCGCTCCTCCTTGCCTTTGATCCTTCCCGATCCCTTCCTACCCTCCGCCTCTACGGCTGGGCGCCGCCGGCGCTCTCCCTTGGACGGTTTCAGGATGCCGCCGGGGTTCTTGACCTGAAGCGTTGCCGCGCCGCCGGTGTTCCCCTGGTGCGGCGGATCTCCGGCGGCGGGGTCATCTACCATGCCGACGAGCTGACCTACAGCATCGTCTGCGCCCCCCGTCATCTTCCACCAACCGCCTCCATCAAGGACTCTTTTCGGATACTCACGGCGTTTCTTCTCCGCTTCTACGGGAAACTCGGCCTTGACCCCTCCTACGCCGCGGATCTTGGTCAGGGGAAGCACCTTGGGCAGCGGACCCCCTTCTGCTTCGCGGGACAGGAAAGCTACGACATCCTGGTGCGGGGGAGAAAAATCGGCGGCAATGCCCAGAAGCGGCTGAAGGAGGTCATCTTCCAGCACGGCTCCATCCCCCTACGGAACAGGGCCGAAGAGGGGGGCTCCTTCATGATGGAGGCGCCGGAGGGGATACGGGAACAGACCTACTCTCTGGCCCAGGCGGGGATCAAGGGGGACGAAGCGCTGTTGAACTCCCTGTTGGCTGAGTCATTTCGCGAAGGGATGGGGGTTCTCCTGCGGGAGGGATCTCTTACGGCGGAGGAGAAGTCGAAGTCAGCCGAACTACGGGGGAAGTATGAGGACGACGGCTGGAATCTCCGGGGAGTATGGCCCTGACCGCTGGAGTATCAGGAAGCGCAAAGTTTTTCAGGTTGAGGGCGATAAGAGGGCTGCAACGTTCAGTTCCTGCGTGAAGGTGAAAATTCGCATATGAATTCAAAGGTTAGGGTTCTTCTCCACGGCGTGGTGATAATCGTGATTACCGTGGCTCTCTTTTGGCGGACGGGAGGGCATCAGTTCATCGATTTCGACGATCCGGATTATGTCACCGCCAACCCCCCTGTGGCTACCGGCATAACGGCGTCTAATATCCTCTGGGCGTTTACCGCCACTCATTCTTCCAACTGGCACCCCCTGACATGGATATCGCTCATGGCGGACGCCCAGCTGTACGGCCTCGAACCGGGCGGTTACCATCTCACGAATGTCATCATACATGCATTTTCAGCGGCTCTTCTGTTGCTCCTCCTGCACCGTTTGACCCGCAGCATATGGCGGAGTTCATTTGTTGCAGCCTTGTTTGCTCTCCATCCGTTGCATGTGGAATCAGTTGCCTGGGTGGCGGAAAGAAAAGATCTGCTCAGCGCTTTTTTCTTTTTTCTCACTCTTTATCTGTATGCCGAATACAGCGCCAAGGAGAAAAAATCCCTGTATCTCCTGACACTCTTTTCCTACATATGCGGTCTTATGTCCAAGCCGATGCTCGTAACGGTTCCCGTAATCATGCTGTTGGCGGATGTCTGGCCTCTTCATCGGCTTGAGTTCCCGGAATTGAAACAGCAGCGCGCGGCCGGTACTGTCCGGCTTATGTGGCGCATGAAAGAGAAACTCCCCTTCCTTGCCTTATCATTCCTTTCCGCACTGATTACCATATATGCCCAGCATATGGGCAGAGCCATGAACAGGATCTCTTTCACGCTGGGGATGGAAAACGCCGCCTTGGCATATGCGCGATACCTTGCCAAAATGCTCTGGCCGCGCAATTTGGCGATCTTCTATCCGCTGCCGGTCGCCATACCTCTTTGGCAGCCCCTCTGTTCCCTGCTGGGAGTGGCGCTGATTTCATGGCTCACCATTCGGGCTGTACGCCAAAAACCATACCTTATGGTGGGGTGGTTTTGGTACCTTGTCATGCTGGCGCCGGTTATCGGCCTTATTCCCGTGGGAGAACAAGCCATTGCGGATCGTTACACGTATCTCCCCCTCACGGGAATTTTCATTATCATTGCCTGGGGAGTTCCCGATCTGCTGAAAAAACTCCCCTGCCGTCGGATCATACTTACCATTTTTGCTGTCGGGTGGTTGGCCCTACTCGCTTTCATGACTCGGCGGCAACTGGGATATTGGCGGGACAGTGTCACCCTTTTTAACCATGCCGTAGGGCTGGCTCCGGACAGCCATACTCTCCATACCATGATGGGAAACGCCCTTGTACATAAAGGGGACGCAGGCGCCGCAATCAAGGAATATGAGAAGGCCCTTTCTCTCAAGCCGGACTATGGTAAAGCGCGCAATAACCTGGCGCTTCTCCACCTCAATCTGGGGAATGCACTCTCCGATAAAGGCGATCTTGACGCCGCAATCGGGCAGTATCGTCAATCCCTTTCCCTGGCGCCAAATCTTTCCGGCACACATAATAACCTGGGAATTACCCTGGCAAAAAGGGGTGACATGAATGCCGCCATCAAGGAGTTCCAGGATGCCTTGGCCTTGGATCCCAATTCCGCGGATGCCCGCAACAATCTGGAACTCGCCCTTTCCCCTGAGGGAGGGCATTAAATTATTAGTCTCACTTTTCCCCCACCTCATCCGCATTGTTCATGATAGAGTGGGCGCCATGGATAAGGAAAACATGATGTTTCGTTTCAAGTTGTTGACTGTCTGCTCGTTGAGCCTGCTGCTGTTCGGAGCAGTCTTGATAGGAGTCGGTGGATGTCATCCTGCCTCGCCGGTAACAACGCCCACTGTTTCGTTCCGGTTCGTGGTAACCGACGACAGTCGCGCCTCCGGCGGCGGAGCCACATCGCCCAACCCTCACGGCGGTTCCGGCTATGGCCGGTCCAACCTGGTGCAGAACAATGGCGTCTCCACACTCGTCATGGCGACCATCGCCACTGATATTGTCGCTCAGAATGCCAAGAAAAAGGTTGATTTTGTGTTGTTCCCCGGTGACATGATCACCGGAGAAGAGCAGGACTCCAACCATCTCAGCTCTGAAATGGACAGCTGGAAAAGCATCATGAGCCCGGTATACGGTGCGGGAATTCCTATCCATACCACCCGAGGGAATCACGAGTACGCATCCGCTTCCACCGTGGGAGCTCGCAACCAGGCCGATCCCGGCTTGGCGACCTATAAGGCGCATTTTCCCCTCACCACCGGTTTCCTCTCCCCCGGAGGGGTTGAAAATGGCCTGACTTACTCCTTTATCCATAAGAACGCAAAGTTCATAGCCATGGATAATTATGCAAATCGCACGGCAAACTTCAGCAACAAGCTCTATGCACCAGGTTCCAATAGCGGACAGATGGTGAACTCCTGGGTCCTTGACCAGGTGAACAACTCCAACGCCGGGATTACCTTCGTCATGGGGCACGAGCAGATGTGGCCGTCCCGGTCACACCCCGACTGCCTGGCCAACGACCCCGACAGCCGGGATCTCCTTCTCCATGCCCTGGCCAAGCACAATGGTACATATCTGGCCGGCCATGATCACATGTATCTCCGCGGTATCATGACAAATGGCGCTGACAAGGTTCCGGCTTTTGTCGTGGGCGCCGGCGGAGCCGGCAATTACACCTATGGCGCGTTCGACGTTGTGGCGGCCGGTTACACCGGAGCATCCACGTACGACGTACGGAAGAGCATTTCCGACAGCAGCAATCCCACGTTCGGCTACCTGCTGGTCACCGTCTATTCCGACAACAGCTGGAGCGGGGAATTTCGCGGTTTCCGGTTCAATAATTGGAACAGCGCCACCGATGTTTCCCTGACCCCTGTCACGGTCATGGATTCCTTCAACAGCGCGAATCTCTACTAATCGAATGAGATTCTCCCCCCTGACACCCCTCCGTACTTTTTAAAAATCAACTTTTCAGAACGCATATCTTACGCCGGCGGATGGAATCCAGTACGGAGTGAGCTGAACACCATTTACATATTGGTAAATGGGTATCTGTACGAAGGCGTACAAAGTTATTCTATCGCTGACAGCGGCCACCATCCCCGGAGTAAGGTACAGCAAGGTCCCGCCGGTACTGCCGTTGTCCGCATTGGCTCCGGTGTCACGCATGATATTTCGCACGTTAAGCTGAACCTGCGGAATAACAATATCGAGTCCAACGTAGCGTAAGCCCAGGTTGACATTGAGACTGTTCCCCGGTCGGTAATGATCCGATGAGTTCAGGGATGACTGATACTGAGCTTGGGTGAAGTATGCCAAATCCGGAGTAATGGCGTCGTTATAATAAGCGCCCAAAATCAGATCGGAGGTGCCGGTGCCCGGTTGCAACCCCCGGTCGATGGTAACAGGGCCGGGCGCGGCCGGATCGGTGGAACTGCCGGTGTCGGTATAACTACCGGTGGGCAACTTGAACCCCAGAAGGATTCCCAGGTTGTGTTTCGAGGAAAAACCCTGATAGCGCCCGATAATTTTCATATCGCCAAGAGACGCCGTATGTGATTCATACTGACCGCCACTGTCCAAGGGAATGATTCCGTTTGAGGCCGTTCCCAGCGTGCCGTGGTTGCGAATAAGGTAGGGGGCTTGCAGATTAATTCCCCAGTCCGGATTGGAGCTGTAGTCCAGTCCCAGGGTAATGGTCTGGGTGTTGGTGAATTGCTCGACTTCCTGATTGCCGCTGCTCGTTACCCTCTGACTGGCGGCGACAGGAGATATGGTTCCGGAACCGCTGCGCAACCGGTGCTGATTCATATAATCGTAACGGAGATCAAGCTTGACCCCCGGTTGGTAGGAGTACTCCAGGCTTTGCCAATCGGTACTCACGGTACAACCACAGCTTGCGCATGCCTTGGCGTCTGTCGAGGTGAACGTAGCGATGAGTGCCGCCATGAAAAGTACGGTCGTGATGGTGCGAATCCGCCTCATAATTTTCTCTCCTGGTTTCATTTTAGCCGCGCGCCGGTTGCTCACGCCGCTATTTCTCTTCATAAGCATCAAGTTGCTCCGGCAGGCCGATTCCTTTGTAGACGATCCGTCCCGCTTTGTTCAGGATAACGGAGGCCGGCACGCCGGGGAGCTGGAATGTTTTTGCCACTGAACCATCGGGGTCGAGAACCACTTGATAGTCGATGTTGTTCGTTGAGATGAATCTCTTGGTTTTCCAGGCGCTCTCCCCTTCGTTGACCGCGACGACCTTGAAGCGGCCGGCATTGAGTTTGCGAAGACGGGGGATTTCCTCGCGACAGGTGGCGCACCAGGAAGCCCAAAAGAGAAGTATGAGCGGCTTATTTCCCAGGCACGCCGACAGGGGGATCGTCTCGCCGGTAGGGCTTTTCATGATCATGTCGGAGGCTTTCAGCTTCTCATCCATCCGCGGCGCGGCGGATGCCGGAGCAGTCAGGAGTGCGCTGAGAGTGACCGGGAGGAGTAGGGAACAGAGTAGTGGGCGAATAGTCATGAGAATAGTCCTAGAAATAGTTGGCGGCTGCCTGATAGATGAAATACCCTCCGGAACTTGCCATCAGGAGAGCCAACCCTCGTTTAATCAAGACCAACCAGTAGCCGGATCTGGGGAGTAGGGCGGCCGCTCCCGTTATGACGCCTAAAACCAGCAGGATCGTACAGATACCGCACGCAAAAACGAACAGCAGCGACATGCCGAAGATGATATTTTGACGTGAAGCGACAAAAAGGAGCAGCGCGCCCATGACCGGCGCGGTGCAGGGGCCGATAACCAACCCGGAGCAGATCCCCATGGAGAAGGCCGCAGCCGATCCCCCCCTTTTTTGCTCCGATGGTAGTGGCGGTAATGACGGGCTCGGAAGAGTAATAATGTCCAGCATCGCCAGCGCCATGACCATGTAGATGACGCCAACGGCAAAGTTAGTCAATGGATGAGCCGAAACGAGCCCGAATATTCTGCCGCTGAGCGCGGCGACTCCACCCAGTACCGCGTAGACAACAGCGATGCCGGCGGCATAGAGCACCGTGAGCAGAATACTCTCTTTTCTGGTAACCACCGAACGGCTGCCGATGAAGGCGACGGTTAACGGAATCAGAGGATACGTGCAGGGAGTCAGGCTTGCCAGCAATCCGCCGGCGAAGGCGGCGGGGTAAGCCAGCATGGAGCCCGCTTTAAGAGAGCTCTCAAGAATGTTCAGCGTTGCGTTGATCAACTTGGTGCGTCCCTTTCTCTCATGGTAATTACTGCTGCACTGTTATCATGGTAAAGCAGGGAAAGCAACTATCCTGGTGGGAGTCATGTTGTACCTGTAACATAAATCCACCGGAATATGACAAATCCCGGCTGTTGGAAGTTTACAAACGGGTATGACCATCACTTAGGGAATGACTTTTACTCCACCCCGGAGCGCCGTTCATGATAAGATGGACGCCATGGATCGTTTCGCGCTCATCTCTGCATATTCCCCCCAGGGGGATCAGCCCCAGGCCATCTCGGAACTGGTGGAAGGTCTGAATCGGGGTGACCGGGATCAGGTACTTCTGGGGGTAACCGGCTCGGGGAAGACCTTCACGGTGGCCAACGTCATTGCCGCGGCAAACCGACCGGCCCTGGTGCTCGCCCCCAACAAGACCCTGGCGGCTCAGCTCTACGGCGAGTTCAAGGAGCTTTTTCCCCGGAACGCAGTGGAGTATTTCGTTTCTTACTACGATTATTATCAGCCGGAGGCTTACCTCCCCAGCACCGATACCTTCATCGAGAAGGACTCGGCCATCAACGATGAGATCGACAAGCTCCGCCATGCCGCCACCCGGAGTCTCCTCACTCGCCGGGACGTGATCATCGTCGCCTCGGTTTCCTGCATCTACGGTATCGGCTCCCCCGAGGCGTACGAGTCCATGCATATCTTCTTCCATCAGGGGGATGATTATGGCCGGGACACCCTCCTCAAAAAACTCATCGAGATTCAGTATGAGCGAAACGACCTGGATTTTCACCGGGGAACCTTCCGGGTGCGGGGGGATGTGGTGGAGGTTTTTCCCGCCCATGACGATCAACGGGCCTATCGTATCGAGTTCTTCGGCGACACGGTGGAGGTAATAGCCGAGATCGATCCGCTTCGGGGGCAGATCCTCCATCGTCTCTCAAAATTGACGATCTATCCGGCTTCCCACTACGTGGCTACCAAGGAGAGCCTGGAGCGGGCCGTGGTGCGGATCCGGATTGAACTGGAGGAACGGCTCCGGTGGTTTCGAGAGCAGAACATGCTTTTGGAGGCTCAGCGGATAGAGCAGCGGACTCTCTTCGACCTGGAGATGCTGGAGGAGGTCGGCTTCTGCCAGGGAATCGAGAACTACTCCCGCCACTTCGACGGCCGCCAGGCGGGGGAGCCGGCCTACACACTCATAGATTACTTTCCCAAGGATTTCCTTCTCTTCGTGGACGAGTCCCATATCACCGTCTCCCAGGTGGGGGGGATGTACCGGGGAGATCGCTCCCGCAAGGAGACCCTGGTTAACTATGGTTTCCGGCTCCCCTCGGCCCTGGACAACCGCCCCCTCACCTTTCCCGAATTCGAGTCAAAGATCAACCAGGTTGTCTATGTTTCCGCCACCCCGGCGGATTACGAGCTGCAACATGCCGGCGGCGTGGTAGTGGAGCAGGTAATCCGCCCTACCGGGCTCATGGACCCGGTCATCCAGGTCCGGCCGGTGACTCCTGCCCCCCTTCAATCTCCCTCTGATTCAGGAGGGGGATTGAAGGGGGGGGACGGGCAGGTGGACGACCTCCTCCATGAGGTGCGGGAGACCGTGGCCAGGGGGGAACGGGTCCTGGTCACCACCCTCACCAAACGGATGGCCGAGGAGCTGACGGTCTACTACCGGGAACTGGGGGTTCGGATCAAGTATCTTCATTCCGACATAGACACCATCGAGCGGATGCAGATCCTTCGGGGACTCCGGCTGGGTGAGTTCGACGTTCTCGTGGGGATCAACCTCCTCCGGGAGGGGTTGGATCTCCCCGAGGTCTCCCTGGTGGCGATCCTGGACGCCGACAAGGAGGGGTTTCTCCGTTCCACCCGTTCCCTCATTCAGACCTGTGGCCGCGCCGCCCGTAACGTGGCCGGCCATGTCATCATGTACGCCGACAAGGTCACCGGTTCCATGCAGGCCTGTCTGGACGAGACCCGGCGCCGCCGGAAGATCCAGGGGGAGTACAATCGGGAGCATGGAATCACCCCCCAGACCGTGGTGAAGGGGTTGCGGAGCATCCTGGAATCCATCTCCGAGAAGGACTACTACACCGTCCCGGTGGCCGCCGAACCTGGCGAGGAGTACGGTTCTCTCAAGGATATCCCCAAGCTGGTGAAGAAGTTCCGGAAGGAGATGCTGGCCGCGGCCAAGGAGCTGGATTTTGAGAAGGCCGCGGAGTTGAGGGATCGGATCAAGGTGCTGGAGGAGCGGGAGCTGGCGCTGCGGTAAAAAGGTGAAAGGGGTGGGGTATGGCTGTGGAATGGAGCGAGTATCTGTCCGTGGGGAATGAACGGATCGATGGTCAGCATAAAGAGATCTTCCGGCAGGTCAACGGTTTTATCGACGCAATTAACCAGGGAACGGGTGCTCTAAAGGTTCTTGATGTCCTGAATTTTCTTGTGGAGTACACGGTAACTCACTTCCATGACGAAGAAGAGGCCATGAGGGAGAGTCATTATCCCGATCTTGAGCAGCACCATAAGGAACATGAAAAGTTCTGTCGGGACGTACTGGGACTCAAAAAACAGATTGAGATCAAGGGGGTGAACAAGATCGGCATCCTCCGGACCAGCCATGCCATGGTCAACTGGCTTGTTCGGCATATTCTGGTCGCCGACAAGGCGCTGGCCGATCATATCCGCTCTGTTCACTCCTTATCGTAACGGCAGATCGGAAAGCCTGACAAACTTGAAACCCCTTTTCTTCAATTCCGGCACGGCGTCCATGATACCGGGCCCGGTGCCGCTTTCGGGATGATTCATGTGGGCGATGATGATGGAACCGGGAGTGGAGCCAAGGAGAGCCTTTTTCACCTGTTCCCGCGTATAGGTCGCCCCCGCGTCCCCCAGGACGGAAAATCCGGCCACCTGATGGTCCAGTTCCTGGGCGATCCGCACCGCCACCTCATCATAATATGCCGTGCCGGAGCGGTAAAAGCGGGTACGGCGCCCGGTCAATTCCTCTATTTTAAGTGCATTCAGCTCGATCTCGTCCACCAGTTCCCCAACATCCTTCGTCCCGGAGATGCCGTACACGGATTTCCCCGTCACTGAAGCCGGCTTATGGCGCAGACCGTGGTTGGCGATCTCGAAGAGCGGATCGGCTGCGAGACGGTTGAAAGTATCCTGATTCGGTCCGATCCACCGGGCGTTGATGAAGAGAGTCGCCGGAACCTTTTCCCTTTGGAGAAATGCCAGCAATTGGGCGTCAAAGCCCATTCCGCCACGGCTGCCGCAGGCATCCAGGGTAAGGGCGATGATTTTTTCCTTCGTATTCAGACGCGTTTTGACACCCGTAACCGTTTCACCCCATTCATGGGGCATGGCGGATCCGTACTGCTCTACCAGCCGTTTCTTCACTCCCTGGCCGGCGCCCGTTTCCCCAGCCGGAACCGATTGCCCCGCCTGGCCCGGAGATGTGGAGAGCAGAATAACCGCCACCGCCACCATGCATCCCCTCAACAACCTGTTTCCATTCACCGTCATGAATTCACCTTTCGTTCCTGCTCTCGCTCCGGATGGATGACCATAGCAGCCGGAATTAGTTATTGTCAAGACCCATGAACGGAAACCATCTTGTCCTCCAGGTCAAACTCTGTTACGTTCCGGCTAATCATGAGATTCAACGACAGCTCCGGCATCCGGAAGGGAGGGTAAGATGAAGGTCATTGGCCTGACCGGGGGGATCGCCTCGGGAAAGAGTACGGCGGCGCGACTGCTGGAGGAGCTGGGAGTGCCGGTCATCGATGCGGATCTCCTGGCCAGGGAGGCGGTGCGGCCGGGAACCGAGTCGCTGGCCGCCATTGTCGCTCTCTTCGGCAACCGGGTGCTTCGATCAGATGGCGCCCTGGAGCGTGAGCTCTTGGGGAGGTTGGTCTTTGAGGATCCCCATGCCCGAGTGAGCCTGGAAGGGATCATTCATCCGGAGGTTCGCCGCTTGGCGGAGCTCAAGCTGGAGGGATTGAGAAAGTCGGGCGCCCCGGTGGTTTTTTATATGGCGCCGCTTCTCATGGAGGCCGGCGCCGATACTCTCTGCGATGAAGTATGGGTGGTCGATCTGGATGCCGGGACTCAATTGCAACGGGTCAGGGATCGTGACGGCATGAGTCGCCGGGAGGCGCTGCAACGGGTGGCGGCGCAGATGCCGCCGGCGGAAAAGGCGGCCAGGGGGGATCTGGTCATTGACAACCGGGGAACGGTGGAAGAGTTGGCGGCGCTGCTCAAGGAGCTGGTAAAGACAAGGGTGAAGGGTGAAACGTAGGGGCGCGGCTTGCCGTGGCCTGGTTGGTGAAGGGTCGTCAGGCGAAGTGATCGAAACCGCGGGATCCGGGGGTATAGGTGGAGCCGTCGGGGGCGATGACTACCAGGGCTGGTTCCTCATGGATCTCTCCGATGGCGGTTATGGGGAGTTGCAGGGAGGCTGAGAGGTCGCGGATCTCTTCCCTCCGTTCCGGGGGGGAGGTGAAGAGGAGCTCGTAATCCTCCCCTCCCGAGAGGGCGAAGGTAAAGCGGTCGTCGGAGAGAACGGGGCTTCGCCGCAGGTATTCGGCGGAAAGGGGGAGTTGCCGAAGAAAGAGTTTTCCCCCCTGCCCGGACTGCTCCAGGAGATGTCCCAGGTCGGCCAGGAGCCCGTCACTCACGTCGATCATGGCGGAGACCAACCCCCTTTTTGCCAGCTCCACCCCTGCCTGGTTCCGGGGGAGCGGGTTCAGATGACGGGTTATGGCCCCCCCCCCCCGTTCTCCTCGCCGGAGCAGTTCCAACCCGAGAGCGGAATCACCCACTGTTCCGGTGACATGGATCAGATCTCCCGGCCGGGCGCCGGAGCGGCGGACGATCCGACTGGAGCTCTGCTCACCCATGAGGGTCACGGAGATGACGAATCCGGAAAGTGACGAGCAGGTATCCCCCCCGATGAGGGTGACCCCCTGCTCCTTGCCGCAGCCGGTGAATCCGGCCATGAAGTGATCCAGAAACTCCAGGGGGAGATCCGGTGGGATTGCCAGGGAGAGGAGAGCGAAGCGAGGCTCTCCCCCCATGGCGGCCATATCCGAGAGATTCACCGCCAAGGACTTTCGCCCCAGCTCAAAGGGAGCGGTGAACGTCAGGTCGAAATGGATCCCCTCCACGAGCATGTCGGCGGTAACGAGGGTCTGCATGCCGGGGGTGGGAATGATCGCGGCGGCATCGTCCCCGATACCCAGGGCGACTCCCGATCCGGAACCGGCGCCGGTGGCTATCCGACGGATAAAGCCGAACTCCCCCAGCTCCTTCAGGGTCACGGCATCCCCTCCGCCGTTAGGGCCGGCGGCCGCTGGGCGCCGCGCCGGGGGATCGGTTTCTGTTTGGGGGGGGTCTCGGCGGTTGGCTCCGGTGGAGGGGGGGGGTAGGT
Source organism: uncultured Desulfuromonadales bacterium (assembly GCA_903929485.1). GTDB lineage: Bacteria > Desulfobacterota > Desulfuromonadia > Geobacterales > CAIOGM01 > CAIOGM01. The sequence continues at coordinate 30,810 of CAIYUY010000045.1, forward strand.
CTCCAGGGCGATCTTCAGTACCTCGTCGATCCCCTTCACCGGCACCACCGTGACCTTGCGCAGGATCTGTTTGGGGATCTCCTCCAGGTCTTTCCGGTTCTGTTCCGGTATGATGATGGTGGTGATCCCGGCGCGGATCGCCGCCAGCATCTTTTCCTTGAGCCCGCCGATGGGGAGGACCTTTCCCCGAAGGGTGATCTCTCCGGTCATGGCCACCTCCCGTCTCACCGGAATCTTCGTCAGTGCGGAAACCAGGGCCGTTGCCATGGTAATCCCCGCCGAGGGGCCATCCTTGGGAATCGCCCCGGCCGGCACGTGGACATGAATCTCCGAGGCGCCGAACAGATCCTCCGTGAGGTGGAGTTCCGCCGCTCGGGAACGGATCCAGGAGAGGGCCGCCTGGATCGACTCCTTCATGACATCCCCCAGAGAGCCGGTGACCGTGAGCCCTCCCTTCCCTTTCATGATGGTCGCCTCCACATGGAGAACCTCCCCCCCAACCGGGGTCCAGGCGAGGCCGGTGACGATGCCGATCTCATTATGCTCCATTTCGTCTTCCCTGATATAGCGGGGCGGCCCCAGGTACTTCTTCACGGTGCCGGCGGTAATGGCGACTTTTTTTCTCTCCCCTTCGGCGACCTTTCGGGCGATCTTCCGACAGAGGCTCCCGATCTCCCGCTCCAGATTTCGCAAGCCTGCCTCACGGGTGTACTGGGATATGACGACCTTGATTGCCTCGTCGGTGATGGTGATATAGCGCGTGCTGACGCCGTTGTCCCTCATTTGGCGCGGCGCCAGATATCGTTTGGCGATCTCCAGCTTTTCCTCTTCCGTGTAGCCGGAGAGGTGAATCACCTCCATCCGGTCCCGCAGAGGCCCCGGCACCGTGTCTATCTGGTTGGCCGTGGCGATGAACATGACGTTGGAGAGATTGAAGGGGAGGTTGATGTAGTGGTCGGAAAACATGTGGTTCTGTTCCGGGTCCAGCACCTCCAGGAGGGCCGAGGAGGGATCTCCCCGGAAATCGGAGCCGAGCTTGTCCAGTTCGTCCAGCATGAAGAGCGGATTGTTGGAGCCCGCCTGCTTGAGCCCCTGAATGACCCTGCCGGGAAGGGCCCCCACGTAGGTCCGGCGATGACCGCGGATCTCTGCTTCATCCCGCATTCCCCCCAGGGAGACCCGGACAAACTTGCGCCCCATGGCCCGGGCGATGGATTTGCCCAGGGAGGTCTTCCCCACGCCTGGAGGCCCCACGAAGCAGAGGATCGGCCCCTTCATTTTTTTGCGCAGCTTCCGGACGGCAAGAAACTCCAGTATCCGTTCCTTGATCTTGTCCAGGTAATAGTGATCCTCGTCCAGGATTTTTTTCGCACGCTTCATATCCAGCGAATCACGGGTTGAGATACTCCAGGGAAGCTCCACCAGCCAGTCCAGGTAGGTTCGGAGCATCCCTGCTTCGGCGGCGTCGGGGTGCATCTGATCCAGCCGGTGCAGCTGCTTCAGCGCCTCCTTCTCCACCGTCTCGGGCATCTTGGCCTCTTCCACTGCCTTGCGGAGATCGGCCAGCTCCTCGGAGCGGGAATCGGACTCTCCCAGCTCCAGCTGAATGGCGCGCAGCTGCTCTCGCAGGTAATATTCTCGTTGGCTCTTCCCCATCTCCTCCTTGGCGGCTGTCTGGATCTGCTGCTGCATGGTGAGGAGTTCCGTCTCTTTGTTGAGAAATTCCGTCACCTTTTTCAGCCGGTCGATGGGAGTGAAGATCTCCAGAAGATGCTGGGACTCCAGAACCTTGAGACCGATATTGCTGGCCACCAGATCGGCCAGGCTTCCCGGGTCTTGCATGTTTTCCATGATGACCAGGACCTCGGGGGAGATGGATTTCCCCAGGGAGATGATCTTGGAGACCTGTTCGCGGGCGTTGCGCATGAGCGCTTCGGTTTCCAAGGTCTGCTCTTCGTCCTGAACCTCAACAACCCGCTGAACCTGTACGGAATAAAACGGTTTGACCGCCAGATACTCAGTGATGGTTCCCTTGGCCAGACCCTGAACGAGGATCTTCACCCGGCCATCGGGGAGCTTCAGCATCCTCATGATCATGGCGATGGTGCCGACCTCATAGATTGCTTCCGGAGCCGGATCTTCATCATTCATGTCTTTCTGGGTGGCCAGAAAGATCAGCCGATCGTTGGCAAGGGCATGCTCCACCGAATTCACCGACATCTCCCGTCCCACGAACAGGGGGAGAATCATATAAGGAAACACCACCACATCCCGTACCGGGAGGAGGGGGAGTTGATCCGGTATTTTCAGCTCTTCGGCTTCCTGGATTTCTTCCATGATCTCTGGCTCCTCTTTGCCATTCTTCAAGTGAAGCGAAGAATCTGCTTTTTTGGGCTGTCAAATCTACGGCGGATCTTCGCCGGCGCTTTAGGATGACAGCTTTGTCAACGAAACGGCGACATCACCAACGCGCGAAGGTATTAATAAAACAACTCACCGGACGTTTGTCAAGGCGGGGGGGGTACAGTTACCCATCATGGAGGCACTGTATGTCAGAACCGTGAGGAGGTCAATGAGAAAACCGGCAGGTGGGGGGGCGGGACGACTGCGCGGGTGCATTGACTTTATCGGGAGTGGTTGTTATACTCCCACGTCATCATCGAGGAGAGCTGCTTTTTGTTTGAATCGAAGTAACGGTCTCTGTCCGTAACTGCCTACTTTTTTTGAAAGCCCCCCATGAGCCAGACCTATTACCGATTTCTCTTTCCAGCGCTGCTCCTTTTGGTTGCAGGGGGGTGTGTTTCCACCGGAACCTTTGACAAAAAGGCCGCCGAGGCGGAGAGCCTGACCCGGGAGGTGGCTCTTCTGCGCCAGGCGGAGTCCCAGCGGGTCAAGGGAGAAAGTGACCAAGAGGCGCGCCGGGCGGAACTGGCGGTCCAAGTGACGGCTTTGACCGAACTGAACAGGAGATGCGAGACCGACAGGAATGGGGTGGAAGGGCTGCTCAGGGCCAAGGAAGGTGTCCTCTCCTCCTCCATCTTCGATCTCCGCCAGAAAAACGCCGAACTCTCCGGAAGCAATCTCTCCCTGAAACAGGATCTTGACAACATCCTTAAAACCAGGCTCGACGATGTCCGAAAAACAAGTTCCGTCTACGAAGAGTTGCTCGGACTCATGAAGGATGAGATCTCTCGGGGAGAGTCCACCGTTTCCGAGTTGCGGGGAATCCTGACGGTGACCCTGTTTGAACCCCTTCTCTTCGATCCGGGCGCGGTGAAGCTGAAACCGACGGCCGGATCAACGCTGCGGAAACTGGCCGGCTACCTCAAGGAGGTGAAGGGGAAGAGCTTCCGGGTGGAAGGGTACACCGAAACGGCGCTGAGTGCTTCCTGGTCGCTGCAACAGTATCCCTCCGGATGGGAACTGGCCGCGGCGCGGGCCGTCGTCGTCACCCGTTTTCTTCAGCAGGAAGGGATCCCGCCCCTGGCTCTTTCGGCTCTTTCCCACGGAGAATACCGGCCTCTGTCGGATAATATCTCTGAACTAGGTCGAACCAGAAACCGTCGCATCCAGCTTGTAGTCATCCCCAAAGAGTGAAGCCGATGAAAAAACAGCAGCAACTCCCCAAACCGAAAGAGTTCGCACCGGCCCCGTTCTCGGCGCTGAAGGGGCTGGCCGTCAAGGCTATGAGTGCTTCTTCCGCCAAGCCCTCACCTCCTCTCCCTCCACCTTTGCCGGTAGTCGACGAGGATGACCTGGATCTTTTTTTCTCGGCGGTCTCGGATGTGCGCCCGCTGACGTTTTCTCGCTGGGGAGAGTCCTCTTCCCCGGCTCCCCCTAATCCGGTCATCCGGGTCAGAAAGCTTGAGGAAGAGGAGAGCGCGCTCTTCCTCGCGTCGCTAACGGGGATGAATGTTCGATTTCAGGACGAGATTCCCGACGAGGATGATTCGTTCTCCTCCCTGTCCGCCGGCCGGCTGAAACAGCTCAGGCTGGGAACCATAAAGATCAGGATGGAACTTGATCTGCACGGGTTGACCCGCGACGAGGCGTTGGAGAGTCTCGACCGTTTCATCACCGGCGCTTGGCGGAGGGAGTTGAAGGCGGTGCTTGTTATCACCGGTAAGGGGAATAACTCCTCCGGTGAGCCGGTTCTCCAAGCGGCGGTGGCGGGATGGCTGCGAGACAAGGGGAGCAAGAGAGTCGTTGAGTTCGCCCCCGCCCCCCGCCGGATGGGGGGAACCGGCGCCTATGTCGTCTTTCTGAGGTCCCGGGAAGAAGCAGGTGAGAATGAAACGTAGGGGCGCGGCTTGCCGCGCCCCTGTTGGTGATGAAGGGTGAGGGGTGAGGGATGAGGAATGCCGAACCGGATACCGTCTGGAACTGTTTCGGCTTTGGACCGGAGGTTTGCATCCGGTATGAACGGCAGGGGCGCGGCCCGATTCCGGTTCTCCTGCTCCACGGTTTCGCCGCTTCCCGAGCGACTTGGGACGACCTCCGGGAACTTTTCCCCCTGGACCGGTACACCCTTTACCTCATTGATCTCAAGGGGTTCGGTCGCTCTTCCAAGCCCCCCAACGGCGACTACGGCCCCGTGGAACAGGGCGCCATCCTTTTGGCTTTTCTTTCGGAGCTGCAGCTGACCAACGTTATCCTGGTGGGACATTCCTACGGGGGGACGGTGGCGCTCATGGCCCTCCTCATGGCCCGCAGATCCGCATGGCGGGAACTCTTCGCCGGAGCCGTCCTCATGGGCGTCCCGGCTTGGCCTCAGCATCTCCCCCGATTTTTCCGCTACCTCAAGGCCCCTTTCCTGGGGAGCCTCCTTTTGCATCTCCTTCCCAACCGTTACGTAGTCACCCGGGCGCTGGAATCGGTCTACTTTGACAGGAAGCTGGCGGATGACCGTCATCGAAAACGGTACGCCGACTGTTTTCGGGGGGAGGGGACGGTGAGCGCCCTGGTCAGGACGGCGCGTCAAATGGTTCCCGAGAAGTGGGAGGAGTTCTGCGCCGAATATCCCGCACTGGAAACGCCGCTCCTGCTGCTCTGGGGGCGGGAGGATCGGGTCGTGCGCTTGCGACAGGGGGAACGACTCCGTGCTACGGTTCCCGGAGCACGTCTGGAGGTCATCAGCCACTGCGGGCACAATCCCCATGAAGAGCATCCCGAGGAGGCCTGGAATATTATCCGGCGTTTTCTGGAAGAAGTAACGCAGGTGCAAGGGTGAAGTGTGAAGAGTGAAAGGTGAAAAGGGCAAAAGGCGAATCGCAGGGGTGTAGGGCGAATCTTGTATTCGCCCGATTATAATGGTGAATGGTGAAAACGTAGGGGCACGGCATGCCGTGCCCCCGGGAGATATTGCCGTACGCCTCATTCTTTTTGGGAAACCTTGCCTGGGGCTAACCGTCTCCGCCGTCTCACCCATCCGCCGGATCAAAACCTCAAAGAGGTCCGGTCCAGCCTGAACGACGCCCTGTTACAGGCATTATCCCAGGACCCCATGGCTCCGGCCGCCAACGTCAGCCGGCTTTACGACATTCTCATGGCCGACGATCTTTTTGCCCCGCGGGAGCTGTTCCACTCCTTCCATGCCTCCATCCCCCACGACTGGTACCGAAAAAACCAGCGTGCCGGCCATGAAGGGTACTACGCCAGTATCTTCTACAGCTACTTTGCCGCCTTGGGGCTTGACATAACCGTTGAAGACGCCACCAACAGGGGGCGGATCGACATGACGGTCCGCTTCAACTGCCGGATCTATCCGTTCGAATTCAAGGTGGTGGAGATGATTCCGGAAGGGAAGGCTTTGGAGCAGTTGAAACGCAAAGGTTATGCCGAGAAATACCGACAGTACGATGAGTCGATCAGCCTCATCGGCGTGGAGTTCAGCCGCGACAGCCGGAACATCGTGGGGTTTCAGGTGGAAGAAGGGTGAAAAAATTGTGAATTATGAATTGTGAATTGTGAATGGTGAAACTATTTTTCGAGCTTGAAACCGTTGTCGTTTGTCGCTACACTGCATCCGTCGTCCTAAGCGCGACCATCTCTTACTCCCATCGAGGAAACCATGAAAAAGATCGCACCATCAATCCTCTCCGCCGATTTTTCACGATTGGGAGAGGAGATCAGGGCCGTGGAGGCGGCAGGAGCAGATTATATTCATGTGGACGTCATGGACGGCCACTTCGTTCCCAACATCACCATCGGCCCGCCGGTGGTGGCCTCCCTGCGCAAGGTGACCCGGCTTCCTCTTGATGTCCATCTGATGATCGAGAATCCCGCTCGCTATGTTCTTGACTTCGCCAAGGCCGGCGCCGATCTCATCGTAGTTCACGCCGAGGCCGATGCCCACCTCCATCGCACCGTGCAGCTCATTAAATCCCTGGGAAAGAAGGCGGGGGTCTCGCTGAATCCCGCCACCTCCCTGCACGTCCTCGATCATATCATCGAGGATCTTGATTTGGTACTTCTCATGACCGTCAACCCCGGATTCGGGGGGCAATCCTTCATCGAGTCATCCCTTCCCAAGATTCAGTCCCTTCGCGCCCTCCTGGATCGGCGGGGACTGGAGGCGGAACTGGAGGTGGACGGCGGGGTTACCGTGGAGAATATCGCCCGGATCTCCCACGCCGGCGCCGACGTCTTCGTGGCGGGGAGCGCCGTTTTCAACGGCGGGGATTATGCCGCAACCATCGGTGAGATGCGGCGCCGGTTCCGGGAACCGCTGCTTTAAAATCTCCGTTCAAGGTTCCGGGTTCTACGTTCTACGTTAACCGTTCAGCATCCAACACTCAACATTCAACATTCAACACTCAACATTCAACACTCAACATTCAACACTCAACATTCGGCATTCCATGTTCTCTGCTCAGGGTTCACTACCTTTATTTGACGCTCATTTCCATATCATGGACCAGCGGTTTCCGCTGACCCCCAATAACGGGTATCTGCCGGAACCCTTCTCCCGCGGCGACTACCTGGCCCGGATGGGAGGGTACGATCTCCGGGGTGGAGCCGTGGTCTCCGGTTCTTTTCAGGGGTATGATCAGGGGTATCTGTCGGCTGCCCTCCGGACATTGGGACCTGGCTTCGTGGGAGTTACTCAGCTTCCGGCGTCGGTTTCCGACAAGGAGCTCCTTTTCCTGGATAAAGCGGGGGTCCGGGGATTACGGTTCAACCTGAAGCGGGGGGGATCGGAAGGGGTGGAGCATCTGGATCGATTGGCGCGGCGCGTCCACGAACTTGTCGGCTGGCACGTGGAGCTCTACGTGGAGTCGCGGGATCTGGGGGAACTCTTCGGTACTCTGGCAGGGCTCCCCGCGGTGAGCATCGATCATCTGGGGCTTGGTGGGGAGGGGTTCAAAAGCCTGCTGATGCTGGCGGAGCAGGGGGTCCGGGTCAAGGCGACGGGGTTCGGCAGGGTCGATTTTCCGGTGAAAACCGCCCTTCGGGAGCTGTACGCCGCCAATCCGGCGGCGCTCATGTTTGGCACCGATCTCCCCTCCACCCGGGCGCCGCGCCCCTACGATGATAACGATGTTACTCTTCTCCTGGACGCTCTGGGAGAAGAGGGGGCCCGCCGGGTTTTTCATGATAACGCCGTCGCCTTCTATCGTCAGGAGATCAACTATTTGAATCGCTCCCACCACACTCCTTGACTCAGCAAGTAGAACACCGTACCATGCGAACTCTCAACCAATTTTCTATCCCCGGAGGGTCGTCATGAGCGAAAAACCGTGGTCTGAAGTCAACTTCCTTCGCCCCAAGAAGGGGTATATGGGGGGTGAAGTCCTCATCACTCTGGTGATCCTGATTGGCTGGGGGGGGGCGACTTTCGGTTTTCAGCTTCTCCAGAAATTTCTGGAGACGACTCCCGCTGGGGAAAATATCTTCACCCGTTTTACTTTTTTTAACCTGCCGTTCAATGTCTGGTTCACCGGCCAGTTCCTCCCCCTCTGGTTCGTACTCCTCTGTATCGTCTTCAATCTTTACATCGACCGGTTGACGGAGCGACACAGTCGCGTGAGATATCCCTATGAACATGAGTGACCTTCATATCAAGTTCGTCCCCCTGGTCATCACCGTCGTGGTCCTGACCTCGTTTCTCCTGGTGGGGCTCCTCTACAAGGTTCGGGAAAGCTCCGAATACGGTCTGGGGGGGCGCTCCACCGGGCGGATAGGGAGCGGCGCCGCCATCGCCAGTAACTGGATGAGCGCCGCCAGTTTTCTCGGCATGGCCGGTTTCTTCTACCTGAACGGCTACCTGGGGTTGGCTTGCGTCATCGGTTGGACCGGCGGGTATGTCCTGCTCCTTACCCTTTTGGCGGGGCAGATCCGGCGCTTCGGCAAGTATACCGCCCCTGATTTTGTCGGTGAACGGTACGATTCACCCATGGCGAGGCTGATCTCGGCCCTCATTTCCATCGCCATCTCGGTGATCTACTGCGCCGCCCAGTTCAAGGGGATCGGCATCCTCTTCGGCTGGCTTTTCGGTCTCCCCTACGACGCCGCCGTCACCCTGGGAGCCGTGGCCGTGATCTCCTATGTAGTCTTCGCCGGCTCCCAGGGGGTAATGAAAAATCAGAAACTACAGTACACCATTCTTATTATCTCCTTTGTCGTCCCCCTCATGTTATTGGCGAAAAAACTCGGCTATTTCTGGATACTCCCCCAGTTCGGCTACGGAGCGGCGCTTGCCCAGGTTTCTCCGGAGTTCAGGGCCAGCTTTACCCTCCCCTTTGCCGGTTCGTCGCTGTTCCAATGGTCGGCCCTCTGTTTTACCCTGATGGTGGGGACAGCCGGTCTCCCCCATGTCCTTTCCCGGTTTTATATCGTACCCAATATCCGCGACGCCCGCTGGAGCGTGGTTTGGGGACTCTACTTTATCGCCCTCATCTACTGGTCCGCACCGGCTTATGCCGTCTTTGCCCGGCTCCTGGAGGCCAGAAGCGGCGTTGCGCCGGACCCGGCCACGGCCAGGGGGATGGCGGACATGATCGTCCTCACGGCGGCGACTCAGGGGGGGCTTCCGCTCTGGCTGGTGGGGGTTCTTGCCGCCGGGGGTTTGAGCGCCGCCTTCGCCACCGTTTCCGGGCTCCTCATGACCGGAGCAGCCTCCTGTTCCCACGATATCTATGCCGGGTTGTTGCATCCCGCCGCCTCGGAGTATCGCAAGATGCGAGTAGCCAAGGGGTGTACCTTGCTGCTGGCGCTGGTCGTCTATCTCATCGCGGTTAATCCCCCCGGGCTCATCGTGGAGATCACGGCGGTAGCCTTCGCCCTGGCCGGGAACACTATCTTTCCCGCTTTTCTCCTGGGTATCTGGTGGGGGCGCGCCAATCGGCAGGGGATCATTACCGGCATGCTTCTGGGAGTTCTGGTAACCTTTGCCGCGCCGCTGTTGGGCGGGCGGATCCCCTGGGTGGCCACGCTTTTTCCCCTCACCTCATCCGCCTTCTGCGGCGCCCCCCTGGTGATCCTCGTCACCATCGCGGTGTCGCTTATGACTCCTGCGCCTCCCGAACGGATTCGACGTTTCCTGGCCACGGAAGTCCACGGTCATCTGGATTAGGGGGAGATTATGGCGGTGACACTGGAGGCGGAGTCCGGCAACTACCTGTCGGACCGGAAGGTAAAACGGCTGTTCGATGAAGTGTCGGACGGAATTTTTCGGGAATTCAGGAAACTTCCCGCCCCCCAGGGGCGGGAGCTGCTGGATCAGGTAGGGAGAGCTCTCGAGCAGGAGATCTCCGCCGATGAGCGTTTTCAAAATGAATTCGACTTGTTACGGGAGGAACTCCTCCGGGTCGCCACGCCGGATGAGCTGGCGCGATTACACAAGGGGATGGTCGGGTTGGTGACGGGCTTTTTCAGCCGACGGGAGTCGGTACCCGCCTTGCACGCACTCTGTACCATGCTTCTGGATACAACCGTCAGCCAGGCCCTCCGGCTGGCTGAAGAAGAGTTGGCGGATGCCGGTGGGGGAGTGACCCCTCGTTACGCCTGGCTGGTCCTGGGAGCGGCGGGCCGACGCGAGGCGACCATCTCCATGGAACTGGAAAGCTTGTTGGTTCATGGGCCGGGACCGGACGCGGCGTGGTACTGCGCACGACTTGCGGCAAGGGGAGCCGCCATCCTGGAGCAGTGCGGTTTCCGGAAGAGCAGACGCGGGATCACGCCGGACGACCCTGCCTGGCGCGCTTCCCTGGAGGAATGGGAGGAGCGGTTTGAAGAGCTCTGTCGCCGGAGTAGCGGATCATCCTCTCCAACGGCTCGTTCCGGGTTGCGCGATCTTTTCGCCCAACGGACCACAACTCTGAGCACCCCCCTCTTTCAGTTGGCCGACCTGAGAGTCGTGTCGGGAGATCCGGAGCTGGGTGGAAATTTGGTGCTCCTGGTCCGGGCAGCGGCGCGGAGGCATCCTGCCTGTATCCTGGAAGCAGCGCGGAGTGTGACGGCGCTTCCCTCCCCGTTTAATTTCTTCGGCAACTACCGAGTTGAACGGTCAGGCGCCCATCGGGGGAGAGTGGATCTGAACCGGTGGGGTTGCTTCCCCCTGGTCTCTATGGTTCGTCTCCAGGCGGTGATCGGCGGGGTGGTGGAAACCGGCACCCTGGAGCGGATTCAGCTGCTCCTCGGGAAGGGAACGCTGGATGTGGCGTTGGGGAAGCGGCTCCTTCAGGGGGGAATTGAGATCTTTCGTCTGAAGGCGCGGCTGGAAGCCCGGGAAGATACCGGAGAGGAAGACGGCGCCTGGCTCCTCCCCGAGAGCCTCCCCTCCGATGATGAAAGAGCCTTGAGAGAAGCTCTGGACTCCTTCTCCACGCTCCAGAAGGTCATTCACAGCAGCCTGGCCCAACAGGGGTAACGATGCGTTTTTCCCTCTCGTCCGGTTCGCTTTTTACCTTCCCCCTGCCAAGGGCCTTCGAAATGGCCAAGGCCGCCGGTTTTGACGGCCTGGAACTGATCATCAATCAGGAGTTCCAGCGGGTCAACAGCCGGGCGCTCATCAAGGAGTTGGCGCAGATACACCCTATCCACTCCATCCATGCTCCGTTCATGATTTTGGACGGCTGGGGGGGGCCGGTGGAGATGCTTCAGCGTTGCGTGGAGCTGGCGGAAGAGGCCGGTGTCGGTCTCGTTAACTTTCATCCCCCTTCATGGCTGGGGTTGGAGCTTCGCTATTGGCGCTGGCTCTGCAAGATTCGCGATTTTCAGAAGGAGGTCGGGCGGGAGCAGGTGCTTGTCACCATGGAGAACATGCCGTGGGTGGGGAAGTTGAAGATCAATCCTCACATCCTCTCGGTGACGGAGAAGATGGTGGAGTTTATCTCCCAACGGAACCTCTACATGACCTTCGATACGACACATCTGGGGTCAGGCAAGACTAATTTTATTAATGACTTCTACGCTTTTTATAATTCGGGCCGGATCAGGAATATCCACTTCTCCGACTACGGGCATGGGAGGGAGCACCTGATTCCCGGACACGGCATCCTTCCCCTTACCCGTTTTCTCAATCATCTGAGTCAGACAAACTACGACGGTTACTTTACCCTGGAACTCTCCCCCCACGAATTTCCACGGGACGAAAACCTCATCGTCGAATTGCTTTCGGAAATCCGCGAGTTCCTGGTAAAGGAGACGGCGACATCTTAAAGCAGTTCTAGGTTCAAGGTTCTAGGTTCCAGGTTTTCTCGTTCCCAAGCTCCAGCTTGGGAACGTAATTGGAATCAAAGCTCCGGCTTTGTGAGTAGCGCTCCCCTCAAATCCGATTCGAAGCAGGAGCTTCTTATGCAATTGTGTTCCCAAGCCGGAGCTTGGGAACAAGAGATAATATAGAATCTGGAACAGATAATCTGGAACTTGAACATAGAACGTAGAACCTAGAACCTAGAACCTAGAACTTTGTCTCTGCTTATCTCCGGACCAGCTCCATCATCGCCTCCGAGTAACGAGCCCCGGCGGCGGAGCCCATGGGAAAGATCGACTCCATGGCCTCCACCTCTTCGGGTGTCAGCTCCACGTCGAGAGCTCCCAGGTTCTCTTCCAGGTACTCCCGGCGCTTGGTGCCGGGGATGGTGATGATATCTTCTCCCCGGGCCAGCACCCAGGAGAGGGCCAGTTGCGCGGGAGTACACCCTTTCCCCTCCGCCAACTCCTTGACCCGCGCCACTATTTCCAGGTTTTTCCGGAAATTATCCCCTTGAAAGCGGGGTGAGTTACGGCGGTAGTCATCGGGGGCGAGATCCTCGAAGCGACGGAACCGACCGGTGAGAAATCCCCGGCCCAGCGGACTGTAGGCGACGAATCCGATTCCCAATTCGCGACAGAGCGCCAGCAGCTCATCCTCCGGGTCACGGGTCCAGAGGGAATACTCACTCTGGAGCGCCGTAATGGGATGGACACCATGGGCGCGCCGGATAGTGGCGGGCCCTGCTTCCGAGAGCCCCAGCCAGCGAACCTTCCCCTCCCGAACCAACTCCGCCATGGCCCCCACAGTCTCCTCGATGGGGACGTCCGGATCTACCCGGTGCTGATAATAAATATCGATGGTCTGCACCCCCAAGCGGCGCAGACTCCCGTGACAGGCGGCGCGAAGATATTCGGGGCGACCGTTGACCCCCCGCAACATCCGGTTGCACGGATCCCGCACCGTACCGAACTTGGTTCCCAGCACGACCTCCTCCCGGCGCCCCTTGATGGCGCGACCGATGAGCTCCTCGTTGAGGAAAGGCCCGTACATGTCGGCGGTATCAAGAAAGTTAACCCCCAGATCCAGAGCCCGATGGATGGTTGCCAGCGATTCCTGCTCGTTGCGACCGCCATAGAAATCGGACATCCCCATGCATCCGAGCCCCAGAGTCGAAACCTCCGGGCCATGGCTCCCTACTCTGCGTTGTTTCACCGGACTCTCCTTTCGTACCTTCTTCAGATTCCCGGTGGGGGGGTATCTCTCTTCAACGCCCACTCATCACCGAGTAAAGTATACACCTTTGGGGGGAGAGTTTCAAACGGTTGGAAAACAGGGGTGTAATTGAACCGAAAAAAGCAGTTTACCACAGAGTCACAGAGATCGCAGAGATAACGTACAGGTAGATCTTACAGTTATACCGTCTTTGTCCTTGATCTTGGATTCGCCCATAAGGTGAAAGGTTGTCCTGTTTTCTTTAATTATTTCTTTGTGTTCTCTGTGACTCTGTGGTGCAAATGCCGTTTTTAGGATTAACAAAGAGTGGGACGGGATAAGTGAGCGTCCATGGTTCCCGGCTGGGATCGGCGGCGTGCAGCACCTCCTTCACCGCTTGGTGGGCCGCGGCAGCCAGGGCCGGATCGAACTTGCTC
>CAIYUY010000046.1 GCA_903929485.1 uncultured Desulfuromonadales bacterium
CGGTCTTTTCGGGTCCAGCACTTTTTCAAAGGCGGCGACATCAAGCTGCCCCATCTTGTTCGTCGGGATGAAGCGCATCTCAAGATTTTGGAGATCGCCAAGCTTCTTGATGGAATAGTGCGCCTGCTCGGAGACATAAAGAAGCGGCTTTATCTTGCTGAAGGACTGGAGATACTTCACTCCAAAGTAAATGCCGTGATTGTTGCCGTCCGTCCCGCTGTAGGTGACGATTCCCCAGGCATCATCCTTGGCAAAGCCATACAGCGGGGCAAAGAAGTCGATAACCTCATTTTCAAACTGGTGCGTATTGAGAGTATAAAGGCTGGGCTTTCTGGGATTCCCCACATTGTTCATGGAGACATCGGCAAGCCCGGACTCGGCATACCAGCGGTAGAACTCCTGCAGTTCCACATTCTGGTTTACGGGGTAGCCGATGGAGAGCTTTTTCCCCGCAATGACTTTCTTGGCGAATGTATTCATTCGCTCCATGTCGATGTCGCCGGCAAAGACAGGGAGTGCTGTTACGAGGAGCAGTAGAGCAGTGATCAGCTGTTTTTTCATCCGGATTGCCTCCTTTTTAGTATCCGCGTGGAACGGACGGCCCGATAAACGATTACTATCGGCACGTGCCGAGGATTATTATCTTATTATTATGAAAAGTCAAAATATTTTATACTGCTTCTCATCTCGAATCAGGTATGATCCTCGGCGGGATTCGTGATACCTTGTTTGAACTTGTTTTGCACTCAAGAGGGTGAGCTTCTGACCGGTTCCATGATAGAAACGCAGTTGACTGAACATGAATCTCCACCGGAGGAGAAGTCCGTGGCCATCCCGGCGGAGTCCGTGGCCGGTTTTCCTTCGAACCGTCTCTCGGAGAAACTGGCCCGCCTCTGGGCGCTGGTGCTGGATTCCCGGGCCGTCCCCTGCCACCTTGAGCAGGATGGGGGGAGCTGGCGCCTGATGGTTCCTTCCGCTCGATTGAATTCGGCGATCAATGAACTTCGCTGTTTCGTGGAGGAGAACCGGAACTGGCCTCCGACCCCTCCGGCCCACCCCCTGTCGGAAAATAGCCTGGCCACCCTCTCTGTCCTGCTTCTCCTGGCGACTTTCTACAATATCACTCACCTGGATCTATCCCTTTCGGGCGGTTACCCCCCTGACTGGATAACCCTGGGGAACGCCAATCCGACCGCCATAATGAAAGGGGAGTGGTGGCGCCTCGTCACGGCCCTCACCCTCCATGCGGATCTGCTTCACTTGGTGAGCAATCTGGCTATCGGCGGCGTCTTCATCTTTTTTCTTTGTCGCGAACTCGGCTCCGGGCTCGCCTGGAGCCTCATCCTCGGTTCCGGGATTCTGGGGAATCTGGTCAACAGCCTCCTCCAGGCGCCGGATCACCGTTCGGTGGGGAGCTCCACCGCCCTGTTCGGGACCGTGGGGATCCTGGCCGCGGTGAGTATGTTTCGTTCTCCGGGTTATTTCATGAAGCGCCGACTGTTGCTTCCCACCGCCGCAGCCCTGGCCCTGCTGACGATTCTGGGGACGGAAGGGAAACAGACCGATCTGGGGGCGCACTTTTTCGGCTTTGTTTCCGGGATGGCTCTCGGCCTGTCGACCGAACTGCTGGTCAGTGTGAACGGCCGGCCGGGCCGAATACTTAACATCCTTCTGGCGCTGCTGAGTATCCTGGTCGTCGTCTGGAGCTGGTGCTGCGCGCTGGGGATGGCTTCCCGCATTCGTATCCTCTTGCTCCTTCTGTTCCTTCCTTCCATCGCCTTCTCCTTTCAGAACGAGCCGGACGGCTTCAGAGAGATCCCCTGGGGCTCACCCGTCGGCAAGATCGCCGGGTTGCGTCCGGCAGCCGGAGCCGAGGGGACGGTGCGGAGCTACACGAAGATGGATGAGATTTTCGACTATGAGGGGGTGATCCTGTCCGAGATTCTTTATCTGGCGGATCAGGAGAGATTCGTGGGGGTCGAATTGACGTACCGTTGCGCTCAGCGTGGCGAAATGCTGGAACTGCTGACAGACATGTATGAGGAAGCGACCAGAACGGCGCGGGGAGGGACATTGTACTGGCAGGGGAGGGTGACCACCGTTACCCTCGCTCCTCCTGATGCGATACAGCCGTGGAAGCCGTCCCCCCTTGAGCCGTCTCTCTGCTCGCTCACCTTCAGATCGACCCCTTCCTTTGGTAAGAATGCCCCCCAGTTGAAGGTGAAGTAAGGGATCAGTGAACCCCCGCCGCCGGGGCGCCGATTTTCTGTTTCTTGAGAAGAAGCAGGAGAGGGATGATGACGAGAAACGCCAGCCCGACAATAAAGAAGATCCGGTTGTAGGAGAGAATCCCCGCCTCTCTCCGGACGATGCCGTAGATGGCGGACAGGGATGCCTTGTCGGCGGCGAAGGGGTTCATCCCCTTGGCGATGAGCCCCGCCTTGATGATTCCCTGTTTGATTCTGAATGCCTGATTCAGCGGAGAGATGTGACTCACCAGCACGTTCTGGTAGAACTGGTTGTAGCGGGCAAGAAGCGTCGCCGCTATGGCTATCCCCACGCTCCCCCCGATGTTTCTCAGGAGGTTGAACATCCCGGTGGCGTTCCCCATCTCTTCACGGGAAATGGTGGAGAGGGTGACGGTGGTGAGCGGCACGAAGATCATGGCCAGCCCCACCCCCAGGACGATGCGGGGCCAGACAAAATCCCAGTAGGACGCCTCCAGGGTGAACCCCTGCATGATGAACATGGAGGAGGCGCCGATGATCAGGCCGGCCAGGACGATCTTGCGGCCGTCGTACTTGGAGAGCATGGCCCCCACGATCGGCATGGTGAGCAGGGTGGCCAGCCCTCCGGGGGCAAGAACCATCCCCGCCATGGTGGCGTTATACCCCATGAGGGTCTGAAGGAAGAGCGGGATGAGCATGATGGAGCTGTAGAGGCAGAATCCCACGAAGAACATCATGGTGTTGCCGGCGGAAAAAGAGACGTTCTTGAAGAGCCGGAGGTTGATGATGGGATGTTCGTGGCGAAGTTCTACTAGTACCAGGAGGAGCAGCGCCAGGACCGTGATGACGGAGCAGGTGACGATGAAGGGGGAGTTGAACCAGTCGTCCTGCTGCCCCTTGTCCAGCACGATCTGCAACGCGCCGAGACCCACCGTGAGGAGGAGAAGCCCCCCATAGTCGATGGCGATCTTCCCTTTGTGCTTCAGGTACTCCGGGTCGAAGAGAAAGAGTGAGGCCATGACCACGGCGATGATCCCGATGGGGATGTTGATGTAAAAGATCCAGCGCCAGTTCAGGTTGTCGGTGATCCACCCCCCCAGGGCCGGCCCGACGATGGGGCCGAACATGGCGCCGATGCCGAAGATCGCCATGGCCATCCCCTGTTGATGGGGAGGGAAGGTCTCCATGAGGATCGCCTGGCTGGAAGGGATGAGCGCGCCCCCGGCCGCACCCTGAATGATCCGGAAGAGGATGAGAGTCTCCAGGTTGGGGGCGGCGCCGCAGAGGAAGGAGGAGATCGTAAAAATGATCACGCAGGTGATGAGGAACCGTTTCCGGCCGAAGAGTCGCGCCAGCCACCCGGTCATGGGGAGGACCACGGCGTTTGCCACCAGATAGGAGGTGAGAACCCAGGTGATCTCATCGGTACCGGCGTTGAGACTCCCCTGCATGTGAGGAAGCGCCACGTTGGCCACGGAGGTATCGACGATCTCCATTATTGTAGGCAACATTACGGTGACAGTAATTAACCATTTATTCACTGTTGCCGATTTTTTACCAGCACTACTTTTAATTTCTGACAATTCCATAGTGTAATTCCAAGTCGCCTGTCGATGTTCTCTCTACAATCCCGCCGTCTCCAGAACCTTCTCATCAGGTCTCCCCCTCTCCCCTCAGTGGGAGAGGGTCGGGGTGAGGGGTGGTTTGGATGCTGACTACAATCTCAACGGCCACCGTTGCGCACCTGAAGAAAACGAAAAATTTTAATCCGACTGCTCCCTGGTATTTTTCTTCTTCCCCTTCACCCTGTCCCTCCTTCGACTCCGCACTTCCATTGAAGCTAAGGTTATATTGTCAAGAATGTCCCCCAGTTTCAAAGCTAGGTACTAACCGATGCGCAGTTTTTTTGCGCGTACGGTTGATCGAGTCGTTAGGCAAGTTTCGAGGGTTTCATGGATAGCTTCGCGTACCATGTCAGTAAGTTTCAATCCTTGACTGAACTGTTTTAATGCCTCATTCATCAGTGTCTGATAATTGCCTCCGACCATCTCAGCTCGTACTTTAAAGGTCGCTAGCACTTCGTTGTCCACTCGCATGGTAATTCGTGATTTTCCTCCGGTTTCCGCCTGAAGCTTTGCAAGATGAGGTGTTTCACTTACTGATTTAGCCTCTGCAAAATCAAAGTCTTTGTATTTTTCATGCATTTTGTCAGAACTGGTTTTCATAGCACCTCCGTTGCTGTGCACTCGCTTTCCAAGAAGATACGGTTCATATTGTATGCACAATAGTATGTACTGTCAAGGTTCTCGCGGCCCGTGCGTCCTTAACTCTAAAGGAATCGGGGGAGGAAATTTGAGTAAGTGAACAGTAAACTGCGTCCCGTGCGTGTCCAGTTAGGTGCGATCAAAAATATGACCTATAGAACTCCTACACTCCCGCCGTCTCCAGCACCACCTTCGACATCTCCTGACTTGCCAACAACCTCATGATGGTTGCATCAAAGGCCGACTTGAACTCCGCATCCTGGGCGTATTTCTTGTAGAGGTCCAACTCCTTCTTCCTTTCCTGGCTGACCGCTTGACTGATCAGTTTCTCAAGGGCGATGGAGCGGTTCTGATGGTCAAGGTTGTCGACTACCTGGGTCAGATAGTTGGGATTCTTCATGACATGCTCGGCAATGTTGATGAATTTGATCCGCTGCTCTTCCGGAGTTGCATTCCACCCGGCGAACCACCGCTCATTGAAGGCCCGAATGATCTCATCCAGGGGGTCTTTCAGCTCTTCACCGCCATGAGCTCCGCGTACATTGGGATTCTGTGGATCAACCTCGGAGTCGCTGTCGTCCAAGCCGATACTCTCCTTCAGCTTTACCCGCTCCAGGCCGTAGGTTGAGAGGTCGACACTTTCCAGCAGTTCATCCAGGAGATCCTGATCCGGGTCCTTGATCTTCAGCTTGGGGATCAGGAATTTGAGGAACCAGTGCAGCTTCTCCCATTCAATGTTGTCAAAGGGGATGATGCAGGCGATCTGGGCATAGATCTTCACGAACTGCTTCGCCTTGATCTTGAAGTCGGCCTTCTCATCTTCTCCCAACTCCAGGTCGTTGTCGAACCGTGCGACGCAGACGTCGATGATCGGGCTGAGAAATTCGGCCTCGGCGGCTGAGAAGAAGAGGGTGCAGAATGACTCAACGTCCAGCTTCTCATAGACACCAACTTGGTCAAGTTTCTCCTTGGTGTCATGGAGGACGTTGACGTCGGTGGCCTTGGAGAGCGAGGTTGACGTATAGAAGGGGTCGAAGGCTTCCTTGATGTCGTCGGTGGAGTTGAAGAAATCCAGGATGAAGGTGTCTTCCTTCCTCTTGTTCAGGGAATGGGAACAACGATTCAGGCGGGAGAGCGCCTGTACCGCCAATACTCCTTGCAGTTTCTTATCCACGTACGTGGTGCAGAGTTTGGGCTGGTCGAAGCCGGTGAGATACTTGTTGGCCACCACCAGAAGGCGATAATCGTCGGAATCAAACTTCTCTTCGATATCCTTGGACGGGAAGCCGTTGACGGTATCTTCGGTGTATTCGATGCCGTCCACCATCTTCTTGCCGGAGAAGGCGATCATGACTTTGAAGGGCTGGCCGACCAGCGCATCCCGCAGGGCAACAAAATAGCGGATGGCCGATTCGATGTTGCGCGTCACCACCATCCCCTTGGCCTGTCCCTTCAGCTTCTTCGGCCCCACAACCTGTTCCAGGAAATGGCCGACCATGATGTCGGCCTTGACGGCGATGGTCTCCTGGTGTCCCTCCACGTAGGAGCGGAGTTTTTTCTGGGCTTTGGCGCCATGGAAGAGGGGGTTATCCAGGATCGATTTTTCAATCTGATAATAACTTCTGTAGGTGGTGTAGTTGGTCAGGACATCCAGGATGAACCCCTCTTCTATGGCCTGTTTCATGGAGTAGAGGTGAAAAGGGATGAATTTCCCCTCGGGAGTCTTGATTCCGAACCGTTCCAGTGTGGCGTTCTTGGGAGTGGCGGTGAAGGCGAAATACGAGGCGTTATCCCGCATCTTTCGTTTCTTCATGATCTCCAAAATGGCGTCCTGAACCTCATCCTCGTCGGAACCAAGGGTTCGATTAAGGTTGTCGGCGGCGGAACCGCTCTGGGAGCTGTGGGCTTCGTCGATGATGACGGCAAATCTCTTATGGGCAAGATCATCGATGCCGTTGACGATATGAGGGAACTTCTGGATGGTGGTGATGATAATCTTCTTGCCGCTTTCCAGCGCTTCTTTCAACTCCTGGGAGCTGTTGGCGGGGGCGACGATGTTCTTGACCTCGGTAAACTGTTTGATGGTGTTACGCAACTGCTTGTCCAGCACCCGGCGGTCGGTGACCACGATCACCGAGTCGAAAACCGGATGGTTGTCGTCCCCGTTATAGAGCTCGATCAATTGGTAGGCGGTCCATGTGATGGAATGTGACTTGCCCGAGCCCGCGGAGTGCTGGATTAGGTAGGTCTTCCCCACGCCATTCTTACGGACATCGGCCAGCAGTTCGCGTACGACTTCCAGTTGATGGTAGCGGGGGAAGTAGAGGACCTTCTTCTTGAGCGGATCGCTCTCCTTTTCACCCAATAGTTTGGAGAACTGCTCGATGATCCCGGTGAGGCTTTGCCGGGAGAGGACCTCCTGCCAAAGGTAGCCGGTTTTGTGCCCGGAGGAGGGCGGGTTCCCCTTGCCGTGCCGGTATCCCTTGTTGAACGGCAGAAAGTTGGTTCTCTCCCCATCCAGGCGAGTCGTCATGTAGATGTCATCGGTATCCACGGCGAAGTGAACCAGGCAGCGACCGAACTGCAAGAGCGGCTCGTTGGGATCGCGGTCTTTCTGGTACTGCCTCATGGCGTGGTAGGTTTTTTGCCCGGTCCAGGCGTTTTTCAGCTCCATGGTGACAAGGGGGATGCCGTTGATGAAAACCACCATGTCGATGGATTTGAGCGGTTCGGCCTGGGAGTAATGCAGTTGCCGTGTCACCGAAAAGATGTTTTGCTCAAAGCGTTTGGCGACTTCCGGATTGATGGTGTTATAGGGTTGGCTGTAGAGGAGGGTGAGGTGGGCGTCGTCGATGCGCAGACCACTCTTGAGGACCTTGAGGATGCCGTCTTTCTGGATCTTGCGATTCAGCCGTTCCAGGATCAGCCGTTGCCAGTTGGGGCGGTCCTTGATCTTGGCCAGTTCATCGGCCTGGGTGGATTCCAGGAAACTCCAGAAGAATTGACGGTCAATGGCAAATTCACGATCAAAGACGCTGGATTCACCCATCCGGTACAGATGGCCGCCGCGTTCTTGTTCATTGGTCTCGGCGACACCAATCCCTTCGAGCGTCAACTCCTCCCGGCAGGTTCCGGTCAGGGCTTTCTCGATGCACGCTTCCAGTGCTTGCTCGTTGGTTTTGGTGACCATATCTCCCCCTCAATGGGACAACGCACTATCCAATGCTCGATTCAACTCATACTTAAAAGCATCCAAACTTGGCATGCCGATTCTTCCTGCATCGATTCGTCCGTTACGAATCCACTCTGTAAGTTCATCGATGGGTGCGTGATTATCGACATCGTTAAGTTGCTTTTTTAACGAATTTGGGCTTGCATCATTTCCGGATTCATCCTCTAGGGATGCACAATGCTGGTAAGGATTTTCCTTTAAAGCACACAACAACCACGCTTCAGATTTTGGCTTCGGCACCATCGGCACGCCACGGTCAAATCCAGCTTGTTGGAACCCCAAAACAATAGAGTCAAACTTTTTATCCCATAAGCTTCGAGTCGAAGAGTTGCTGCCATCGGAATCGCGAAAAAGCACGGCCACAACGGGGTATTCACGCCGGACCTCCATCTCTTTAGCCATACTCCCCAAGGCTTGGGCATTTTTTCTAAAGAACCCCGTATCCTTTTCGGCCTTTACACCGGGAAGTCGTGGCGAGTGCCGGACCGAAATGCTTTTCCCGTACTCAATCAAGCAATGTTCACTGACAAAACATACCGCACCGGTTTCCAGCAGGGAATATCCACACTTTTGCTCTACAAATTGGTCGACAATAACAGCCATCGGTCCTGACTGAAACTGTTCACCACAACAGGGAGACACGGCAGCACGGCAGTATCCGATGTCCGATGGACCCTCTCCACTCAAAAGCATAATCATTGCGGTTCACCAGCACGTGAAAGGTCACGCACCACATCTTCCATGTACGTATCGACAAAAACCTCTCCCGGTCCCAATATACTCAATTTTTTTGCAGTAACCGGCAGGTCAAAAAAGCGAGTCGCCTTTGTCACACCTCTGGTATTCCGATAAAGAAGGATAACGGCATTCTTGGCAACTTCGTCAGGGAGGTAGTTCAAAATCATGGGACTGTGTGTTGTGACGATCACTTGCTGTCCAATATCGCGCAGAGTGTTAACCAGTTTGTCGATCAATTCCGGATTGATTCCGTTTTCGATCTCGTCGAACAGGAAGAATTTGTGATCGGTTTGTGTCTGTGCCAGCAGGGTCAAAACACGCAGCATGCCGTCGTTTATATGGCGGGCGTCTGTTTCCAGTGGCCGCTTGCTACTATCAAGATAGCCTTCGCGTACCGAGAGTTTTTTCCAGCCTGGACGAAGAAATTTGATGTCCCACTGTTCCAATAGGGGATAAAACTCTTTCATTTTGATAAGAATGTTAGCCTTCTGGTCATTGTTCAAGATAGAAAGGAAGGCCGACAGCTTTTCTCCACCCCGTCCGACATCGTCGGCATTTCTTGAAGCTTTGCGCATAAGATGAGGTGATAGCATTTCAAGAGATTTAAGGCTTTGCATATAGGTTTTTACGGCTATCAGTGTTGCATGGTGTTGCTCATTCAGCTTCAATTGCGAAAGAACCGACCCTTGATAATCGAAGTCGATGTTGCCTGATTTGCGGTCAGGTAAGGCTAACTGACCATCATTTAGTTTAAGTATGAGATCGTTGTGGGTAGTTATGAATTCAGACGTACATCTAAGCAATGTCGCATTGTAGGACCCTGACCATACAACGTCCCCGACGTGAGGCAGTTCAAGAGTTACCTTGAATGTTATCAGTTGTTTTTTTTGCAACTTGCTTGTCAAATCCGTCTTTTTCCAGTCACGCGCCAACAGCCATTCGTCGATTTTTCCAGTCATCAATTGACCGAGAAAGTCAAACGCCTGGAGCAGAGTTGATTTCCCCGCGCCATTCAAGCCTATCAGGCAGGTAAACTTGGCGAGATGGTGTGGCGCCGGAGGTAAATAAAAGTCTATCAGTGACTTGAAGTTGTCTATGTAGATTGATTTAATCATTGTCCACCTCGATGAAAAACATCTTTCAATGTGAGCTTCGTCGATCACGCACCGTCGAGCTTCAACTCCTCCCGGCAGGTTCCGGTCAGAGCCTTCACGATGCACGCTTCCAGTGCTTGCTCGTTGGTTTTGGTGACCATGGGTACTCCTGTTGTTATCAGTATTTCTCCTTCACCCTCTCCCTTAGTTGAGTCCCTTCTCCCTTGAGGGAGAAGGTGGCCGAAGGCCGGATGAGGGGGGACAACGCCTGTACCTTTCTTCCATATTCAGAGGGGAGCCGTCTCCTGATGAGCGGGCAGCAACGTTCGTACATCCACAGCTTCCCCCTCACCCTAACCCTCTCCCTCAAGGGAGAGGGAATTTAAAGTCCCTTCTGCTCAAGGGATGAAATGTTTTTTCCTTCTCCCTCAAGGGAGAAGGTGGCCGAAGGCCGGATGAGGGGGGACAACACCTGTACCTTTCTTCCATATTCAGAGGGGAGCCGTCTCCTGATGAGCGGGCAGCAACGTTCGTACATCCACAGCTTCCCCCTCACCCTAACCCTCTCCCTCAAGGGAGAGGGTGAGGGAATTTAAAGTCCCTTCTGCTCAAGGGATGAAATGTTTTTTCCTTCTCCCTTGAGGGAGAAGGTGGCCGAAGGCCGGATGAGGGGGGACAACGCCTACACATAAGGGAAAACTATTTCATGATAAGCAAACAGTAATGTCCGTATGTCCTTAGCTTCCCCCTAACCCTCTCCCTCAAGGGAGAGGGAATTAAAAGTCGCAGGCGGGGGCGTGTTTAATTGAGAGTACAATTCTTCCAATACTGCTTCCCATGAATTGAGTACGTCATGGTTCCAAAATCTGATAACGCCGATATTCGCTGCTACAAGAATTTTCGTTCGTTGCTCGTCATATAGTCGTTGTTCATCCTCGTTGTGTCCTCCGCCGTCAAGCTCAACGGCAAGAGCGGCATCGTGACAATAGAAATCGAGGATATAGCCGGCGATGGGATACTGACGGCGAAACTTGAAACCACAAAAACGACGTCCCCTCAACAGTTGCCAGAGCAGGTTTTCAGCGTCGGTCTGTTCCTTACGAAGTCGTCTGGCAAAAGCAAGTAATTCCGGTGGAATCGGCAAAGTTGTCTTCCTTTAAAAGAGCAAGTGATCCTCCTCACCCTGTCTCTCTCTCTCTTAGCTAAGTCCCTTCTCCCTTGAGGGAGAAGGTGGCCGAAGGCCGGATGAGGGGGGACGTTGCCTGCACATCAAAGAAAACCGTCTCATGGTGAGCGAGCAACAACGTCCGTACATCCACCGCTTCCCCCTCACCCTAACCCTCTCCCTCAAGGGAGAGGGAATTAAAATCCCTTCTGCTCAAGGGATGAAATATATATTCCTTCTCCCTTGAGGGAGAAGGTGGCCGAAGGCCGGATGAGGGGGGACAACGCTCGTACATCAAAGAAAAATCTTTCCCTCTCACCCATTTCAACTCATAAAAACACTCCCTCTCCCCGTAGGGGCGCACGGCCGTACGCCCGTATAGAGAGGGTCGGGGTGAGGGGTGGTCTTGGATGAGGTTGAATATTATATTTTTATTTTTCCTGTTACAGCACTTGAAATAAGGATTGCCTTAAATTCAAGTATAGCTTCGATTTCTTTTACTATGTGTGCTTGTGATGAACTGACGTGGCTACTGATTTCGCAGACCCTTTGCATAATCTGCGTCTGTTCGTGGTCTGGAGGAACAATACAGGAAATAGCATTAAAGTCACTAGAATATAGGCGATAGAACCCAACGACGATGCCTCTCACTCTACGATTAAACTCCGAGAGGTACATCGGGGTTTTGAACAAGTTCTCGAAATATTCAGATTTGAACCTTTTCTCTTGAAGTCTGAAAACGGAATAGTCTGGGCTGACAACGCCATCGCAAGGTGCGGTGGAGAATACCGCCAAGTGTGCCTTTAGGCGGTTCAGAACGAGGTCACCTTCTAAGCATAGTTTTGCCCCTTCATAGGACTCTGATTGAAGAGTCAGCACGTTGAGATCCTTGGCTGGGACTAGACCAAGTTTTTGGCTCATGGATAGATGGATCTCTTCACCTTTTTCAGAGCGTTCATTTATTTCCCTGAATACATAGCGATTTGGTCGTACTTCCCAATGCCCCGGCACCTCTCCAATCCACTCCACCCCACTCTCACGCATGGGCGCATCGGGATTCAGCCCCTTGGTCACGGCCTGATTGATCAGAATGGCTTTCTGCTCTTTGAGCAACTCGATCAAGCGCTGCTTCTTGGCGATAGCTTCGTCGATCTCGGCGGTCTTTTGGTCGAGATAGTTAGCAATGCGTTGTTGAGTTGGTAAACAAGGGATTGGGAATTTCATGTTTGTCAAGAAAGGTGTTGTAACTCGTTTTTGACCTGCTGACCCCTCCATGAAACACTCAGCATATCTGCGAAATTCACAATTTGAGACCAAGTAATATGTGAATCGTGGCTCCATTATTTTGGTATCAGCTCTAATTACATGAAATTCTGTTGAACCTATTCCCTTCTCAGTAGTGAGTTGATGAAGATAAGCAGCTTTTCCGTTTTCAAAGCACGGAGTAATTTTAGCTAAAATAACATCACAACGCCTGAACTCAGTTAACGAAGCAGGGTAAAGCCCTCGTTCACCAACTCTACTGTTATCAGTCTCCCCCTTCGTGGTGACAGCCTCCATCGGAAGAAAAGTAACGATTTCATGGTTTGTGGCTCGATAACCGCAAGGGTTTATAGTAGAAACATACTTTAAATCCTTGCATTCCCAATGAGTTGGTAGAAAATCGAGCCAAGGGATTTCGCAGGCTGTATACGATTCATATCGTGAAAACTCCTGATTCGTCACCTTGCCTCCCCAAAACTCACCAACCTTTTCAACAGCCCTTCGGTCTCCGCCTCCAGCGTCAGAATATCCCGAGTCACCTCTTCCAGTGACCGAAGCGGCTTGTGCTGGTAGAAGTATTTGTTGAAGCTGACCTCATAGCCGATCTTGGTCAGATCCAAGTTAACCCATGCCTCATCAACATGTGGCCGGACCTCCCGCAGAAAGTAGTCGTGAATATTCTCCTTCAGAGGCACATTCTCGGTGTCGCGTAGGTCCGATTCACTCTCATACTCGACATACTCACCCTTGCACTTGGACGGCCAGTACCCAAAATCGGCCAACTGCTCCTTGCCGCAGGAGAGTTCCGCCAGCAGCTCATCCAGCTTCTTGCCGCTCAGCTTGTGGACTTTCTTAACCACCCTCTGGGCCTTCTCGTCGTACCAAATCACCGCGTTGAGTAACTGATTCATCTCGCCGGCGGTGAGCTTGATTTTGTTGGCCTTGAGGCAGGCGTCAACCTTCTCCGTGAAGAGGTTGAAATCCAGGAACAGTTCCTGACCGATGGTCGCCATCAGCAGTTGGGCCACTTCCATCAATACCTGCTGAAAGCTCCAGCTGCCGGTATCGAACAGCGCCCTGCTGTTCTTCGTCGTCAGGCTGATCTCTTCCTTCTCCAGATGCGCCTCAATACTCTTGCGATGCTCCGCTAGCTTTGTGTAGATCTCTGCTCCCCACTTCTCCCAAGCCCACTCCATCACCTCCCGCAGCGCCGGTACGAAGCGCAAGCCGGCGATTCTCTCGGGGGTGAATTGGGCGGCCTTGCGGCTGGGGCGTTCTACCGTGACCTTGAAGTAACCGAAGTCGCTGTTGTCAAAAACCTTGGAGACCCCCTCATGGGGCATCTCCAGATAGAGTCGCGTGATCTCCCGAATATGTTCCGGGGCGAATTCGCAATTCTTGGCCCCCAGGTTCTTCCGGAGCTTGCGAAACATCTGACTGGCGTCCAGCAACTGCACCTTCCCCCGCCGACCTGCCGCCTTCTTATTGGAAAGAAGCCAGATGTAGGTGGTGATTCCCGTGTTGTAAAAGAGGTTGTTGGGGAGCTGGATGATCGCTTCAAGGTAATCGTTTTCGATGATGTGACGGCGGATGTTGCTCTCCCCGCCACCGGCGTCACCGGTGAAGAGCGACGAGCCGTTATGCACCGAGGCGATCCGCGACCCGGCAGGCCCTCTATTCAGCTCCTTCATCTTGTTGACCATCTCCATGAGAAAGAGGAGCTGGCCATCGGAAGAGCGGGGGGTGGCGGCCACACATTCCTTCACACCGCGAAAATCCTTCAGCTCTACCTGAAAACGGCGATCGATCACTTCCTTGCCGTCGAGAATATACTTCTGATCACCGGCCCACGATTTGCCGTAGGGAGGATTGGAGAGCATGAAGTCGAAACGGAGTCCGGCGAAATCATCCCCCGCCAGAGTCGAGCCGCACTTGATATGCTCCGGATTGTTCCCCTTGATCATCATGTCCGACTTGCAGATAGCGTAGGTCTCGTCGTTGATCTCCTTGCCGTAGAGGTAGACATCCACCGTGGCCCGGATCTGCCCCTCGGGATCGGTAATGAAATCCTGAGCCTCGGTGAGCATCCCCCCGGAACCGCAGGCCGGATCGTACACCGTGATGAGCGGGGGGAGGGAATC
>CAIYUY010000047.1 GCA_903929485.1 uncultured Desulfuromonadales bacterium
AAGGGGGTATCCATCTCGCTCCACCGCGTCAACCGATTGTAGTTGCCCAACCAACATAAAATCCAAAAGTTCAAGCATTTACTGAAGGTTAGCTATTCATCTCAACGCTACATATAGTATTGGTGGAGCAAACTGGATACCCCCTAGCAGCAATTTTCAATTGCGGTTAAAAACCTGCTTTTTCCCGCAGGAGTTCTACCTTGTCGGTCCGCTCCCAGGTGAATTCAGGGAGCTCCCGGCCGAAGTGGCCGTAGGCGGCAGTCAACTTGTAGATGGGACGGAGCAGGTCCAGTTGCTCGATGATCGCTCGGGGGCGCATGTCGAAGACCTCCCGGACGATCTCGGCGATGCGGGCCGAGGGGATCTTCCCCGTGCCGGCGGTGTCCACCAGGATGGAGACCGGTTGGGCCACGCCGATGGCGTAGGCAACCTGGATCTCACATTTGTCGCAGATCCCGGCCGCCACCAGGTTCTTGGCCACGTAGCGCCCCATGTAGGCGGCGGAACGGTCAACCTTGGAGGGATCCTTGCCGGAAAAAGCGCCGCCGCCGTGGGCGCCATGTCCGCCGTAGCTGTCCACGATGATCTTCCGGCCGGTGAGGCCGCAGTCCCCCATGGGGCCCCCCACGACAAAACGGCCGGTGGGGTTAATGAGGTAGCGGGTCTTGTCGGTGATCATTCCCGCCGGGATGATCTTCTTGACAACCTCTTCGATGATCCCTTCCTCAATCTGCTTATGAGTAACATCGGGAGTATGCTGGGAGGAGATGACCACCGTATCAACATAGGCCGGTTTGCCGTCAATGTACTGGATGGAAACCTGTGATTTCGAGTCGGGGCGGAGAAAACTAAGCAGACCGCTTTTTCGGACATCAGCCAGCCTCTTGACCAGTTGGTGGGAAAAGAGGATCGTCATGGGCATCAGTTCCGCCGTCTCGTTACAGGCGTAGCCGAACATTAGCCCCTGATCGCCGGCCCCCTGCTCCTTGAAGAGCCCTTCCCCTTCGGTGACCCCTTGGGAGATGTCGGGTGACTGCTTGTCTATGGAGATAAGTACGGCGCAGGTCTCGCCGTCAAAACCCATCTGGGAGTCGTTGTAGCCGATCTCCAGGATGGTTTCACGGACAATCTTGGGGTAGTCAACAATGGCGTTGGTGGTGATCTCTCCGGCGACGACCGCCATGCCGGTGGTGACGAGGGTCTCGCAGGCAACTCGAGATCGGGGATCTTGGGTCAGGATGGCGTCAAGGATCGAGTCGGAAATCTGGTCGGCAACCTTGTCGGGGTGCCCTTCGGAAACCGATTCCGAAGTAAAAATATAGTTGTCCATTTCCATTGCGCTCATAGTGCTAAAAACTCCTTGGAGAGATGGGATTTGCCGTTTCTGTGACGATGTGGAGACCGGGTAATTTATACGGCTGAGTGCGCTTGTGTCAAGAAAAAACCGTGCATACGGGTGGTGGCGTCAGGTTCGAAGAGGAGAGTTCATCAGGTTATTCTCGCAAGTGATATCCGGGATTACCCTTGACATTCAGGGTGATATGACCTAGTATGCAAAAAATTACGTATCAGGGGCGGCAGCGGCCGATAGACAAGCTCGGCGCTTTTTTCCATGATATTTTTTGATAGGTTTTACCAGGCGTGTGCGGTTTTGACCGCGAGAGGTGGAGGGCGCTTTCGCCCACCTGAAAGTTCCTGCTGGTTCAGCAGATTGATATATAAGGCCTTTAACAGGGTTCCGAGAGTTCTTCGCCCGCTTGAATCTTTTCGTGCGTTGCAAGTTCCCGCATATCGTCTGCCCGCCTTGAACACTCTCTCCGTCTCAATTGCTTCAGTTCCCCTCCTTTTTTTCGTTCGCGGAATGAGTGGTCCGTATGCCTAAAAAAAACCTTCGACGAGTCATGCTCCAGCGGCGTCGCGCGCTTACTCTTGACCGGTGGATGTTGCTGAGTCGCCTGGTTCAGCAGCGTTTTTTGGCGTCTGATCTTTTTGCACAGGCCCGACTCCTCGCACTTTATTCTCCGGTGAAACGTGAAGTGGATACCATGGAGGTCGTGTTTGCGGCGCTAGCCGCGGGGAAGAGGGTGATTTTTCCCGCAGTCGCGCAAGGTGGGCTTCTGTTTCGCGAGATCACGGGGACGCATGACCTGTCGTCAGGGGCATTCGGTATTCTCGAGCCGGCGCCAACATGCCCGTTACGCCTACCCGAAGAAGCTGACTGTATCGTCGTGCCGGGGGTTGCTTTTGACCGAAGAGGGCAGCGTATCGGTTATGGCAAGGGGTATTACGATCGGACACTGCATTCCCTGGAGGGGACGGGACGCTTGGTCGGTTTTTGTTTTGAGTTTCAACTGGTGGAAGAGATCGTCGTAGAACTTCACGACGTGGCGCTGGATCTGATCATAACCGAACGGCAGACCATGCCGGTTCGGTCACTATAGAAAGGGGGTAGGTGGTGTGAAAGTTGATATTATGTTTGTCGTGATCCTCCTGGCGGTTGCCGGTGGGATCGGCTATTACGTCGGGAACCTGTTGAGAAAGAAGTATTCGGATTCGCTGATGGCGCGGACGGAGGAACTTGCCGGAAAAACCATGGAAGATGCCAAGCGTCAGGCGGAAACCATTACCAAAGAGGCGACCCTGCACGCAAAGGACGTGGTCTACCAGGCCAAGGCCGACTTCGAGCGGGAATGCAAGGAGATGCGGTCCGATCTCCAGACCCAGGAAAAACGTCTCCAGCAGAAGGACGAGCACCTGGACAACAAGATAAACCTCTTCGATCAGCGGGATGCGGAACTTGTGAAAAAAGAGCAGTCGCTGATCTCCCGTGATCAAGCGTTGGTGACGAAAGAGCAGAAGACCGGTGAACTGCATGAGCAGGCGCGGCTGAAACTGGAAGAGGTTTCCGGCATGACCGCCTCGGAGGCCAAGCAAATTCTCATGGACGGCATTATCGATGAGGCCAAGTTTGATGCCGCCAAGAAGATCCGGGTGATAGAAGAAGAGGCGCGGGAGACCGCGGACAAGAAATCCAAGGAGATTCTTGCCCTGGCCATTCAGCGGTATGCCGGCGAATACGTGGCAGAGCGGACTGTCTCCGTGGTGGCGCTCCCTTCAGACGAAATGAAAGGGCGAATCATTGGTCGGGAAGGGCGTAATATCCGGGCTCTGGAGGCCGCCACCGGGATCGACCTCATTATTGATGACACCCCCGAGGCGGTGATCCTCTCCGGATTCAATCCGGTGCGGCGCGAGGTTGCCAAGCTCTCCCTGGAAAAACTTATCGCCGACGGCCGGATTCATCCCGGACGAATCGAGGAGGTTGTGGCCAAGGCCACCGAAGAGGTGGAGCAGGCCATCAAGGAGGCCGGAGAGCAAGCGGCTTTCGATCTGGGGGTTCATGGCATCCACCCGGAGATTCTCAAACTCATTGGACGGCTTCGTTATCGAACCTCCTACAGCCAGAACGTTTATCAGCACTCGTTGGAAGTGGCCTTCATCTGCGGGATCATGGCTGCCGAACTGGGAATTAACGTGAAACAGGCCAAGCGGGCCGGCCTGCTTCACGACCTGGGGAAAGCGGTGGACCACGAAGTTGAAGGGTCCCATGCCGTCATCGGCGCGGATATAGCCCGTAAGTACGGTGAATCGCCCAAGATTATTCATGCCATCATGGCTCACCACGAGGACGAGAAGCCGGCCACCGTGTTGGCTGTGCTGGTTCAGGCGGCGGATGCCCTCTCCGGAGCTCGTCCCGGGGCACGGCGCGAAATGATGGAGACCTATGTCAAGCGGTTGGAGGATTTGGAGCGAATTGCCACCTCCTTTGGCGGCGTCATGAACTCCTTCGCCATTCAGGCAGGGAGGGAGATCCGGGTCATGGTTTCCAGCGAAGATGTGAGCGACGAGCGGACCCTTATTCTGGCCAAGGATATTGCCAAGAAGATCGAGGCGGAAATGACCTATCCCGGTCAGATAAAGGTGCATGTCATTCGGGAAACGCGGGCCGTAGACTATGCCCGTTAAGGTTCTCTTTATAGGGGATCTGGTGGGGAAGCCGGGACGTCAGGCTGTTTCGCGGGAGCTCCATCGTCTGGTGGACCGGCATGCCGTGGATCTGGTGGTCGTCAATGGTGAAAACATGGCCGGCGGCTTCGGCATC
The DNA here is from genome assembly GCA_903929485.1 of uncultured Desulfuromonadales bacterium. Taxonomy (GTDB): domain Bacteria; phylum Desulfobacterota; class Desulfuromonadia; order Geobacterales; family CAIOGM01; genus CAIOGM01. The sequence continues at coordinate 4,163 of CAIYUY010000047.1, forward strand.
ACCGAGGAGACCGCCCGGGAACTGTTCGATATGGGTGTCCATGCCATTACCAGCGGCAACCATATCTGGGACAAGCGGGAATCGTATCCCTATCTCAACCGGGAGGAGCGGATCATCCGCCCGGCAAATTACCCGTCGGGAGCTCCGGCACGAGGGAGTATCGTGGTGAAGACCTCGGGGGGGGTGAAGATCGGTCTCCTCAATCTGGAGGGAAGGGTTTTCATGAATAATTTGGAGTGTCCCTTTCTCACGGCGGACCGGGAGGTCGCCCGCCTCCGGGAGGAGACTCCGCTCATTCTCGTTGATTTTCATGCCGAGGCTACGTCGGAAAAGGCGTCCCTGGGGTGGTATCTGGATGGGCGGGTCAGCGCTGTCATCGGCACTCACACTCATGTTCAGACGGCGGACGAGCGGCTCCTCACGGGGGGGACCGCTTACATTACCGATGCGGGGATGACGGGGAGCTTTGACTCCGTGATAGGTGTCCGTAAGGACGAGCCGATTCAAAAATTCCTCACCCAGCTTCCCGTCAAGTTCGAGGTGGCCAAGAAGGATCTCAGGCTTAACGGAGTAGTCGTCACCATCGATAACGGAACAGGACGGGCACAGGCTATAGAGCGGGTCAATGTGGCGTGCGGGTGAATGAGCTTGATCGGACGGATCGGCCCGGTCCGTTCGATCAAAATTGAGGAGAAGCTTTTATGACTGTCGCCGAGCAGATGGAAATTATCAAACGGGGAACCGTGGAAATCCTGGTGGAGAAGGAGCTCCTGGAAAAGCTGGAGAAATCACACAAGTGCGGGATTCCCCTGATTGTTAAGGCGGGCTTCGACCCCACGGCGCCGGATCTTCATCTGGGGCATACGGTGTTGATCCAGAAACTGCGTCAGTTTCAGCAACTGGGGCACCATGTCCATTTTCTCATCGGCGACTTTACCGGCATGATCGGTGACCCAACCGGCAAGTCCGAGACCCGCAAGGCGTTGACTCGCGAGGATGTGCTCCGGAATGCCGAGACCTACAAGGAGCAGGTGTTCAAGATTCTTGACCCGGAGAAGACGAAGGTCGTCTTCAACTCCCAGTGGTTGCTCCCTCTCTCCGCCAGCGACATGATCGGACTCGCCTCCAAGTATACGGTGGCCCGGATGTTGGAACGGGAGGACTTCAGTAACCGTTTCGCCAACCAGCTCCCCATCAGTATTCATGAGTTCCTCTATCCTCTGATTCAGGGGTACGACTCCGTGGCCTTGAAGGCCGATGTGGAACTGGGGGGGACAGATCAGAAATTCAACCTTCTGGTGGGGCGGGAACTCCAGCGGGAGTGGGGGCAGAGTCCTCAGTCGGTCATCACCATGCCGCTTCTGGAAGGGTTGGACGGCGTCAATAAGATGTCCAAGTCGCTGGGGAATTACATCGGCATTAACGAACTGCCGGAGCAGATCTTCGGCAAGATCATGTCGGTTTCCGACGACCTGATGCTCCGCTATTATGAACTCCTGAGCGACTTATCGCTGGACGGGCTGGCATCGTTGAAGAACAGCTTGAAGCTGCATTCGATTCACCCCATGGACGCCAAGAAGCAATTGGGAAGGGAGATGGTGGCTCGTTTCCACGGCGCGGTCGCGGCAGAGGCAGCGGAAGAGGCCTTTGTCCGACGCTTCCGGGACAATCAGGCTCCCGATGAGATGCCCGATGTGATGGTGATCGCGGAGGGAGGAAAGATTCTTCTCAGCAGGCTCCTGGCCCAGGCAGGCTTGGTTGCTTCCAACAGTGAAGGGCGTCGGGCAATCCAGGGGAATGGTGTTAAGATCAATGGAGAAAAGATTTCCGACGACACCCTTGAGCTCACCGCCGGCACCTTTATCATCCAGTTCGGCAAGCGTCGTTTTGCCCGTATCGTCGTCACCTGACCGGGAGAATGAACCACCCCCACACAAACTCAGAGGCGGTGACCGGTCACTCTTCACCAGCCGCTGCCTCCGGATCATCAGTCATTTCTTCTGATTCACCCTTCACCCTTCACCCTTCACCATTCACTGTTTCCCCCCTTCCCCGTTTGATCATCATCCAGGGCCCCACCGCCACCGGCAAGAGTGAGCTGGCGGTGCGGCTTGCCCGACAGTTCGACGGCGAGATCGTCGGCGCCGATTCACTGCAGCTCTACCGGGGGATGGAGATCGGCACCGCGGCGCCGGAGCCTGAACTCAGATCGCAGGTACCCCACCATCTCCTGGGAATAGTTGACCCGGCCGCATCCTTTACCGCCGCTGATTTTGCCGGGGAGGCGGGTGAGGCGATTGCCGGAATCCATCGTCGTGGCCGCATCCCCTTTGTGGTGGGGGGAACCGGACTCTATATCAGGGCGCTTTTGGGTGGACTCATCCAGGCTCCGGCGGGAGATGATACGCTTCGTGGTGAGTTGGCGGCGTGGGCCGAACGTGACGGCTGGGGAGCCCTTCTGGAGGAACTGGAGCGGATCGATCCCGAAACCGCGGCGCGGCTTCACCCCAACGACCGGGGGCGGATCATCAGGGCGCTGGAGGTCTGTCGTCTTACCGGCATCCCCTTTTCGCTGATGACCCACGCCCATGGGTTCAGCGATATTCGCTATACCACGCTGAAAATCGGGCTGACTGGAGAGCGTGCCCAGTTGTACCGGCGCGTGGAAGAGCGGGTAGATCGCATGCTTGCCGGCGGCTTCGTGGATGAAGTCAGGGGGTTGCTTGCTCGGGGATATTCCCCGGAACTCAAGAGTATGCGCTCCATCGGGTATAAAGAAATTTGTCGCTATCTGTCCGGGGAGATTTCGATTAATGAAGTTGCCGAGCTGATCAAGCGGGATACCAGGCGTTACCTGAAGCGACAACAGACATGGTTTTTTCGGGACACCGCAACGAAATGGTTTGAATATCCTGAAAATTTTGCTAGTATCCACTGTGCGGTTGAAAAATTCATTGCCTCATCGCCGTAAATCGGTGTGGCTCACCATTGAGGCTCCTCATGGGGCCGATCATAATTCAAGGAGAGGGAAATGGCGAAAGCTCCGTTCAACATCCAGGACCAGTTTCTCAATCAGTCGCGTAAGGAGCACATCAGAGTCGTCATGAAGCTGATGTCCGGGGAGAAGCTGGAGGGGCATATCAAGTCCTTCGACAACTTTTCCGTGCTAATGGAGATTAATGGCGACATCCTCATCTATAAACATGCTATCTCCTCTTTAACTTCGGTGGACGGCGCTTTCAAACTTCATCCGTAACTCTCTCGGTACAGACGGCAGAGGTGAGTCGGGGATGTTCACATTCCTACCCCCTGCCGCCTTTTTGCGTCCCCTCCCAAACGAAGTGAACATACCATTATTGAAATCAAGCAGATTCCCTTATTATTGTGGAGTTATTATGAAGCATGGTCTGCTCATCCGTGAGATTCTTCCAGGCGCTCTTGCCCAGGAGATGGAGCTGGAGCCGGGTGACCGGGTCGTAGCCATTAATGGTCAGCCGCTACGGGATCTTATCGACTATGAATTTTACATCTCCGATGACCCGCTCCTGCTGGAGGTGGAGCGCCGCTGTGGTGAATCCTGGGAAATTGAGGTGGAGCGTGATGAAGGGGAGCCGTTGGGGATCGTTTTTGCTCCACCGAAGCCCAAGCGGTGCGGCAACAACTGCATCTTCTGCTTTGTTCATCAACTTCCCAAGGGGCTGCGCAAACCGCTTTACGTCAAGGACGAGGATTACCGTCTCTCCTTTCTCTACGGCACGTACATCACCCTCACCAACCTGACCAAAAGCGATCTTCGACGGATCAAGGAACAGCGACTATCTCCCCTCTATGTCTCGGTTCATGCCACCGATCCCGCAGTTCGGGAGCGGCTTCTGGGGCGCTCCGGACTCCCACCCATCCTTCCTCTACTGAGGGAGCTGACCAGCGCGGGAATCATCATTCATACCCAAGTCGTGCTCTGTCCCGGCATCAATGACGGCCAGGTTTTGGAGCAGACCGTTGCCGATCTGTCCGATCTCTTTCCCCGGGTGGCGTCCCTGGCTGTCGTGCCGCTGGGGTTGACAGCTCACCGCGCGGAGCTCCCGGAACTTCAGCCGGTAACTCCTGAGTATGCCGCGGCCTTTGTCGACCAGTGGCAGCCGGTTAGTGAAGTGCTGGCCGACCGCTTGGGAGAGCCGTGGCTCTTTCTTGCCGACGAATTTTTCATCAGGTGCGGGGTATCTTTTCCACTTCCGGAAACCTATGGTGATTTTCCGCAACTGGAGAACGGCGTTGGGATGGTGCCGCTTTTTCTGGACGAGGCCGAGGATCTTTTGCGTGATGCGGGATCCCTGTCACCCCTTGCGATGACGGTGGTCACCGGGATCTCACCCTACCCGTATATAGCTAAGTTTTTGGCGCGCTTGGACAGTCTGACCGGGATAACCACATCTGTTGTGCCTGTTCCCAACGGACTCTTCGGCCCATCGGTTACCGTGACCGGCCTTGTTGGCGGACTGGATATCAAAATGGCGCTTCAGGGTAAAGGGCTGGGAACCGTCGTGATGATTCCCGATGTGATGCTGAAGGAAGGGGAGCGTTTCATGGATGACATGACGGTGGCGGAACTCTCCCGCCAACTTGGGTGCGAGCTCCTCGTTGTCCCGGCGAATCCGTGGGGATATTATGAGGCGCTGAGATTTCGCGTGGGGGAATTATACCGATCCTCGTAGGGGCGTATGGCATACGCCCCTGTTTTAAATTGACAATATCGCCAGGGTATCAGGGCGAACGCCGTTCGCCCCTACAATGGATGGTATTTGGGTAAATTTTAGTACCCTCGGAGAGATGTCGAATGAACGTCGAACAGATGAAGGTCGTGCTGAAGGAGATTCTGCTGAAGACGGACCTCACCGTCTGCGTGGTGGGGCACCGGGGGGTGGGGAAGAGCGCCGGAGTCATCCAGGTCTGCCGAGAGATCGGTCGGCGCTATCTCCCCTTACGTCTGGGGCAGATGGAGGTGGGGGACTTGGTGGGAATTCCTTACCGGGAGGGGGAGGTCATGAACTGGTCTCGTCCCTCCTGGTGGCCCGCGGACGATGACCCCGCCGCCGTCGTCCACTGCGATGAGTTGAACCGGGCGCAGCAGGAGGATACGCTCCAGGCCATCTTCCAGTTTGTTGAACCCCCCGCCGAAGGGGAACCGCGGGCGCTCCATACACATACGCTTCACCCCAAGCACAAGGTGGTGGTGACCATAAACCCCCCCGATGGGACCTATCAGGTGGCGCAGCTGGATCGGGCGCTTATTGACCGGATGATCATCATCTCCGTGGAGACCGATTACGCCTGTTGGGCCAGCCATGCCCGCAGTCGGGAGTTCGATCGCTCCGTGCAGCAGTTTTTGGCGGGGAACAGTCATCTCCTGGCGCGGCAGGGGAGTCCAGTGGAGATGGATGTGGAGCCCACCGAGCGGGGGTGGGAGATGGTGAGCACACTCCGGCGCTCCTGCCGGTTCCCCGACAATCTGGAGATGGAGGTCTATGCCGGGATCGTGGGGCGGGAGGCGGCGGTGATGTTTCTCCGGTGGTGTCACGATCAGAAGGGGAGGCCGGTGACGGCCATGGAGGTGCTGGAGTCGTGGCCTCATGTGGCGCAGAAGGCGGCGGCCCAGCGGGACGATCTCCAGGCGGCAACCATGAACGAACTCCTGACGGTTCTCCCCCTACGCCGGGATCTGGTGGAAGACGAGGAGGATAATCTTGTCGCTTATCTGGGGATTCTTCCCCGGGATCTCCGGTTCGGCATGGTGAAGGCGTTGTTGCGGACGCCGCACCTGGCGGAGGTCATCAGCCGGGACAAGTACGATGCCATAGTCCTGGACGCCATTGGAGCGATCTGCGAAGAGGTTCGGTAGGGGCACGGCATGCCGTGCCCCCACGTGGGTTTGTCCCGATTTGTAGGGGTGTATGGCGTACGCTCCTGCCGATGTTCCAATTAACGCCAATGTGTCAGGGCGAACGCCGTTCGCCCCTAAATGAGGGAGGAGCGATATGGCCGGCACGGTGCGAGCAGGTTCACACGATCCGACCCCTTACTGCCCCTGCTTTCCCGAATCAACGTCAAACTACGACCGGCGCCACGGATCATTTCCGTGCGCCGGTTTTTTTAAAATTGAAAGACCGTCGGAATCGGGATTTTCAGGATTATGGGATTTACTTGATTGTGAGTCAAAATCCCGAAAATACCATATGTAGGTTGGGGTGAGGTACGAACCCCAACATTTGAATGTTGGGGTTCAGTCAAATCACCAGCGGATCCTTCACTCCGTTCAGGATGACAAGCAAGGAACGTAGAACAGTTTTGGTTTTTACGGAGATTTACCATGAAACACCTGATCTTGATTGTTGTGTTTATCGTTGTCCATTGTCCCTTGTCAATTCGGAAGCCTTCCGGCTTCCGGACAGCGGCCAGACCAAGTGTTATCAGGCAGTCTCGCCCTATGCCGAGATTCCCTGCGCCGGGACCGGGCAGGACGGTATGTACAGTATCAACCACCTTTCCTACACCGACAACGGCAACGGCACGGTGACGGATATATGGGATTTACTTGATTGAAAAACAAAAACTTGTAAACCATTTAATTCTGAAAGTCGTGGTTTAGACAGTCTTGCTAATTTTTCCTTCGTACGCTATTGTACAATATCTTGTCATTTTGGAGGTTGTATATGCAGGCCGTTACCTACAGCGAAGCACGTCACAGCCTTAAAAACTTCATGGATGATGCGTGCGGCAATCACGAACCTATTCTTATTACGCGGCGTAAGAGCAAAAGTGTGGTTCTCTTGAGCCTGGAAGATTACGAGTCTCTTCTGGAGAGTGAATATCTCCTTTCAAGTCCCGCCAATGCCGCGCGACTCATGCAATCTCTACAAGAAGCCGCAGTCGGTAAACGATCATCCCTGGATGCTCTCGAACTGTGAATGTCACTCTTACACCGACGGCCCTGGACGATTTGCGCTATTGGCTGAAAAGTGATAAACGTCAAGTCGAGCGGATCTTTGCGCTTTTTGAAGAAATGAGGCGAACTCCTTTCGAGGGAACGGGAAAGCCGGAACCGCTCCGCTTTCAACTCGCCGGTTGCTGGTCCCGCAGGATTGACCGTGAACACCGTCTTGTCTACCAAGTGGAAGAATCGGAGATTATCGTTCTCGCTTGTCGTTATCACTATTGATCATGAAAAAAGGCCGGAATCCCTGAGGGAGACCGGCCTTTGTGCGTAATGAATATGATCGTGACGGTTATTTCCCCCTCACAACTCCCGTAAAATATTCGATGGTCTTTTTGAGCCCTGTCTCCAGGTCCACCGACGGTTCCCACCCCAGCTTCTCCTTGGCCAGGGAGATGTCCGGCTGCCGCTGACGGGGATCGTCGGCGGGGAGCGGCTTGAAAATAACCTTGGATGACGAGCCGGTGAGCGTGATGATCCTCTGAGCGAATTCCAGGATACTCGTCTCCACCGGATTTCCCAGGTTCACCGGCCCGGTGAAGTTATCTCTGTTCATGAGGCGGATCAACCCCTCCACCAGGTCGGAGACGTAGCAGAAGGAGCGGGTCTGGGAACCGTCGCCGTAGACGGTGATATCCTCTCCCCGCAGAGCCTGGACGGTGAAGTTGGAGACTACCCTTCCGTCATGCTCCGCCATCCGGGGGCCGTAGGTGTTGAAGATCCGGGCGATCCTGATATCCACGTTGTTTTGACGATGATAGTCCATCATGAGTGTCTCGGCTACCCGTTTCCCCTCGTCATAGCAGCTTCGGATGCCGATGGGGTTCACGTTTCCCCAGTAACTCTCGGTCTGGGGGTGAACTTCCGGGTCGCCGTAGACTTCGGAGGTGGAAGCCTGGAGGATTCTTGCCCTGACCCGCTTGGCCAGTCCCAGCATGTTGATGGTCCCCATGACGCTGGTCTTGGTGGTTTTTACCGGGTTGTACTGGTAGTGGAGAGGGGAGGCGGGGCAGGCCATGTTATAGACCTGATCCACCTCCAGGAGGATCGGCTCGATGATGTCGTGCCTGATCAGCTCGAAGCGGTGATTGCCCAGGAGGTGCCTGATATTCTCCTTGCTCCCGGTAAAAAAGTTGTCGAGGCAGATAACGTCGTGTCCCTCGCCGAGGAGCCGTTCGCAGAGGTGAGAGCCGATGAATCCCCCGCCGCCGGTGATCAAGATGCGCATGGTTTTTCCTTTACCGTCCGATGGAATAGTAGGTGAAGCCGAGATGGGCCATCTTTTTGGGCTCGAAGAGGTTCCTGCCGTCGAAGATGACCGGCGCCGCCAGTTTCTCCCGGAGGAGGTCGAAGTCGGGGTTGCGGTACTCGTTCCATTCGGTGATGATGATGAGGGCGTCGACCCCTGCCAGGACTTCATGACGATGGCTTCCATAGGTGATCCGGTCGCCGAAGACTTTTTTTGCTTCCCTCATCGCCTCGGGGTCATGGGCCTTCACTGTTGCTCCCAGTTCCAGGAGTCGGTTGATGGTGGCCACCGAGGGAGCCTCGCGCATGTCGTCGGTGCGTGGCTTGAAGGAGAGTCCCCAGACCGCGAAGCTCTTCCCCGCCAGCGGCTTGCCTTCGGATACTTTCTCGTAATGGGTAAGGACCTTGTCCACCAGAACTTGCTTCTGCCGCTCGTTGGCCTCTTCCACCGCCTTGAGGATGACGAAGTCGTAATCGTTGGCGGCAGCTGTTTTCATGAGCGCCTGGACGTCCTTGGGGAAGCAGGAGCCGCCATAACCGACGCCGGGGAAGAGGAAGTCGAAGCCTATGCGGGAATCGGAACCGATCCCCTCGCGCACTGACGCCACATCCGCCCCCATTCGTTCGCAGAGGTTGGCGATCTGATTCATGAAGGAGATGCGGGTGGCCAGCATGGCGTTGGCCGCGTATTTGGTCATCTCGGCGCTGCGGATATCCATGATGATGAGTCGATTGGTTCGCCGCATGAAGGGGGCGTAGAGCTCTTTCATGATCTCGGCGGTTCTGACGTTGTCAGTGCCGATGACAACCCGGTCCGGCTTCATGAAGTCATCAATGGCGGCCCCTTCCTTGAGGAATTCCGGATTGGAGACCACGTCGAACTCCAGGTTCTCCTTTCGGAGATCCAATTCCTCCTGAATGGCGGCCCGCACCAGGTCGGCTGTCCCCACCGGCACGGTGGATTTGTCCACGACGATCTTGAACCCTTCCATATGTTCACCAATGCTTCGCGCCACCCCCAGGACATATTTCAGGTCGGCGGAACCATCCTCACCCGGCGGAGTCCCCACGGCAATGAAGCAGATCAGGGCGTTCTTCACCGTCGCCGCCAGGTCGGTGGTAAAGGAGAGGCGCCCCTCCTCCATGTTCCGGAGCACCATCTCCTTGAGCCCCGGTTCGTAGATGGGGATGACGCCGTTTTTTAACCCCTCAATTTTGACCTCATCGATGTCGACGCAGATGACATGGTTGCCACTCTCGGCAAAGCAGGTGCCGGCCACGAGGCCTACATAACCGCTTCCAATGACGCATATTTTCATGATAAGTCACCTTTCACTTGTAACGTTTTCAACATACCAGTCGTAGGTGCGTCTGATCCCCTCTTTCAGGGGAACCGTAGCCTCCCACCCCAGGTCCTTCATCCGGGAGACGTCCTGAAGCTTGCGGGGGGTGCCGTCCGGTTTGGTGGGATCGAAGAGGAGCGCCCCCTGGAATCCGGTTACCTCTTTGACGGTCTCGGCCAGCTCGCGGATGGTGACATCCACCCCGGTTCCCAGGTTGACGAAACAGGGGCGGGGAAAGCTCAGCAGTTCCGAAATGATGGCCTCGTCGGGTTGCTCCAGCAGGTAGATGGAGCCTGCGGCCATGTCGTCCACGTAGAGGAGTTCCCGCTGGGGGGTTCCGGTTCCCCAGATTACCACCTGGGGTAAACCTTGAACCTTTGCTTCATGAAACCGCCGGATGAGAGCCGGCAGGACATGGGAGTTTTCCGGGTGAAAGTTGTCTCCGGGGCCGTAGAGATTGGTGGGCATGACCGCTATGAATTTCGTGTCATACTGCCGGTTGTAAGATTCGCACATCTTGATTCCGGCTATCTTCGCCAGGGCGTATGGTTCGTTGGTCGGTTCCAGGAGTCCGGTGAGGAGGTACTCTTCCTTCATTGGCTGGGGAGAGAGCTTGGGGTAAATGCAGGAGGAGCCAAGAAAGAGGAGCCGTTTGACGTCGTGGCGCCACGCCTGGTGGATCACGTTGTTCTGGATCATCAGGTTCAGGTAGATGAACTCCGCCGGATAGCTGTTGTTGGCGTGAATACCCCCCACCTTGGCGGCGGCGAGGATGACGTATTCAGGCTGTTCTCGTTGAAAGAAATCTTGAACGGCTTGTTGGTTGGTAAGGTCAAGCTCATTAATCTCGGGGAGCAGCAGATTGTCATAACCGCGAGAACGGAGTTGTCGCACCAGAGCCGAACCGACCAAGCCGTTGGAACCGGCAACAAATATCTTCGAGTTACACTCCATCTGCTCGTTTCTCCCGCTCGGCCATGGCCAGATCCTCATCAACCATCATCTCCACCAGACGTTCAAAACTGGTTGCCGGCTCCCAGTTGAGCGCCTGTTTTGCCTTGGCCGGGTTTCCCAGCAGCAGTTCCACCTCGGCCGGACGGAAGTACTTGGAGTCGATCTCGATGACGATCTTGCCGCTGGCGGTGTCGATCCCCTTCTCGTGGATCCCTTCTCCCTGCCAGGTCAGCGGCATTCCCAGTCTGGTAAAGACCATCTCCGCGAATTTCCGGACGCTATGGGTCTCGCCGGTGGCTACTACGTAATCGTCCGGTTCGCTGTGCTGGAGCATGAGCCACATGGCTTCCACGTAGTCACCGGCAAATCCCCAGTCCCGCTTGGCGTCGATGTTCCCCAGATAGAGACATTTCTGCAACCCCAGCTTGATCCGGGCCGCGGCGCGGGTGATCTTTCGGGTGACGAATGTTTCTCCCCGGCGTGGTGATTCATGGTTGAAGAGGATGCCGTTGCAGGCGAAGAGGTTGTAGCTTTCGCGATAGTTGACCGTTATGTAGTAGGCGTAAGCCTTGGCGCATGCATACGGGGAACGGGGGTAGAAGGGGGTGGTTTCCGTCTGGGGAGTCTCCATGACCTTGCCGTAGAGTTCCGAGGAGGATGCCTGGTAAAACTTCGTGTTCAGCCCCGTCTCACGGATTCCTTCCAGGATTCGAACCACGCCCAGGGCGTCCACTTCACCGGTATATTCGGGGATGTCAAAAGATACTCGCACATGGCTCTGGGCGCCCAGGTTATAGATCTCGTCGGGGCGGATATCCCGGAGCAATTTGTTTATGGAACTGGCATCGTTGAGGTCGCCATGGTGGAGGAAGAGTTTAACCCCGGTTTCATGGGGATCGCGGTAAAGGTGGTCGATTCTGCCGGAGTTGAAGGAGGAAGAGCGGCGGATGACGCCGTGAACTTCGTACCCTTTGGCAAGAAGCAGCTCCGCCAAGTATGAGCCATCCTGACCGGTAATTCCCGTAATGAGGGCTTTTTTCATGATAGTAACTCTCCTCTAATATGATCGATGACCGATGTCATCCGCTGATTAGGATAAGGCGCAAAAGATAGTTTTTTATCATCAAGAGCCCAAAAGCGCAAGAGGAAAGGCCGGGACCGGGGACCGGGGACCAGTAAAACCGGTTTTCCCGGTCCCCGGTCCCCGGTCCCCGGTCCCAGTTTTACCCGTTTTTCCCGGTCCCCGGTCCCCAGTCCCCAGTCCCGGATTTCCCCGTCCCCGCTTTATACTCTCCCAGGAAATCCCGCTTGAAGGCGGAGAAGCTTTTTTGCTCGATGGCGGTGCGGCAACGCTCCATGAGTTCCAGGTAAAAGTGGACGTTATGGATACTGGCGAGGATTGCGGAGAGAACCTCGTTGGCGTTGAAGAGATGGTGCAGGTAGGCCCGGGTGAAATTCCGGCAGGTATAGCAGGCACAGTTGGGCTCCACCGGGAAAAAATCCCGGCGGTAGTTTTTGTTGGTGAGACGGATCCGACCCCGGTTGGTGAAGAGGGTTGCACTCCGGGCATAGCGGGTGGGGATGACGCAGTCGAACATGTCCATTCCCCGTTCCACGCTCTCCAGGATATCCTCGGGGAGGCCGACCCCCATGAGGTAGCGGGGCTTGTCCTCGGGAAGGAATGGCGCGGTCATGGCGACCACCTTTTTTAGCAGTTCCAGCCCTTCTCCCACGGAGACTCCGCCGATGGCGTAACCGGGAAAATCCATGTCGACCATCTCCTGGGCGCAGATCTTCCGGAGGTCCTGGAAGACGCTCCCCTGGACGATGGCGAAGAGGGCCTGGTCCTTCCGGGTGTGGGCCTTCTTGCACTGCTCGGCCCAGCGGAGGGTCTTCCTCGTGGAGGTGGCTGCATACTCCCGGTCACAGGGGTAAGGGATGCACTCGTCAAAGGCCATGATGATGTCGGCTCCCAGCGCCTCCTGGATGGCCATGGCCCGGGCCGGGTCAAGATAGACCTCTTCCCCGGTGATCTCGTGGCGGAAATATGCCCCGTCTTCGGTGATCCGTTTGTTGGGAAGGGAAAAGACCTGGAAACCGCCGGAGTCGGTGAGGATCGGGCCGTCCCATCCCATGAATTTATGCAGCCCGCCCGCTTTGGCCACAAGCCCTTCGCCGGGGCGGAGGTGGAGATGGTAGGTGTTACTGAGAAGAATCTGGGCGCCGGTCTCCTTCACCTGGGCAGGGGTCATCGCCTTCATGGCGGCATGGGTCCCTACCGGCATGAAGATGGGGGTTTCGATGACGCCGTGGGGAGTTTCCAGGCGGCCTCGTCGGGCGGATGTTTCTTGGTCTTGGGAGATCAGGGTGAATTTCATTGGGGTGTCCTGCCGGATGTGGTGAATGACAGGGGAGTATTCCCCATGAAGCCCCCACTGTCAAGATTTCAGTTTCCGGCTGCGCGGTACGCGCCGTTATTTGTGAGGGAGGTGAGCGTTTTATCGGCCTCCCGGATGAAATGGGGATGACGTATCTGATCCCCCGTTTCCAGCCGGAGACGCGCCGCCGTCCCCCCGGGGAGTTCCATGAATCCGGTGACCATCTCGTCCGACCGAAGCGCCCAAAGCGAGTCGGGGGTTACGTTGCGCGCCACGGTGAGGATCTTCCCCTGGGGAGAGATGAAGAGGAGGTCAACGGGGATCTCCATGTTTTTCATCCAGACGCCGGGGCGTGTGGGATGGTCGAAGAGGAAGAGCATGCCGCGATCGGCATCCAGTTGGCTCACCTGCATGAGCCCCTGGGAGCGTCGGGCTGCGGTGTCGGCGACCCAGACGGTGAACGGATAGCTCCTGTCGTGAGCCCTGATGATAACCGAATCCTGGGGGAACCGATCCAGAGATTCGATGCCGTAGGAGGGGGCGACGAGGGATACGCCGCAGGAGGTCAGGTGAAGCGCCAGCAGGAGCAGGATGCAGAGCCGAACCGGCGTCGATTTCATTACCCTACCTCCCGCAGTCGTGCGGCCGCATCCTTGACCAGGGGGAAGAGAAAGAGTGTTTTGGGGTTGGCTCCGTGAAGTTGATGATCCCGGTCGTTGCGACCTCGCCCTGTCGTGGACCCAACTTCGATCCAGTTGGCGGCCTTATAGCAGGTTCCGGAGAAACGGGCCGTATCCACCAGCGTTTCCAAAAGCAGCGGCCGGACGGCAAAGTTTTGCTCCCAATCGGTGGCGAGCCGGTGGCCGGCCATGGCCAGAACCTTGCTGGCCAGATTTTTAATCCGCACCGTGGGGAGAAGGAGGAATCTGCTGTTGGTGACAATTCGCTGCAGATTCATCTTTCGGGCTGCTTCGTCCCATCCCAGATACCGGTCACGCGCCGCCATGCGCCACGCCGGGCTGGAAAATTGCAGACATCCCACCACCACCGGTTCCGGGTGATGGACCCGGATGAAATAGCGAAGATGTGCTCCGAAGGGGACCCGGTGCCCAAGATAGTGGTAGTGCTCAACCAGGGTGCGCCAGACCCCATGCTCTTCCTTGGTGAGTACGGGAACCAGTTCCACGGGGGCGAAATCCCTTGCCGTCCCGGTCAGTGCCGGCATCTCCATGGACGGGGCGCTGATAGCGGTTTTTGACCCTCGCGGTCTGCCGGGGCGACCAGGGGGGAGTTTGAGTACTCCTTTCTCAGCCAGTTCCTCGATAAAATCACGACATTCGACACTCTTGAGCTTCCCCGTGGGGCGTTGCCACCGGAGAATTTCGCAGAGTGTGTTGGCCAGTTCCGTCCGGGATAATCCTTGGCAGTCGCTTATCACGGAAGAGATGAGAGCCATCTCTTCCTCGCTGACCGGTTGCCCGCAAAATGAAACGTTCTTGGCGCAGGGGATAGTCATTGCCACTCCTTCTCTCAGGTTTTAATGCTACCCTAGGGGAACGGCGGCGAAATGTCCAGCTCTTTTTTTAGAGGTGAAACCGGGGACCGGTAAACGGTGACTGGGGACTGGGGAATGGTGACGTGAAACCTGGGAATGGGAACCTGAACGTAGAACGTAGAACCTTGAACCTCGAACCTGGAATCTAGAACCTGGAACCCTTCTTCATTTTTTTCCTTGTTGTTACGAGCCCCAGCGCCTGCCGGTAGCCGCATGTATCGTGGAGCCAGCGCAACCGGCGGACCAGTTCTTCCGTCAGTTTGATGCAGTCGGGATTGATCTCGAAGCGGCGCTCATAGATGTTGCATTCACGGCTCACCACGTCCAGGTAGCGGCAGGGGATGGATGTATGGAAAATGGTCCCGTCTTGATCCTCGATTTTTTCGAAACAACAGAGGCCACACTGTTTGCAGATGGTTTCCCACTTGTCGGTATTATTCATGCCGCGGAGCATACGACATGCGGAGTCGACTGTCAACGACGGCGGTTTGTTCTTTTCCCTGTTGAATGAACCGGCTGGTCAGGGTATAAGGGACGGTACTCTTTTTTACTAAGGAGATTTACCATGCAAAAGATGAGAATGGGAGTGAAGCTGGTAGGCGGGTTCCTGATGGTGGCGTTCTTTGCCGTCATTGTTGGGGGGGTCGGGATTCTCAACATCAGGACCATCAGCAGGGCGGATACAAAGCTCTATGATAAAACCGTCATCCCCCTTGACCAGATTGGAGATCTCAACACCACCTTTCATCGGATGCGGAGCAATAATGCCGAGATCCTCTTCACCGAATCCCAGGCGGAACGGAATGAGCTGAAGAAAAAAGGTGATGATTTTGATCGGCAGATGGATGAGCTCATCGTCAACATCGAAAAAACTCTCCAAAACGATGAGGAGCGTAAGCTTTTCAAGGAGATGCAGGAGAGTTACGGTCGGTACGACCCCGTGGAACTCAAATTTGTCGCCCTGGCTGCCGCGGGGAAGCGTGAAGAGGCTGTGGCGGTCTGGAAAGGGCCGCTTGAAGTCGCCTTTAAAGCGGTGCATAAGGATATCAACGATATTGCCGACGCCAAGCTCAAGCTGGCGAAGAGCACCGCGGAGGCCAACGCCTCCCTGGCCGGTGGCTCAACGATAATAATGTCTCTCTTCACCCTGGCGGCCCTCCTCCTGAGTGTGGGGATCGGCTGGGTCATCGCCTGGGGACTTTTGAAAGATCTGGGGGGAGAGCCGAATTACGTGCGGGAGATCGCCCAGGCTGTTTCCCGGGGGGATCTTGCCGTGCGGGTGAAGTTGGATGAGCGCTTTCAGGGGAGTGTCCTTTGGGAGATGAAGGTGATGGTGGCCAATCTCAGCGCCATGTTTCGGGATATGACCGAGGGCGTTCAGGCGCTGTCGTCTTCAGCCACCGAGCTGACGGCCATCTCCCGCCGGATGTCCTCCAGCGCCGAACACTCCTCGGCTCGGGCTCATTCCGTGGCCACGGCGGCAGAGGAGATGAGCGCCAGCATGATGTCCGTTTCCATGGCCATGGATCACGCCACCGCCAATGTGGGGAGCGTGGCCGCCGCCACCGAGGAGATGACCGTCACCATCGGCAAGGTTACCAGGAGTTCTGACAAGGCGCGGGCCATCACCGGTCAGGCCGTGGCTCAGGCCACCGAGATTACCCGTCAGGTGGTGGAGCTGGGGAAGGCCGCCCGGGAAATCGGCAAGGTCACCGAGACCATCACCGCCATCTCGGCTCAGACCAACCTGCTTGCTCTGAACGCCACCATCGAGGCGGCACGGGCCGGCGCGGCGGGAAAAGGGTTCACGGTGGTGGCCAGCGAGATCAAGGAGTTGGCCCAGCAGACCGCCGCCGCCACCGAAGGGATCCGTGAAAAGATCGACAACATCCAAACCTCCACCAGGCAGACGGTGGAAGACATCGGGAAGATCACCGGGGTGATTCAGGAGGTGAGTGAGATGATCAGTCTCACCGCTGAGGCCATAGAGCAGCAGTCGGTGGTGACCAGTGAAATCGCCACGAATATCGCTCAGACAGCCTCCGGCATCAACGAGGTTAACGGCAATGTCTCCCATACTTCACGGGTATCCGAGTCCATCGCCCATGACGTCTCCGAGGCCAACCAATCCGCCGGAGAGATCTCGGCCAGCAGCGCCCAGGTACTGATGAGCTCCGAAGAGCTGGCCCGATTGGCGGAGCAGCTCAACTCCATGACCCAGCGGTACCGGTTGTAGCCGCGGATTATTGCCGGTGATTACCCCGTCCTATTCATCCTGATACTTACGGCGCGGTGACCGTCATCACCGCGCTCTCTTCGCCGTTGGGATTAACTACCTGAATTTTCAGACTCTTGTTGCTCCGGTCATAGGGAAATCGCTCATAGATAATTCGGGAGCAGCTGATGAATCTGCTTCGATCCCGATCCGCGCCGTTGAAAATTTGTCTGCCGTCGATGATCACCGCCGAACTCTGCTGGAAATTGTGCCCCTCCAAAATCAAGTCGTAACTGTTCACCCGCTCTTCTCCCTGATGGACGGTGTGGATTACCGGCTTCATGTCGATGTAAAAAGCCGTGGTTCCCGAGACGATGTCATTGGGGTTTTTGACCTGTATGTTGTGCTGTCCCCCTAAGACGTTGTGGGGGACGGTGAAGGAGAGAGCTTCCGACGAGGTGAAAGCGCTCCTGATTGTCCCGCCGTCAAAGAGGATGGCGGAACTTTCCTGGAAATTTCTGCCGGAGAGATTGACGATCCGTTCCTGATCCGGGGCGCAGCCAAAGACCGTGTCGGGGGTAAGGGTGTCGATGACCGGTTTCGGCGCCAGGATGGGGAAATTATAGATCTTGCTGGTGGCGCCGTCCGGACGTTTGAGGTAGAGGGCATAAAGGCCAGGCTCAATGCGCGGAATCTCAAATTCGATCTGTTTGTCGTTGATGACCGATGTGCTGATTACCGTGGCGCCAAGCCATGCCTGGGTGTCGGCGGAAAATCCCGAGCCCATGAGGTTCACGCGTCTCCCCGGTTCTCCCTGGGAAGGGATGATGCTCAGGATGGTATAGGGGGTGACGGGTTCCTCCTTGGTCGCCGCCGGAGCGCTCTTTTTTTGGCCCTTCTTGAGGGGAGCGGCTCCTGCCGGGGGAGAGGTGAAGGCGATAAGGGTTGCCAGGAGCAGAGCTGTCACGACTGACGTTTTCATGGCGATTTCTCCGTTGTTAGTTCGTCCGATATTGGTTGCGGGGGGCGCTTGGCTACTGCTCCATGGTCAGCATCAGCCAGATGCCGACCATGGCAAAGATGCTGTTGGCGGCCCAGGCCGCTACTACCGGCGGCAGGAGTCCGTTATGTCCCAGTGAGATCAGCAGGGCGTTGATTACGAAATAGGCAAAACCGATCCCCAGCCCCTGGCCGATCCCCAGAGTGGCTGAGACTGACCGTCCGCTCCGGACGGCGAAAGGCATCCCCAAAAGGACCATGACACAAGCCGAGAAGGGGAGCGCGGCCCGGGCATGCATGTCCGCCAGGTAGCGGGTGACATCGTAACCCCCTTTTTTGAGGTCACGGGCGTAGCGGCGGAGTTCAAAAAACCCCATGCTGGAGGTGTAGTCCGAGACCTTCTTGAGATCTTCCAGTGTCAGACGAAGCGGAATCACCAGGGTCGTGGTGGGGGCGATTTCCACCTGGGAGCCGTCGCGGAACGTCCAGACGCGAGCCCGGCTGAACTGCCATCCTCCCGGGGTCAGAACCCCTTCTTCCGCTTCAATCCTCCGGCGAGGCATATAGCCGTTTTTGTCCCAGAGAGTAACTCCTTTCAAGATTCTCTTCCCCGGATCGAAAAGCTCTGCTCGCATGGCCAGGGAGCCATCCCGGTACCAGATGTTATGCTGCCGGAAAACGGCTCCGTACTCGTTTCTTTTCAGTACCGACTCTTCAATATCCCTGATGTTCTGAGCGGTGACGGGGAGGATCAGCTCGTTGGAGACGAAGGTCAACACGCTCAACAGGAGCGCGGCCGCCAGGAGCGGACGGCCGATGGCGTGGAGGCTGATGCCGCTGCTCCTCAGAGCCGTCAGTTCGTTATTTCTTACGAGCATTCCCAGCGTCAGGATGGTCGCCAGCAGCACGCCGAAGGGGATGACCTGGGAGATTATCTCGGGAAGTTTGTTGAGAAAATAGAAGCCGATGGTTGCCGCGTCGGCGTTGACCCTGCTGAATCGGCGCATCTTGTCCAAAAATTCGATGACCAGGAAGATGAGGCTGAAGGAGCCCAGGCAGAGTCCCAGGAGCCGGAAAAAGAGGGCGAGGATGGCGCGGTAGATGATTTTCATGGGTTATTCCCGCCGGAGGAGAACCTGCTCCTGATCTCCTGCAGCAAACGCTTCCCCTGTTCCAAAAAGGTGAACTGTCGCTCCTGAGCCGACATCCAGAACAGCCAGAGACCGAGAGCGGTGAAGAGCATGTTGGGAAACCAGATGGCCAGCCAGGCCGGTACGGTCTGGCGGGAACTGAGGTTCGTCCCCAGGGAGAGGAGGATGTAATAGACGAGAATTATGGAGATGCTGAAGGCGAAACCTCCGGAACGGCCGGTTCGGCGATTCTGGATACCCAGAGCCACCCCCAGTAGGGCGAAACCGAAGGGGGCGAAGGGGAGGGCGACTCGTCGGTAATACTCGTTGAGCACATCCTGCCGGATTTTTTTCGCCAGGGGGCGATGGAGGGATGCCCGCAGTTCGCCAAAGTTAAGATATCGTTCATCAAAGACTGTCGGCGCCACCGGTTTTGTGAAATTGATAACAATATCGTAGCCGGTGAAGGAGATGAGGCGATACCCCAGAGGGGGAGAGAGGTGGTGAATGCTGCCGTCGGAAAGGTGCAGGCGAACCGAGCGTTGTTCCGGGTCCCGACGGATGGTCCCCTCGCGAGCAAAGATGGTGGACTGATCGTCTCCGTTACGGCTGTCATGGATGATGACTCCGGTCATGGCCGATTCCCGCGGGTTGAACTGTTCCGTATAGATGATGAGGCCGGGAAACTGGTCATTGAATACCCCCTCCTTGATGTTGAGCACCTGGGTGGTATCCAGGAAGTCAAACATCAGTTTTCGAAAGGAGCTCTGCCCCCAGGGGAGAGCATAGGCGGTGACGAAGGCCGTCAGCGCGTAGGCGATGCAGGCCGTCCCCAAAACCGGCGGGAGGAGACCATAGAGACTCACGCCGCTGGATTTTATTGCGGTAATCTCGTTGTCGGCGGAGAGTCGGGCAAAGGTCAGCAGCACTGCCAGGAGAAACGCCATGGGGATCGTTACCAGGCAGAAGGAGGGGGTCAGATAAAGGAACAGTTTGAGGATGTTTTTCAGGGAGATGCCGTTGGAGAAGACCAGTTCCGCCAGTTGCAGAATCTTCCCCATGAAGATCACCAGGGTAACCACTGCCAGGGAAAAGAGGAAGGTCGTGGCGATTTCACGAAAAAGGTAGCGGTACAGGATTGTTTTCATCGGTCGCATGATACATGAGAGGGGGGGGAGTGTAAATAAATTCGGCACTTTTTCAGACACATTTGCTTCGGGTTGCGGTATGGTAGAGCTGCTGGGCGCCATGCCCGGACTACTAAAACGGCAAAGGATGCACTTGTGACATATCTTACCATCGAATTCAGTAACCTCATCGGCACCATCACCCTCAACAATCCGCGGAAAAGAAACAGCCTCTGTACGCAGCTCCTGGACGAAATGGTTGAGGCGCTGAACCAGCTCCAGGAGCAGAAGGCGCGGGTCGTCATCATTCGCGCCCAGAAGGGAGCCAAGGTCTGGTCGTCGGGGTTCAACATTAATGAGCTTCCCGACCAGGGGCGTGACCCCCTCTCCTACAACGATCCCCTGGCAAAGGCGCTGCAAGCCATCCAGCGTTTCCCCGCGCCGGTTATCGCCATGATCGAGGGGAGTGTCTGGGGGGGAGCCTGCGACCTGGCCTTCTCCTGCGACCTTGCTTTCGGCGCCCACTCCGCCACCTTCGCCATTACCCCGGCGAAGATCGGCGTTCCCTACAACTCGGCGGGAATACTCCATTTTTTGAATATCCTCGGGATGCGGATCACCAAGGAGATGTTCTTCACTGCTCAGCCGCTCAGCGCCGAGCGGGCTCACATGCACGGCATCCTGAACCAGCTCGTGCCGGAGGAGGCGCTGGAGACGTTTACCTACTCCGTGGCGGAAACCATCACGCGCAACTCTCCCCTGAGCATCACGGTGATGAAAGAGCAGTTACGGATTCTGGGGGGATCGGCGGTCATCAGCCCCGAGACCTTCGAGCGGATACAGGGGCTGCGGCGGATTGTTTACGACAGCAAGGATTATCTGGAGGGGAAACAGGCTTTTCTGGAGAAACGGACGCCGCTCTTCACCGGGGAATAGTGTTCAAAGGCCTTTACCACAGAGGTCACAGAGAGCACAGAGAAACCTGAAATCAATGGTTCTGATTTTCTCGAGCTTTTCTCTGTGTCCTCTGTGGTGAGAGTTTTTCAAGGTTGACTATTCCCGGACGAAGGTGTCCTGATCCGATTCGTGGACCATCCCCATGACCCGGGCGTATTCGGATTCGATGAGTTCGTAGTGGTTGCGGGTTTCCCGGGCGTTCAGGTCGAAAACGGCCTTGATGTCGGGGGCGGTGATCTTTTCGGCGGTCTCTCGGAGGGTCTTCTCCAGTCCCAGCTCCTTTTCCATGGCCAGTTCCAGCGC
Source organism: uncultured Desulfuromonadales bacterium (assembly GCA_903929485.1). Classification (GTDB taxonomy): domain Bacteria; phylum Desulfobacterota; class Desulfuromonadia; order Geobacterales; family CAIOGM01; genus CAIOGM01. Next base: position 25,360 of record CAIYUY010000047.1, read on the forward strand.
CTTCTTCTCGTTGAATTCGGAGTCAATGGCCTTGGTCAGGGCCGTAACCCAGGACGATTCGTAGTCAGCCGGCGATCCCATGAAGAGGTCGAAGGAAGGAATATCTTCACCCTGGTAGATCTCGAAGAACTGTCCGGCATGCCCGCGCTCTTCCCCCGCCAGGAGTTCGAACACCCGTCTGGCGTCGGGATTCGTCATCCGCTGAGCGCCCAGTTCGTAAAAATTCATGGCGTTTTTTTCCGTCTGCAGCGCCCGCTTGACGGCCCCTTGCACATCGATGTTGTCAAACATTCGTTTCCTCCCTTTGGCCTGAAATAGTTGACCCTGTTGGTTCAGTGCAATAAACCATCCGGTGGGTAAAGTCAAGAAATCCGGGAAACAGATTCCCGTACCCTTGCTTCATGGGGTGAAATTAACGATACCTGGAGTTTTGAATGGCGCGCTTTGCATCAATTGATCTTGGCACCAATACGGTTCGTCTGCTCATTGCTTCCCTGGAGAAGGGGGAGATTGAGCCTCTTCTTGTTTCGCGGCGAATCACCCGGATGGGAGGCGGTTTTACCTGTGAGGAGGGTCTGTCGCCGGAAGCCTGCCGGCGGACTATTGCTGCTCTGGGGGAGTTTGCCGCGGATCTGGCGCGCCACCAGGTAACGTCCCTTCGAGCGGTGGCCACCAGCGCGGTGCGGGACGCCGTCAACGGGACGGAGTTTTGCGCCCAGGTGCTGGCGCGGACCGGTATCACCCTTGAGGTCATCGGCGGCGAAGAGGAGGGGCTTCTGACCCTGACCGGAATCCGAGCCGGGCTTGGCGATCCGGACGGAACCATTCTTGCCTTCGATCTGGGGGGAGGGAGCACCGAGTACACTCTGGCGGACGGAGGAACCCCCCGTTTTACCCGGAGCCTGCCGCTGGGGGTGGTCCGTCTCACCGAGGGAAAACAGGAGCCGGCAGCCATGAGCGAGAAGATTGACCGGGAATTGACGCTTCTGGTTGACGGGATGACCGGCGCCGGCGTCATCGTCGATCCGTTTGGCGCCCTTCTGGTTGGGACCGCGGGAACGGCCACGACCTTGGCGGCCATGGATCTGGGGATGACCGACTATGATTATCGCCGGGTCAACGGTCACTGGTTGGCCCGATCAAGGGTAGCCGCCATGCTGGAGCAGCTGCTCCCTCTGACCCCCCGGGAGCGGTTGGCTCTCCCCGGGATGGAGCAGGGGCGCGAGGACCTCATTATTGCCGGCGCTCTGGTTACCCTCAAATCCATGGATCGTTTCGGTTTTCCCGGGATGAAGGTGAGTGATTACGGGCTTCTGGAGGGGGTTCTGCTGACTCTGGCGTTCCCTTGAAATCTAAACCAACGTTATAAAGAAGTTGACATGGTAGCAGCTTTTTCGTATAGTTCGCCCTTCCCCGTGGTCGGGGTAATCCCTTATTTTTTTTCAGGAAACGGTACACATGAAGGAAATACTTTCCGGTAACGAGGCCATTGCCCGCGGCGCCTTTGAAGCGGGGGTGAAGGTCGCCACTGCCTACCCCGGCACCCCTTCCACCGAGATACTTGAAAATATCATCACCTATCCCGGCATCGATGCTTCCTGGGCGCCCAATGAAAAGGTGGCGCTGGAGGTGGGGATCGGCGCCTCCTTCGGTGGGGCGCGGGCATTGGTGGCCATGAAGCATGTGGGGGTGAACGTGGCGGCGGATCCGCTCTTCACTCTTTCCTATACCGGCGTCAACGGCGGTCTGGTGCTGATCACCGCCGACGACCCGGAGATGCACTCGTCCCAGAACGAGCAGGATAACCGCAACTATGCAAAGTTTGCCAAGATCCCACTGCTGGAGCCGGCGGATTCCCGGGAGTGCAAGGAGTTCACCAAGCTTGCCTTCGAGCTTTCCGAGCAGTTCGACACTCCGGTCATGCTCCGGACCACCACCCGCACCTCCCATGGCAAGTCCATCGTGGAGTTGGCCGAACCGGTAACCGGTCTGCCTGAACCGAAACTGGTGAGAAACGCCGCCAAGCTGGTGATGCTGCCGGGGAATGCCAGGGTGCGGCATCCTCTCGTGGAGGAACGGAGTCGGAAGCTGGCCGAATACGGTGACAGCGCCGCCATCAACCGTATGGAACTGCGCGACCAAGGCGTTGGAATCATCACCTCCGGGGCTCCCTACCAGTATGTCCGCGAGGCGCTGCCTGATGCTTCAACTCTCAAGCTGGGGATGGTTCATCCGCTTCCCGCCGCTCTCATCCGGGAGTTTGCCGCCAAGGTGGAGAAGCTGTACGTGGTGGAAGAGTTGGACCCGTTCATTGAAGAGCAGGTACGAGCCATGGGGCTCGTCGTGATGGGGAAGGAGATTCTTTCCCTTTGCGGTGAACTATCCCCCGGCATCGTTGCCAAGGCCTTTGCCGGGATCGGTATTCCCGTAGGGGCGATTCATGAATCGCCCCTACCAACCGCACCCCCGGATCTCCCCGGTCGCCCTCCCAGCATGTGTCCCGGCTGCCCTCACCGTGGAGTTTTCTTCGCCCTGAAAGAGTTGGGCGCTTACGTCGTCGGCGATATCGGCTGCTATACCCTGGGTTTTCTGCCGCCGCTCTCCGCCATGGATACCTGTATCTGCATGGGAGCCTCCGTGGGGATGGCCACCGGCATGGTCAAAGCCGTCCCGGATGATGAGAAAAAGAAGGTTGTCGGTGTTATCGGCGACTCCACCTTCCTTCACACCGGGATCAATGGCCTCATGGACATGGTCTACAACCAGGCTCCGGCCACGCTCATCATCCTGGACAACCGGATAACCGCCATGACCGGTCGCCAGGACAATCCGGCTTCGGGTTTCACCCTCATGGATACTCCCACCAACCGGGTCGATCTGCCCCTTCTCTGCAAAGCGCTTGGGGTCAGGCAGGTCAGGATGGTCAATCCCTTTGACCTGGCCGAAACCGGAAGCGCCATCCTGGAAGAGATGAATCGTCCCGAACCTTCGGTGATTATCACCGACAAGCCGTGTGTCCTCATCAAGCGGGAAGGGGTCTTCCAGCGGGAGTCGCTTCTTCAGGTGGACGAAGACGCCTGCACCGGTTGCCGCGCCTGCCTCAAGATCGGCTGCCCGGCCATGGAGTGGCTTCCCGCCGACGGTAAGAGGGGGAAATCCCACATCGACCCGCTCCTCTGCACCGGTTGCGACGTCTGCCGGCAGTTATGCAAGTTTGGCGCCATCGGGAGGAAAAAATGAACAGCGTAACCAACATCCTCCTGGTGGGGGTCGGCGGTCAGGGGATACTCCTGGCATCGGAGATCCTGGCCGAGAGTGTCATGCTGGCGGGATTCGACGTGAAAAAGAGCGAGATCCATGGCATGTCCCAGCGGGGGGGGAGCGTGGTCTCTCATGTCCGTTACGGCAGGGAGGTCTTCTCGCCCACGGTGCCTGAAGGGGAGGGGGATATCCTTTTCGGCTTCGAACTGCTGGAAACCGCCCGCTACCTGCCGCTCATGAAACCGGAAGGGAAGGTCATTGCCAATGACCTGAAAATCCAGCCTTCGGCGGTGCTGAGCGGTCAGCTCTCCTATCCCGACAACTTGCCGGAACTCATCCGCTCGCGGGTTCCCGATTTCCTTCTGGTGGATGGTCAGAAACTGGCCCTCCAGGCGGGGAATCCACGGGCGGCCAACACTGTCCTTCTGGGTGCTGTTTCCAAGGGACTGGATATTCCCCAGGAGTGCTGGTTTGCGGCGCTGGAGAAGATGGTGCCGGCCAAGGCCCTGGAAATAAACCGAAAAGCCTTCCGAATGGGGCGGGAACTGTAACGAACGGAGAGGGAGTTCTTCATGGCTATCTTCTACAACGAGGAATTTGAAACCCTTCCCCGCCCGGCGCTGGAGGCTCTGCAACTGACGCGGCTCAAGAATACCCTTGAGCGTGTTTATGCCACGGTCCCTTTTTACCGGGCCTCTTTCCGGAGGAGCGGGGTTGTACCCGGTGATCTGAAAACATTGGAAGAGCTGCAACGATTTCCCTTTACCACCAAAAAGGATATGCGGGATTCCTATCCCTATGGACTCTTTGCCGTCCCACTGCGGGAGATCGTCCGGATTCACGCCTCATCGGGCACCACCGGCAAACCCACCGTGGTGGGGTATACCGGTGAGGATATCCATGTCTGGTCCGAGCTGATGGCCCGCTCCTTTGTCGCCGCCGGTGCGCATAAGGGGGATATCATCCACAACGCCTACGGTTACGGACTCTTTACCGGCGGTCTTGGCGCCCACTACGGGGCCGAACGGTTGGGGGCGTCGGTCATCCCCATCTCCGGCGGCAATACCAAGCGCCAGATCATGATCATGCAGGATTTCGGCTCCACGGTCCTCACCTGTACCCCCTCCTATTCTCTCTACATGGCCGAGGAGGCCAGGTCCGAGGGGGTGGATTTTCGTAAGTTAAGGCTTCGGGTGGGGATTTTCGGGGCCGAACCCTGGTCCGAGGCGATGCGGGGGGAGATCGAAAGCAAGTTGAACCTGGACGCCATTGATATTTACGGACTTTCCGAGATCATGGGGCCGGGGGTGGCCATTGAGTGCATTCAGGCGAAGCACGGGCTGCATCTCTGGGAGGACCACTTTATCCCCGAGATCATCAACCCGGAAACGGGTGAACTCCTTCCGGCTGGAGCGACGGGCGAACTGGTCATCACCACTATCACCAAACAGGGGATTCCCCTCATTCGCTACCGGACCCGGGATGTGACGAGTCTCAACTATGAACCGTGCATCTGCGGCCGAACTCATGTGCGGATCGCCAGAATGAGCGGTCGCAGCGACGACATGATCATCATCCGGGGAGTCAATGTCTTTCCGTCCCAGATCGAGTCGGTTCTGGTGGGGATCGAGGGGGTCGAGCCACACTACCTTCTCATCGTGGATCGTCACGACAACCTGGATACCCTGGAAGTTCAGGTGGAGGTGGACGAGCAAATCTTCTCCGATGAGATAAAGGTTCTCCAGTCCCTGGCGCGACGGATCGAGAAGGAGATCAAGGAGATGCTGGGGGTCACCTGCAAGGCCAAGCTCGTGGAGCCCCGCACCATCCAGCGGAGCGAAGGGAAGGCCACGCGGGTTGTTGACAAGCGGAAGCTGTAGGAGGGAGTTCCTCGGCAATCAGGTGACGTTCATGCTATATTTGGAGTAATAAATGCCGGCCAGGTACAAGGAAATAGGTCGTGTGGCAAATGACTTGACGAAGCTTGTTCGGCAAGATAGGTTAAATTTGGAGCCTTGCCATAGGATGCTTAGTTGGCGACAAGCTCGACCTAATAATACCAATAGAAAATTCTACATTGAGGGAAATTTCAGCTGGAGCATTACCGTTGATGTTGCTCTTGATTTGATGAGTCGGGCAAGCAATGCAGGTTATCTTTGCGCAGAGTCTCACGATCCTGGTGAAATAGCCCAATCGATAATAATTGAGCCCGGTAATGCTGCATATCACGATTTGATCCGTATGGTGCTTGTCGCTGATGTTTTAGATGAAACATGGATAAATTCTTCAGTTGTTTTATGTGTTCAGCGAAATCCATCTTGGCGTAAAGCCATGTTGATATCACCTGGCAACAATGTAACGTTTAGATCTTTCACCAATGATATTAATTACAAGGCAGCTTATAGAAAATATGTTTCCGGTGACGGATGGTGGCTTGACCAATCCATGCTGGATGCCCATCCGACAGCTTTCAATCTCTGGTTAAGTTATCTTGAACAGAGAGGCTCCTGAGAGGTTTATCATGCCAAGCACACTTGAACTGGTTCATGAAATTGAAAAGCTTCCGGTGACTGAAAGAGTCATGCTTATTGATAGGGTTATTCGGGACATTATTCCCCCCGATGAGACTATCGACAACATCTGGGCAGCTGAGGCGAAACTGCGCTGGAATGCATATAAGCGGGGAGAAGTCGACGCCGTTCCCTACGAGACCGTTATGGCGAAATATCGTAATTCATGAAAATTTCACTTCTTCCACTGGCGCAGCTTGAACTTGATGAAGCTTTCGCTTGGTATGAAAAGCAGGTAGTAGGGCTTGGATATGAATTTTTAGATGAGTTTGATCAAACTGTTCGGCTCATCGTTTCCTTCCCGAAAATGGCAGAGAAGATAGAAGTTGATGCGAGAAGACGCCTTTTAAACCGATTTCCATACGGGGTAATCTATGGAATCGACGGCAACACTGTCGTTGTAATTGCGGTTGCGCATCTGAAACGCAAGCCGGGATACTGGATGTCCAGGTTTTTAGCATGATTCTATTATCAACCAATCCGGTTTTCTCCGTGTCTCCGTGTCTCAGTGTCTTCGTGGTGAAAGGGGTCAATTATGAAAGTCGAACAGATATCCATCTTCATCGAAAACAAGTCGGGCCGACTGGCGGAGGTAACCCGGATACTTGGTGAAGCCGGGGTTAATATCCGGGCGCTCTCCCTGGCTGATACCTCGGATTTCGGCATTTTGCGGCTTATCGTCAATGACTGCGAAATCGCCAATGGGGTGCTCAAGGAACAGGGGTTCACGGTGAGCAAGACCGAGGTGGTGGCCGTGGAGATCCCGGATCAGCCGGGGGGGTTGACCCGAATCCTCCAGGTGCTGGACGGCGAAGAGATTAATGTGGAATATATGTATGCCTTTGTTGAACAGTGCGGCGGCAATGCGGTGATCATCTTCCGTTTCGATGACTCCGACCGGGCTATCCGGGCGCTGCTGGCCAAGGGGTTCAACCTTCTGGACGGAGAGCGACTCTACACCATGTAGAGATAAACCCAAAAGTTAAGGAGCGGACGATGAAACGGTGTGTATCCGTAGTGGTGTTAGGGGCGGTATTGTTGTTCTCATTGGAGGCTCTGGCCGCTGGAACCATCCGTATCGGTGCGCTCTTCTCCGTGACCGGTCCGGCGTCGTTTCTGGGGGAGCCGGAAAAGAAAAGTCTGGAGATGCTGGTCAAGGATCTCAACGCCAAGGGGGGGGTCAAGGGGAACAAGATCGAGCTCTTCATTGAGGATACCCAGGGAGACGCCACCAAGGCAATGCAGCTTGCCACCAAGCTGATCAAGAACGATAAAGTTGTCGCCATCATTGGTCCCAGCATCACCGGGGATACCATGGCTATTATCCCTCTGGTGGAGAAAGAGCAGATCCCGTTGGTCTCCTGCGCCGCCGGTGTCAAGATCACCGATCCGGTGAAGAAATGGGTCTTCAAAACTCCGGCCAACGATCATGTGGCGGGAGAAAAGCTCCTGGAGTACCTGGCGGCCAAGAAACAGAAGAATCTGGCTCTCCTCACCGTTTCCGACGCTTATGGTCAGTCGGGTCGCGAACAGCTCAAGGCTTTGGCGGCCAAAAAAGGGTTCACCGTGGTGGCCGATGAGCTCTACTCTCCCAAGGACACCGACATGACCGCCCAGCTCACCAAGATCAAGGGGACCAAGGCCGATGCCCTGATCTGCTGGGGAACCAACCCCGGGCCGGCGGTGGTCACGCGCAACGTCAAACAGCTGGGGATGAAGATCCCCCTGTACCAGAGTCATGGGGTCGCCTCCAAGAAGTACATCGAACTGGCCGGCGTGGAGGCCTCCGAGGGGGTGACTCTCCCCGCCGGGAAGCTGACGGTCTATGACAAACTGAAGAAGGGGGATCCCCAGTACAAGGTGCTCAGCGAGTATGACCAGGCTTATCGGAGAAGCTACGGGGTTGAAGCGTCAACCTTCGGCGGTTATGCTCATGACGCCTTTGCACTCATCGTCGAGGCCATCAAAAAGTCCGGGAGCACGCCGGAGCAGATCCGCAACGGCATCGAGCAGGTCAGAAAACTCGTGGGCGTTTCGGGGCTCTTTACCATGTCACCCACGGATCATAACGGGCTGGACCTGTCGGCGTTCGAGATGGTGAAGGTCGTCAAGGGCGACTGGGAACCGGCCAAGTAACGGAGGTACTATTTATGAAACGTTTTGTCTTCAGCTGCTCCCTGTTCGTACTCATCCTTACCTGTTCCGCTCTTTGCGGCGCAAGCCAGCCCATCAAGATCGGCGCTCTCTTCTCCGTTACCGGTCCTCCCTCGTTCCTGGGAGAGCCGGAGCGAAACGCCGCCCAGATGGTGGCTGATAGCATTAACAAATCGGGCGGTATCAAGGGGCGGCAAGTTCAGCTCATTTCCTATGATACGGGAGGTGACGCCACCAAGGCGGTGCAACTTGCCAACAGGCTGATAAAGGACGACAAGGTAGTGGCCATCATCGGACCCAGCACCACCGGGGAAACCATGGCGGTCATGCCGGTGGTGGAAAAAGCCGGAGTTCCCCTCATCTCCTGCGCCGCCGGGCGTAAGATCACCGAACCGGTGAACAGGTGGGTCTTCAAGACCGCCCAGAACGACAACCTGGCCGTGGCGAAAATCTATGAATATCTTCAGAAGAAAAAACTGAACAGGGTGGCGCTTCTCACCGTTTCCGACGGGTTCGGATCATCCGGGCGGGAACAGTTGAAGGCCCAGGCGGCCACTCATGGTATTTCGGTTCTTTATGATGAGACCTACGGTCCCAAGGATACCGACATGACCGCCCAACTTACCAAGATACGAGGCACCCAGGCTCAGGCGCTAATCTGCTGGGGGACCAATCCCGGACCGGCAGTGGTAGCCCGCAACGCGAAACAGTTGGGACTGAAGATGCCGCTTTTCATGAGCCATGGCGTCTCCTCAAAAAAATTCATCGAGTTGGCGGGGGATGCGGCCGAGGGGGTCATGCTCCCTTCCGGTAAGGTTATCGTGGCTGACGTGCTTCCTGATTCGGATCCCCAGAAAAAATGGCTCATGGCGTTCGTGAAGGAGTATCAGAAACTCCATAAGGTTGAAGGGGATCATTTCGGCGGTCACGCCTGGGACGCCATGATGCTCCTCAAGGGAGCACTGGAGAAGGGTGACGACCTGCCGGCGACCATTGCCGCCAACCTGGAGAAGAGCAGGGCTTTCCATGGTATCGGCGGCTCTTTCACCTATACGCCCGTTGATCATGCCGGTCTCGCCAAGGACGCCTTCGTGTTGGTGGAGGTGAAAAACAGGGACTGGGTGCTGGTGAAATAAAGACATGGATCTTTTGCCGCAGTTGACACAATACGCGTTTTCCGGTCTCTCCACGGGGGCTATTTATGCGCTCATCGGCCTGGGCTTCGCCATCATCTATAACTCCACGGGGATCATCAATTTCGCTCAGGGTGAATTTGTCATGCTGGGAGGGGTGTTGACTCACTTCTTTCTCATGGTCCTGAAATTTCCCCTTGTTGTCTCCATGGCTGTGGCGATCCTGGTTGCCACCGCCATCGGAGTGGCCTTTGAACGACTGACGATCCGCCCCCTGAAGCGGCCGACCCCCTTGAGTATGGTTATCATCACCATCGGCGGCAGTATCTTCATTCGAGGAGTCGCCATGCTGATCTGGGGTAAGGATACCCATTCGCTCCCCCCCTTCTCGGGAAACGAGCCGCTGGTTATTGCCGGCGCCACGGTCATGCCCCAACACCTCTGGATCTTCGGCCTCACGCTCCTGGTTATCGCCGCCAACAAGTATTTTTTCTATTACACCATCAGCGGGAAGGCCATGCGCGCCTGTTCCTACAACCGGACAGCGGCCAGTCTCGTGGGGATCGATGTCCGGAGGATGGTGTTTCTCTCCTTTGCCATCAGTTCAGCCATGGGGGCCATGGCCGGGATCATCATCGCGCCGCTGACCATGACGGCTTATGACGTGGGGGTCATGCTGGGGCTCAAAGGTTTTTGCGCAGCCATCATCGGGGGGATGAGCAGCGGTTTCGGCACCGTCCTTGGCGGGCTGCTGCTGGGGCTTCTGGAGTCTCTGGGGGCCGGGCTCATCTCTTCCGGGTACAAGGACGCCATTGCCTTTATCATCCTGCTCCTTATCCTCTTCATCCGCCCCCAGGGGCTTTTTTCCAAAGCCCAGACGGAGAGAGTATAAGCCGGTGAAACGTGACTATCTCCTCTTCATTCTCTTCGCCCTCCTGGTCTACGCGGTTCCGACCTTCTTCAAGGGGGGGTACCTGCTCAACGTCCTGGTCTTCATGGGGATTAATACCATGCTGGCCGTGGCGTTAAACCTGCTGCTGGGGTTTGCCGGTCAGATCTCCCTGGGACATGCCTCCTTTTTCGGACTTGGCGCGTACTGCTCCGGAATCCTCACCGCTACCTACGGTTTCAACCCCTGGCTCACCATGGTAATCGCTGCCGCGGGGGTGGGTCTTCTTGCTTTCGGGCTCGGTTTTCCCATCCTCAAGCTGAAGGGGCACTATCTTGCCATGGCGACGCTGGGTTTCGGGATCATCGTCTATATCGTCCTCAACGAGACCGTGGCGCTGACCGGCGGCCCGTCCGGCCTTTCCGGTATCCCCAATCTGAAAATCGGAACTCTGTTGTTTGATGGAGACCTGAAAAACTATTACCTCATCTGGACCTTCGCCCTGGTGACCATGCTGCTCAGCATCAACCTGGCCCACTCCCGCATTGGTCGGGCGCTCAGGGCGATCCATGATTCCGAGGTGGCCTCGCGGGTCATGGGGGTGAACGCCCGTCTCCTCAAGGTGCAGATCTTCTCCCTCTCCGCCGTCATCTCCGCCGTGGCGGGGGGGCTGTACGCCCACACCATGTCGTTCATCTCCCCCGCGTCTTTTGGTTTCAACTTCTCGGTGGAGTTGGTGACCATGGTGGTTATCGGCGGTCTGGGGAGTATTTTCGGTTCATTTCTGGGGGCGGCTCTCCTGACAATCCTCCCCGAACTGCTCCGTGTGGTTCAAGATTACGATATTGTGGTTTACGGATTACTCCTCATCGTCATGACCATGTATATGCCAAAGGGACTTGCCGGCGGCGTCGCTGCTTGTTGGCGTCTGCTTCGCTCCAAAAAGGTCAAAGCGGTGGAAAATGCTCAGGGTTGAGGGGGTCACCCAGATTTTCGGCGGGCTCACGGCTCTGGAGGATGTCTCCTTCAGGGTGGGGAAGGGGGCCATTACCGGCGTCATTGGACCCAACGGCGCCGGTAAGACGACCCTGTTCAATATCATCACCGGGCTCTACACCCAGACGGGGGGGAAGGTTTTTCTGGAAGAAGCGGATATTTCCGGCTTCCCTCCCGAAAGGTTGGCGCCCCGGGGTTTGGTCCGGACTTTTCAGAATATCGAGATGTTCCATCAGATGACGGTCCTGGAAAATGTCCTCGTGGGGCTGCACAGCCGGAGCCGGAGCGGGATACTTTCCTGCCTCCTCAAGCTCCCCCGGCAGTTGGCCGAGGAGCGACGGATGCGGGAAGAAGCCCATACCTGGCTGGAGTTCTGCGGCATCGCCGACCTGGGCGGGGTGGAGGCCGGAGCACTCCCCTTCGGCAAGTGTCGCCTTGTTGAAATCGCCCGAGCCATGGCGGTAAACCCGCGGATTCTTCTCATGGACGAGCCGGCCGCCGGTCTCAACAGCCGGGAGACCGCCGATCTTGAACTGTTAATCCGGAAAATTCGGGACATGGGGGTCACCGTGGTCCTGGTGGAGCACGACATGGAATTGGTCATGGATATCTGTGACGCCATCGTGGTGCTCAATCTGGGGAAAAAGCTGGCTGAAGGGACTCCGCGTCAGATTCAGGAAAACCCCGACGTCATAAAGGCTTACCTTGGGGAAGGATAAAGGCGGCCAAAGGCCGTTAAAGGCTGTTCTATGTTCTACGTTCTATGTTGCAAGTCAAAAACCTAGAACGTAGAACCTAGAACCCAGAACCTGGAACCCGGAACCTGGAACCCAGAACCTAGAACGGACCTTATGTTACGCTTGAAAAACATCAACACCTATTACGGGCAGGTCCATGCCCTCAGGAACGTTTCCCTGCACCTGGCGAAGGGGGAGATCGTCACCCTCATCGGCGCCAACGGCGCGGGGAAGACGTCCCTGCTCAATACCCTCTCCGCCATTACCCCCGCCCGCTCCGGCGAGATTCACTTTCAGGGGGAAGGAATCGGCACACTTCCTCCCGACAGGATCGTGGAGCTGGGGATCTCCCACGTGCCGGAAGGGAGGCAGGTCTTCAAGCCGCTCTCCGTGGAGGATAACCTGGAGTTGGGAGCTTACTTACGGTACCGGAAGAAGGAAAAGATCGCCATTCGGCAGGATCTGGAGATGATCTATGAACTTTTCCCCCGTCTCCGGGAGCGTCGGAAGCAGATGGCCGGAACTCTTTCCGGCGGCGAACAGCAGATGCTGGCCATTGGACGAGCCCTCATGGCTCGCCCCAAGCTCCTCCTGCTGGATGAGCCGTCCATGGGGCTGGCCCCTTTGGTCGTTCAGGAGATTTTTCGCGTCATAGAGAATCTGCGAAGGGAGAAGGGAACCACTGTCCTTCTGGTGGAGCAGAACGCCAAGGCCGCTCTGGCTCTGGCTGACCGTGGGTATGTACTGGAAACCGGCAAGATGATTCTGGAAGGGGTCGCGTCGGAATTGCTGGAAAACCGGGAAGTCCAACGGGCGTATCTGGGTAAGGAAAAGAAAGAGATCTGGGAGAGGTGAAGGTGAAATGAGCCGGATATGGGATGTGGAACACGAATGCATGCCGCGGGAGGAGCTGGAACAGCTCCAACTGGAGCGGCTCCAGGCGACGCTCAATCGCGCCTATAAGAACGTCACCTGTTACCGGAACAAGTTCAAGGAGTTGGGGATACTTCCCGAGGATATTCACTCCCTGGCGGAGTTGACCAAGCTCCCCTTCACCACCAAGGATGATCTGCGTCTCAATTACCCCTACGGGATGTTCGCCGTCCCTCTGCGCGAAGTGGTCAGAATTCATGCGTCGTCGGGGACTACCGGCAAGGCGACGGTAGTGGGGTACACGAAGAACGATATCAAAACCTGGTCCAATCTGGTGGCGCGCTTCATGACCGCCGCCGGGGTGACCCATGACGATGTGGTGCAGATCACCTTCGGTTACGGCCTCTTTACCGGCGCCTTCGGCCTTCATTACGGGGCCGAGACCATTGGCGCGTCGGTCATTCCCACCAGTTCCGGCAACACCGACAAGCAGATCGCCATCATGCAGGATTACCGTTCCACCGTGCTGGTGGGGACTCCCAGCTACGCTCTGACCATCGCCGACCGGATGGAGCAGGTGGGGATCGATCCCAAGACCCTGGCGCTCCGGGTGGGGTTGTTCGGCGGCGAGCCCTGGTCCGAGGCCATGCGTCGCGAGATCGAGAGCCGGCTTTTCATCAGCGCCACCGACAATTATGGTCTCTCCGAGATCATCGGTCCCGGCGTGGCGGGAGACTGCTCGTATAAGGATGGGATGCACCTGGCCGAAGACACCTTCCTTGCCGAGATCATTGATCCCGAGAGCTGTCGCGTCCTCCCGCCGGGGAGCGTGGGTGAATTGGTTCTGACCACCCTCACCAAGGAGGCGCTTCCCCTGATCCGTTACCGGACCCGGGATATCACCAGCCTGGACTATTCCCCTTGTCCCTGCGGCAGAACCACGGTCAGGATGAAAAAGACCATGGGACGTTCCGATGACATGCTTATCATCAAAGGGGTCAACGTCTTCCCGTCCCAGATCGAGGAGGTCCTCTTCGCCATCGAAGGGTGCCGGCCCCATTACCAGATCGTGGTGGACAAGAAGGGGGCGATGGATCTTCTGGAGGTGGATATCGAGGTCACCGAAAACATCTTCTTCGACGAGATGAAGAGACAGCGGCGGTTTCTGGAAATGGTGGAGAAAAAGTTAACCTCCACCCTTGGCGTGGGGGCCACGGTGCGTCTCGTGGAACCGGGGCGTATCCCGCGCCACGAAGGAAAAGCGGTTCGGGTTGTGGACAAGAGACAAAAGGGATAGCCCGACGTGACACTCCGCTCTGTTAAATTTCTTATGGATATTTCTATTAAATAATGGTAAAAAAGCGCTCATTCGGTTTCGGCTTTCCTGAAGGAATAGTCCGGTAAGAAAACGAGACAGTTGAGCAGCGGAAGTCACATTCTGTTAAAACGGAGAATTTATGAACTTTTCAAGATTGATTCCGGCGCTGATCATGTCGCTCTGCTTGCTCTCTCTGGGTGGGTGCGGTGGAAGCTCCGGTTCTTCCTCCGGCAGCCCCTTTGGTGGAGGAACCACCGTCCCAACTACTATTTCCACGGGCTTGGTTCTTGTTCCCAATCTGCCGACAGTCGGCCCCAATGGGGGGCAGGTGGTGATCACGGCCACCGTTGTTAATAATGGTGTCGTCGTGTCGGGTGTGCCGGTCACCTTCAAGATAGTTGCGCCGGCCACCGGTGTTGCCTTGCTCAACCAGAACGTCGTCAGTACCGATTCCAAGGGACTCGCGGTTACGACGATCACCACCCTTAACTCCTTATCCACCACAAACGTGATTGTCTCCGGTCAGGTCATGGTGGGGGCTCAGTCGTATACGGCCAATACTACGTTCCAAATTGTCAGGGGAACAACCGGAACCATCACCTTTACTACCCTTGCCTCCACCAACAGTGCGACGGTTGATCCGAACAGCCAGAGTATTCAGGTGTTTCGTCAACAGATCAGTTTCAAGTTGATTGACGCCAGCGGGAACCCACGAGCCGGCGTCCCGGTTATTCTCTCTTATACTCTTTCCGGCACTGCCACGGTGTCGATTCCGGCGTCGGTCACCACCGATTCCGTCGGGATAGGCATCTTTACCGCCGAAGTGACCATGGATGCCGCGGCGGCTGATTGTTTCGTTATTTTCAAGGCTACCACCAATGATGATCCTCCTGTTGATGCGTATGCCTCGGCAACCTATTCCGTTGCGACCAGCAGCAGTACGAATGCCGCAACTATCGGATTGACAACCGCGCAAGCGTCTGCAAATTCGGGGTCGGTGCTGGCAACGGCGAAAATTTCCCGGAACAATCAAGGTCTCTCCGGCGTTCCGGTAACCTTCGGTATTGTTGCCCAGACAAACGGACCGGCGACCATCTATCCGGGGTTGGCTACCGTTCTCACCGATTCCAATGGTGAGGCGATAACCCTCATCTCAACGGCCAACATGTCCGCCACGACAACCGTGATCCTCCAGGCGTCGGCCGCGACGGGAATCAAGGCCACCGCCACGTTTCAGATCGTTCCCATACTGAATACGGTACAGGCGGGGATAGCCTTTCTTACCGGCGCCGGGACCTCTGATCCCAACGGCACATTGACGACCTTGACCCATACGGAACCGTATAACACGACCATTAAAAACATTACCTTTGATCAGCTCATCCCGTTCAAGCTCACTGATGCGGTCGGCAACCCGCGAGCTAACGTACCGGTAATACTTGATGTCTACAGTCAGGCTGCATCTTCCCTGGTTATTATCGACTACCTCAGGAACGGCGTCGTTGAGCCCACCGCCAATACCGTCACGACCGACAGCACCGGCATGGGTATCTTCAATGTCACCGTTACCGTTCCGGTACCTTCGCCGGGAAGTACATTCACTGATGGTATTGTTTATAAAGCCATGACGAATGATGTCGTTCCCGACGTAAAATATGGCGGATTCACCGTCTCTTCCACGACAAATCCGGCTCCTGTTGCTACTTATCTTACGGTTGCACCGTCGACCGCAAATTTCAGCGGCAGTGATGTGGTGGGAGCTATCCTTCAATTCTCTGTATCAGGCGGGCAGCAGCCATATTCCGTAGTCGCCTCGAATCCGTCATTGGTAGCGGTAGCGGTAAGCGGATCCACCGTGACTGCAACACTCGTTGATTCCTCTTTATGGACTGGTTTTGTGTCGTTCTCCGTAACCGACCGCAACGGTATTGCTGCAATTGGATCACCAACGATTACTCGAAGGTACTGATAAATTTTACGGGACAGGAGGTTATGTATGTTCAGATTATTCGTGTTGGTGATGGTGTCGACGCTTCTTTCCGCCACGGCCATGGCCGAAAGCATCAACGGCAGATTGGGGCTTACGGGCAAGGTCGGGTTCATTGCACCGCTGCAGGATCTGACCGTCAATGGTGGAGCCAATGCCACGGTTGATACCGGCTTTGTGGGCGGCGGAGGGCTCATCTACGGTCTGAACGACAAGTTGGCGGTGGAGTTTGATGTGACGCATTCGCCCTCTTCCAGTGTCACCTCCGCCTCGAACCTGGGTGATCTGCAAACCACCGACATCTCCTTGGGGTGCCAGTATCGCTTCATGACGGAACTGTACCTGGTCCCCTATCTGGGAGCGGGTTTGGATTTCATCAAGGGTGATATTCAGAGTTCCACGGTTAATTGGTCCTACGGCGGGCATCTCAACGCCGGAGTTGATTATTTTATCAACAAGAGCATAGCCGTGACGGCAGAGATCAAATATGTTGTCGGCACCGAGAGTGACATTGTCAGTAACGGCGTAACTCGTGGAACATACAACCCCATGAGTTTCATCGGCACTGTCGGTGTCAGGCTGTTCCTTCCCGAGAACGTCTTCAACTGACTCCTGATCCGAAACGTATGAAACGACGACGGCGGGAGCAATCCCGCCGTAGCCACGGTCTGACAATAGAAACGGCCCCGACATAGTGAAACTGTCGGGGCCGTTTTTTATTGTTGTGAAAAAATATTCCCGGCGGTCAGGCTGCCAGCTTTTCGGTAACCTTTGCCGCAGTGACCATGGTGAAATGGCCGGAATGGTTATTCAGGCATTTGGGACATTCCAGTGCGCTGAAGTCGGCGCTGACGGTGATGGGGGTAAAATGTTTCGCCTTTGACTGGTAAAAGCAGATGCCGCATTCAACTGTCTTTGTTGCCGTCGGTTTCATGGTAACTTCCTCCTTTGTCGTCGTGGCTATGATGTGGCGATACGGATAGTTAGGGTGGATCAAACGTTTGTTTGTATTATATCAAGGCATATGAAAAAAGCAAGAGGGTGAGGGAAAAAATATGGCGGCTCTCTCGACTTTTATCCTCTGCTCTTGCGATATACCGTATTCCTGCTGACCCCCAGCCGTCGGGCGGCTGCGGAGACATTTCCTTCGCACTCCTCCAGCGCCGTCCGGATGGCGACGCTCTCCAGTTCCTCCAGGCGGCCGGGCGCCGCTGATTGTCTCCCTCTCCCGGAATCCATCCGTTCCCCGACCGCTTCGTCATGCTGTTCCAGGAAGTCCTCCGGGAGCTGCTCCTGGGTGATCTCCTCCTCGCTTCCCAGAAGGGCCAGGGCCGTCCTGAGTACGTTGTGCATCTGCCGCAGGTTGCCCGGCCAGGGGTGGTTCTTGAAGAGTTCCACGACCTGGGGACTCAGACGTGGGACCCTTCCGGCCCCTGCCAGTTGCGCCACCATGTTCTTGGCCAGGGTCAGAAGGTCTTCCCGCTGGCAAAGAGGGGGGAGGGTGAGGAGCAGACCGTTAAGCCGGTAGTAGAGATCTTCCCGGAAACGACCGGCGGTTATCTCGGCCCGCAGTTTCCGGTTTGTGGCGCAGACGATGGCGATCTCCACGGGGAAGTTGGTTGTCCCCCCCAGGGGTGTGACGACCCGTTCCTGCAGTACCCGCAAGAGACGGGCCTGGAGGGGAAGAGGCATGTCGCCGATTTCGTCCAGAAAGAGGGTCCCGCCGTCGGCTTCCCTGATCTTTCCCTTTGCCCCTTTTTTTCGGGCGCCGGTGAAAGCCCCCTCCTGATAGCCGAAGAGTTCCGATTCGATCAATCCTTCAGGAATTGCCGCGCAGTTCAGCGCGATGAATGGCCCTTTTCGCCGCGGACCGCTGTTGTGCAGGGCCTTGGCGAAGAGTTCCTTGCCGGTTCCCGATTCCCCCTGAATGAGTACGGAGATGTCATGCCCCATGATCCTTCGAGCCTTGGCGATGGCTTTCTGAACTTTTGAATCGCCGAACTCCAGGCTCTCCAGGGATGTGACCGGACGTTCCTGACAATGATCAGGTTCGAGCTCCGTCTTGGAGACGATGGAGGTGTGCCTGGATGCTCCCTGGTTCACCCCTTTCACCCGGGCGAACACCGGTGTCCCAACCCTGGTATGGAGGGTCAAAACCGGTTTTGACGCCAGGCATGCCTGGGAGATGAGCAGGTCGAAGGTCATCCGGAAAAAACCGGCAAACTCCATTTTCTCAGCCTGGTACCTGTCTATCCCCAGATGGAGCAGGGCGCTCCTGTTGGCGGCGAGGAATCGACCGTTACGGCCAAAAACAATGATCGCTTCGTACAGGGTTCCCAGGAACTCCGGCCGGTGGTGAAACCGGAGGGTGATTTCCGCCTCGAATTCATCCGTAAACATCTGGTTTTCGATCTGCTGGGCCGAGATCCTGACCAGGGCCATGGTGTGCTGCTGATTGGCCCGATAATCCCCGGAGACGTCCAGTACACCCAGCAAGGCGCCGTGGGGGTCGAAGATGGGGGAGGCGGAACAGGCAAGAAAATGGTTGTCCGGGGTAAAGTGTTCCGCCGAGCGAACCAGCACCGCGCTCTGCTCCACCAGGGCGGTCCCGATGGCATTGGTCCCTCTGAGCTGCTCCGACCAGACCCCCCCCGGTTGCAGGGAAACCGTCCGGGCCCGGTCCACGAAGTCGGAATCCCCCAGGGAGTGGAGGATGACGCCGGTGGTGTCGGCCAAAAGAACCAGGCTGGATGAACTGGCGATCTGCTCGTAAAGATTTTCCATGACGGGGCGTGAGCGGTTGAGGAGTATCCGGTTCTTCTCTCCAAGATGGCGCAGCTCTCCCGCGGTGAGCACCGGGATGTCGCGATTGGGCCGGTCGGCATCCAGTCCGTGCTCCTTGGAGCGTTGCCATGAACGGAGGATCGTCTCCGAAACCGGGACAGAGGAGATGACTCCCTGGGAAAAATATTCCGAACGGGCCCTGTTCATGATTCACTTCCTTTTCATTGTCCCAGAGCCATAATGTAACAACTGTTCCATTATGGAGCAGTCATTCTTTACGCCCCATCATGTTTGCGGCTGTTGTCGGTCGCCTCGGCAAAACAACGATACGAAAAATGATTCTACAACAATACGGAATATAAAGGCAAAAGTATATTTCAATTTTATCAGGCAGATTCTTTCAAAAAATAATAACACTGTTTATTTTATGGCATGAAGTCTGCTCTATCCTCCCGTGAAAGGTCTCGGCCTCCATCACGCAAACCATAAAGGGGAACAGCATGCACACGTCAATCGTCGAGCTTGAAGTTGTAAAGATGATCAAAAGGGCGCAGAAGGCTGCCGAGGCCTTCAAGGAGTTCACTCAGGAGCAGGTGGATGCAATCTCCCTGGCCATGACCAAGGCAGGGGTTGCCAATGCGCGGAAACTGGCGGAGCTTGCCGTAGCGGAAACCGGTATCGGTAATGTGGAAGACAAGGTCATCAAAAACACTTTCGGCACCCAGGTGGTCTACGATTACATGAAAGAAAAGAAGTCGGTGGGGATCATCAACGAGGATGAAAGCATCATGGAGATCGCCGAACCGTTCGGCATCATCGCGGCGGTAACGCCGGTGACCAATCCTTCCGCCACCACCCTCTTCAAGGCTCTCATCGCCCTCAAGGGGCGTAACGTAATCTGTTTCGCCTTTCACCCCAAGGCCCAGCAGTGCAGCGCCGCCGCGGCTCAGATCATGTTGGACGCCGCCCTGGAGGCCGGCGCCCCGGCGGACTGTATCCAGTGGATAGCTCACCCCTCCATCGTGGCTACTGATACCCTTATGAAGCATCCCGACGTGGCGATGATCATCGCCACCGGCGGAGGCGCCATGGTCAAGGCCGCCTATAGTTCCGGCCATCCGGCGCTGGGTGTGGGACCGGGGAACGTCCCGGTCTTCATCGAAAAGACAGCGGATCTGGAGATGGCCATCCCCGATGTCATCTCTTCCAAGACCTTCGACAACGGCACGATCTGCTCATCGGACCAGTCGGTGATCTTCGATGACCGGGACGTGGCGGAAAAGGCGTTGCTGCTCTTTGAAAAGAAAGGGGCCTATCTCTGCACCGAAGGGGAAAAGGCTCAACTGGAGGCGGTCATGTTCGATAAGGAGCGGGGGGTTCCCTCCATGGCCATCATCGGCAAAAGCCCCCAGTACATCGCCGCTCTTGCCGGCTTCAGCGTGCCGGCCGGGATCAGGATGCTCATGGTGCCGTTGACCACCACCGGCCCGGAAGATTGGATGAGCCACGAGAAACTTTCTCCGGTCCTGGGGTGGTTCATCGTGGAGAGTCGGGAAGAGGCGATCCTTGCCGCCATCAGCCAGCTGGAATTCGGCGGAGCCGGGCATTCGGCGGTGGTCTTTACCGAGGATGAAGAAGTAGCCAAGGAGTTCGCCCATCGGGTGCCGGCCAACCGGGTGGTCTGGAATCAGCCCTCGGTGCATGGCACCATCGGCGCCCTTTACAATGACCTGGTTCCTTCACTTACCTTGGGGTGTGGCGCCATGGGGGGAAATATAACTACCGAAAATGTCGGCTATAAGAATCTGCTCAACATCAAGCGGATCGCCCGGCGGCGGCTGGCGGCATAGTTCCTGACCCGCATGCGGCGGTTCAAACAGACGGGACGGCGGGATTACTCTCGCCGTCCCATCATCATTTGAGGGTGCTGTCCCTGAAAAGTACTATTTAAGCCCCTGCTGGCGGAGGAAGGGGGCGTATTCCAGGTCGCTCCCCTTGATATGCTCGTTGAGCCAGTCGCCAAGAAACTTCATGAGATCCATTGAAAGGCCGAGCCTGTTTTTCTCGAAACCGGTTCGGAACTCCAGGACCTTATTGACGAATTCCTGATGTTTTTGCTTGTGTGCCTTGGTGTTGGGATAGTTGTAGCGGTCAAAATAACTCTCTTCATGCTTGAAGTGCTCGGCGACGTAGTTAATCAGCCCGTCAATGATCTTGCCCACAAGATCCTTCCCTTTCCCCTGGCGTTGCGCCGCATCCAGTTCGTTGACCATGGTGAAGAGCTTTTGATGCTGCTTGTCGATGTCGGCGATCTTCACACTGAAACTTTCATCCCATTGAATTACTGCCATGTTCTGCCTCCATATAAATAAAAGATGCGCTGCTCAATAATCCCGAAACGTTAAGCCGGACAGGGCGCCGGATGATAATGATCATACGGCGCTTTTGGGCGACCCGGCAATGCCGCGGAAAACTGCTATTTCAGCCCCTGCTGGCGGAGGAAGGGGGCGTAACCTTCCACGTCACTCACCTTGATATGCTCGTTGAGCCAGTCGCAGAGAAATTTCATGAGGTCCATTGAGAGGCCGAGTCTGTTTTTCTCGAAACCGGTTCGAAACTCCATGACTTTATTGAAAAATTCCTGATGTTTCTGCTTGTGGGCCTTGGTGTCGGGATAGTTGTAGCGGTCAAAGTAAGTCTCCTCATGCTTGAAGTGCTCGGCGACGTAGTTAATCAGCCCGTCAATGATCTTGCCCACAAGATCCTTCCCTTTCCCCTGGCGTTGCGCCGCATCCAGTTCGTTGACCATGGCGAAGAGCTTTTTATGCTGCTGGTCGATGTCGGCGATCTTCACACTGAAACTTTCATCCCATTGAATAACTGCCATCTGTCTGCCTCCTGAATAAATGAAATAACTACATGCCTCTTTAGCAACGTGAATGCCAATAATCGGCCCCGCGGAATCGTGCGCAAAAAAAAATGATACGAAAGAGATGGGGATACGGTAACCGCTTGATATGTCGTTAAAAATAATACCTGTAAAAATTAAATCCAACGGAAAAGCTGTGGATATTTTCATTGGCTTGCGTGTTGAAACGACTCACGGAGAAGCGGCGTGGGGAGCGGTTCGGCCAAATGGCGGGTGGTGGTCGTCATTTCACCATGGTAACGGAAAAGACGCAGTCCCGATCATTTAAGTGGTTTTTTGCCTGATGGAACCTACCATTTTTTTGTTCAACGGAGTAGAGTGAGTTGTAAGGCGGATTGGGAGTGCGGTCGGGAGGAATGACAATGTCATGGCGCGGATTTTTTATTGTTGGAATATTATGCAGTAGTATGATAGCATGCCGTGGCAAGGGAGCTGACCTGGAATCTTCAGCCGGATCCACGAATCACCCCCAAGTAAGCCTGTCAAAGATCAGGTTGTATTCCGCAGCCGTGAGAGGACGCTTCATGAGTAATAAGGTCGTGAAGAGTGACGCTGAATGGCGCGGTTTGTTGAGCCCGGAACAGTACCATGTCGCCCGAGAACAGGGAACGGAACAGCCCTACACCGGCGTAACCTGGAACAATCATGAGCAGGGGATTTATCACTGCATCTGCTGCGGGAACGACTTGTACCGCTCCGAAGATAAATACGATTCCGGCACCGGTTGGCCCAGTTTCCGGCGGCCCGTTGACCCGGAAAATATCACGGCTCGCGAAGATGACAGCTTCTTTTCCCGGCGGACGGAAGTTCGTTGCGCCCGCTGTGACGCCCACCTGGGTCATCTGTTTGATGATGGCCCCAAACCGACCGGTCTGCGTTACTGCATGAATTCGGCGGCGTTAAAGTTCGAGAAGAGTCCCTGATCTTGTTATCCACCCCGCACAGTCGCGCATTTTGAAAAAAAATTGCCGGAGAGTTCGATTCACTAAAGTTTTTCGGCGGGAGGGCGATAAATGAATTAAAGGGTAGGAAAAAGGAGGTCCACAAAAATGTAACCCCGCGGAAGTACAAGATGTACTCCGTGTCTAGCTGATGATTTTCCCGAAAGATACCGGATCGGTAGTAACACAAAGGGTAAGGATACCCGCTCACATTCAAGGAGGAATTACACCATGTCACTCTCAATCGCCACCAACATTGCATCCCTCAACGCCCAGCGTAATCTTTCTACTTCCCAACTCAACCTCAGCAAATCCATGCAGCGCCTGTCATCCGGCCTGCGCATTAATACCGCGGCTGATGATTGCGCCGGTCTTG
>CAIYUY010000048.1 GCA_903929485.1 uncultured Desulfuromonadales bacterium
CAACGGTTTCAATGGCGCCACCGTCGTAAATGTTGGGGTTCACGATAAGGCCGTTCACCGCCAACCTACAAAACCTTTCCATAGTCGGAGCACTCATACCCCACCCCTCCCAACTTCCGCCGGAACAGACCATCCGATCATCCGATTCCGTAGGGGCAAAGCAAACGCACCATCTGCTTTGCCCTTAGCGCCACGGAGATCAAAGGCGGGCAAAGCAGATGAACCTTGCTTTTCTCCTACAATAACATCCGATGTGTTCGGTTCAGGACTCATATCCAACCCATTCCCAATTCCGTTGTTTTTCCTTGGGGTTTTTATGAAACTAATTTCTCTAACCGGCGGTTAGAGTTTTTGCTTTTATCTGTAGAGCCTCTTACAAAAAGATTGTCATTCCCGAATGGTTCTATCGGGAATCCATGTTTTTCAGGCTGTTAGAAACTGGATTCCGGCTTAAAACATGCCGGAATGACATCTTTTTCGACTTTTGCAAAAGGTTCTGTAATATTAAGATTCGTAGGTTGGGGTGAGGAACGAACCCCAACGGTTTCAACGGCGCCACCGTCGTAAATGTTGGGGTTCACGATAAGGCCGTTCACCGCCAACCTACGAAAGCTGTCCGTAGTCGGAGCGCTCATTCCCCAGTCCCCCCGGATTCCACACCCAACTCAGCCAACGCTTTCCGCAAGAACTCCTCCATCTCACCCTGTTGCGGTAACTGCAACTGGTAGCGGGAGACGAAGAGACTGTTGTTCATGTCTGCAAGAGCGAATTGTACCATTTCGTGGTTTTTCTGCGTGCAGAGTAGGATGCCGATTGGCGGCTGATCACCGCTGGTCATCTCATGCTTTTTGTAATAGCTGACGTAAGCGTTGAGTTGCCCCAGATGCTCGTGACGGAAAGCGTCGTTTTTTAGCTCTACCAGCACGTGGCATTTCAGGATGCGGTGGTAAAAGACCAAATCGACAAAACAGTGTTCACCGCCGATAACCAGGCGTTTCTGCTGCGCTTCAAAACAGAAACCATGACCAAGTTCAATAAGGAAGGTTTGTAGTTTATTGAGGAGGGCATACTCCAGCTTGCGTTCGGTCATGACTTCCTGTGGGCGTAGGCCGAGAAATTCAAAAATATAGGGATCGCGAATGATATGCTGAAAACTCTGCGTCTCCGCCTGCTGATGTGTCAGCCGGGCGAGAGCATCTTTGTCAGTGGACAGGCCGCTACGCTCGAAATACTGTGTTGCTATTTGCCGTTTGAGTTCGCGCACCGACCAGGTGCCTCGCAGAGTTTCTACTTCATAGAAAAGACGCTTGAGGGGATTATCAATGTCAACAAGCTGCTCGAAATGGCTGTATGAAAGTCTGTTGAGTAGATGTTCCGGGTCAAGGGATGTGGATAGTTCAGATTGTGCGGTCACTGTCGGCACTTTTGTGGCCAGCATTTCCGGCGACAGGAGCTTTACAGATTGTGCCGACACTGTCCGCACAATCTGGGGATAGCATCGGTAGAAACCGAGGTAGTTGTAGAGCTGCCGCTTGCCGGCATTACTCACGTGCTGATCTTGAAGCGCAGTAGCAAGGTCCTTGAGGAGGCGGTCGCCATATTTTGCCCGGTCTGCACCACATAATTCATATTCGGCAATGTAGATTCCAATAAACCAGTTGCGAAGAGTCAGACTTATATTTACCGCTTTGCTGGCTTGAGTGAAAAGTGCCGTATGCGCATGTCGAATAGCAGCAATGAGTCCCGCGAAGTCCCTCAAATCAGAGCTCATATCCCACCCCTCCCGGATTTCGTAGGATTAGTTGCCGGAACCAGAACCTCCCAATGGCCGCTCTTTCTCCCGCCAACACGTTGTAACGAACCATCTTCTTGTAACCGGCGCAGGTGATAGTTCACGCCATCATCAGTCAGGCCAAGTAACACTGCCATCTCGGAAATCGTGGTTTGAGGATGCCGGCGCAGGTGTTCCACTAACATTTCACTCTTATCTGTAGTCTTTCCTGTAGTCTTTCCTGTAGTCTCGGCAACTTCTTGGGTGGTTTCTCCGGCGGTTTCCTGGGGAGCCTCCCCAAGAAAAGACGGCCTTTCAAAACCGGCGATGAACAGCCCGGCTATCTGGCGGAACTGAACGCTGGGGGCATTCTCCAGGATCAACGGCATGCCGCGCCCCCACCCTTCCACCATGTGGATACGACGGAAGAGGTCTGCAATCAACGGGTTGCGCCGCCGGGAGACGTTCCCCCCGCGCATCTCCTCCATGGTCAGACCGTCGTACAACCCCCCTGGGTTACGAATTTCCACGCGATTTTTGAAGATGGCAACCTGGACGTAATCGGGGTCCCGGTAATCCCGGTGGCAAAAGGCGTTGATAATCGCCTCGCGCAGAGCCGCCATGGAAATTTCCGGCACATCAACACGATAGAGACCTTCCAGACGCATGCCGATGTGGATATTCTTGAGAATGTACTTTTGCGCTTCCTCCACCAGTTCCAAAATATCACCATCAAAATCATGACGGTCGATAATAGTGGCGCTGGTGGTTGTGGCAAAAACGGCGCATCGAAGCTGAAGCGCGGGTTGACGGGCAAAGAAAAGCTTGACGGCGTTGAGCAGAAGACCGTCCTTGCGCAGTTCAAGCTTGTCCAGAGCATTTTCGGGTGTATCCCACGTCAACTCGGCTTTTTCGACGAACTGCTGAATTTTTGCAGGATCAAGAGCATCCAGAGAGAGTGCCCCGGCTTCACAGGGCTGATTGTCCCAGCGTAACGCCTCCCTGTTTTTGTGGAGAATGAGGTTTTCCAGCTCACGGACAGTCAGTTGACGATCTTCATCCGCCACCCGCATATAAGCGCGACCATAGGCGAAATAGGGCGCATCCTGTCCGCGGAAGGTAATATGCAGGCAGCACTTCTGATCGAAGTGGACTACCTCAATATGAGGATAGCATCGAGGCTCGATGTGCGCTCCGATGGCTTGGGAAACATCACGCAGAGTCTTTTCGTTTGCGTCAAGACCCGCCACCCGCCCATTCGGTGCAACACCAAACCAGAGCTCACCGGCGCCATGTTTATTGAGAATGGCGACCATGGAGATCAACCCCTGTTTCAGTTCTGCCAGGCTTTTCTTGAGTTCGACGGTTTCGCTTTCCCGTAGAGGATTGAATTCGGTATCAAGTTCATCATACGCTGCGACGAATTCGGGATCTTTTTTCCATTCCTCAACCATCTGCTTATGGGTTTTAGTCGGAGCTGTTCTGCTCATGGCACCGTCATCTCCTTCGGCCGTTCAACGAGCTCTTCATCTCCCCTCCATTCTATCACAACGGCATTTTTACCTGACACTGTTTACTCTGTTGTGAACAGGCGTAGGTTGGAGCCGAACGAACCCCAACGATTTCAATGGCGCCACCGTCGCAAATGTTGGGGTTCACGATAAGGTCGTTCACCGCCAACCTACTAAAATTGTCCGTGGATTCAGAACTCATACCCCAGACCTCCCAATTTCCGCCGGATCAGAGTATCCAGTTCCGCCCCCTTGGCCATCTGCTCACCCAGTTTCTCCGTCAGTCGTTGCATCTTCTCGGCAAAGGCTTCATCGTCATCTTCCACCGCCTCCGCCCCCACGTAACGTCCCGGTGTCAGGACGTGACCATGTTCAGCTATCTCGGTCAGAGCGACACTCCGGCAGAAGCCGGGAATATCCTCGTAGATTTGTTCCGTTCGTGGTGAGCTTGTCGAACCATGAACGGAATCGACCTCCCCTTCGACAAGCTCAGGGTGAACGGCGGGAGTAGTGCGCCAGGCATTGACAGTGTCGGCGATCCGCTGAATATCGGCATCGGTAAACTCGATCTGTACGCGGCTGATCATGGTTCCCAGCTTCCGCGCATCTATGAAGAGCACTTCCCCCTGTCGACGTGTCTTCTGCTTCACCAGAAACCAGAGACAGGCGGGAATCTGGGTGTTGAAGAAGAGTTGGCCTGGCATGGCGACCATGACTTCCACCTTGTCCGCTTCCACCATGGCCCGACGAATATCCCCTTCGGAGTTTTGACTGGAAGACATGGAGCCGTTGGCCAGCACGATCCCCCCACGACCCGTAGGCTTCAGGTGATACAGGATATGTTGCAGCCAGGCATAGTTGGCGTTTCCTTGGGGAGGTGTACCATACACCCAGCGGGGATCACCCTCCAGGCCGGCATGCCACCAGTCGGAGATGTTGAAGGGAGGGTTGGCCAGCACGAAGTCGGCCCGCAGGTCGGGGTGCTGATTGCGGGTAAAGGTATCGGTGGGCTCTTTTCCCAGGTTGAAGTCGATACCGCGAATGGCCAGATTCATGGCTGCCAGTCGCCAGGTGGTGGGATTGGATTCCTGGCCGTAGATGGAGACATCGCCGATCCTGCCGCCATGGGCCTGAATGAATTTCTCCGACTGCACGAACATGCCGCCGGAGCCGCAGCAGGGGTCATAGACCTGTCCCTGATGCGGAGCGAGGACAGCTACGAGAGTCTTTACGATACTTGCTGGGGTGTAGAACTGCCCGCCCCGTTTTCCTTCGGCGCTGGCAAACTGACCAAGGAAGTATTCATACACCTGCCCCAGCAGATCCCGGGCGCTTTTGCCGGTGGCGCCGAAGCCGATGGTGGAGACCATGTCCACCAGTTCACCCAGCTTGCCGTCGGGGAGCTGCACCCGGGCATACCGCTTATCCAGGATGCCTTTGAGCTTGGGATTCTCGGTCTCGATGAGGGTCAAGGCGTCATCGATCCGCTTGCCGATATCAGGCTGCTTGGCCTGCGCCCGGAGGTTTTCCCACCGAGCCGCCTCCGGCACCCAGAAGACATTCACCTCCCGGTAGTAGTCGCGATCCTCCAATTCACAGACCAGCGTCTCCGGGTCGGCATCGGGAATATAGTAATCATCCTGGGGATCGGCAAAACGATTCGTCAGCTCATTGCTTCGAGTCTGAAATGTATCGGAGATGAATTTGAGGAAGATGAGTCCCAGCACGACATGCTTATATTCGGCGGCATCCATATTGGCCCGCAGCTTATCAGCCGTGGCCCAGAGGGTTTTTTTGATGTCTTCGATCATATCTTATGAGTCCTTATTATGTATGTGTCCTAGCTATGAAGGAGTGTCACCGGAAGTCTCACGAGTTATGATCTAAGCCGGACAAGCCGGAACCAAATAGGACGCGGATAAACGCTGATGAACGCGGATCTAAAACATGGATTTTTCTCGTTCCCAAGCTCCAGCTTGGGAACAAGAGAAAAACTGGAAGCAATTGATTGGCCTCAGAGTGAAGAAAGAGGTTGATCCGCGTTTATCCGCGTGAAACGGTTTTAAATTTTCAAGTTTTCTCAGAAATTGTAAAGACAGAAGTTGTAAGCGCCTAAAAGAGCTTTTAAACCAAGAACGGAGGAGCGGCTATCCAAAAAGATTCTTCTTAAAAAAAAGCCCTGCAAAACAGGGCCTTATCGTATTTTATTCGTTTTTACATACGAAAATAAAAAGGTGACTAGAACGGAATATCGTCATCGGGATTGAAGGATTGAGAGTCTTCGAAGCTGGATGCACCGGCAAAGCCACCGTCATCCTGCCGACTTGACGGACGACTCCCCCCTTCCCCTTTAGGACTCAGCATCTGCATCCGATCGCCGACGATCTCGGTGGTCCACCGATCCTTGCCGTCCCGATCCTGCCACTTACGGGTCTGGAGACGCCCCTCGATATAGACCGTTTTCCCCTTGGTCAGATATTCCTTGGCGACCTCCGCCAGCTTGCTCCAGAGGGTCACGTTATGCCATTCGGTCTTCTCCTCCCATTCACCGCTCTTGTTTTTAACCCGGTCCGAAGTCGCTATGGAAAAACTTGCCACAGCGGTGCCTGAAGCGGTGAAGCGAACCTCCGGATCCTTACCCAAATTACCGATGAGCATTACCTTGTTGAGACTGGCCATGATGTACTATTCCTCCTTTGTGAATTGTAAAAAAATGTTGTCAAAAGCTAAATTGTTATTGTCAAACCTTTCAACTACAGATAGATACAAAATATACGGAACTGTCAATTGTTACTATCACTTGCCAAAACAAAGTGTCACTCACGAGCACGCGGAATGTTTGCCCCTTGGTGAAGAGATCGATCACACGTCCGCGGAGCAGAAGCGATACGAAAATGAATGATAAATCAATTTACACCGTAAAGCAATCGGAACCGATATCTTGCGCAACCTCGACGCCATCCGTTCGCAAGGGGACTGATGGCGCGGGGAGCGGCGAGTTTGAGCGGCAGGATTCCCATGGTGTCATCACCGCGCCAACCGGAGCGAGATATCCATCTTCTCGTGGAGAACCCGGATTATTTCCGGGCGCCCATCTTCAAGCCAACGAAATACAATCAAGTGATGGCTGATTTTGCACGTCAGGCAACCCGGCTCGATACAGGATAAGTCCCGGTTACGGGTTTCGCGCCGGGCTATTTTTTCAAAGCAGGCAAAGAGCCCTTTCAGGTAAACACCTTCCTGCTCTTTACCCCAAATCTTCCTGGTGTAGAGAGCTATCCCACGCAGGTCATGCAGCGCCGCTTTCTTTATTTTGAACGGCATATTCATGAGACGTAAGATTTATCTTCAATCCCCGCCATGAAATCTTCATAGGAACATTCAACCGACTCACTCTCCATTCCCAGGGCAATGGCTCGCTTGAGAGCTATCGCTTTCGCCTGATGCTCTTCCAGCAAAGTCAGCCCCGCGCGGATAACTTCGCTGCGAGAACAGAACCCGAAATCACTGACTTGTGAGTCGACAAACGCCTCAAAATGAGGTCCCAACGTAACGCTGGCATTTCTGGACATACCTGCCTCCTACCCAGTGAGTATTACTTTGTAGCACATGTTACCACAATCGGATAGGCAAGCGGGTTTTTTATCCCGACGCGGAGAGGGTGAGACGATGGTAACTTTAGCAACTCCGGCAACCATAAGCCGATAAAAGGGACCGGATCTATTTCCCCTGGCTACTCCTCAAGACACGAACCAACTCTTTTGCATGGTGCTTTTGAGTAAGTGAACAAATAGCATCCATAGTCCTAAGGTGATTCGCAGCAAAGAGTGTACCGTATAACATGTTCGGTATCGATTTTCCGTTCATGGTTCGACAGGCTCACCACGAACGGAAAATAAGGCGGTTATTAAACCTGAATCCGTTCGCCCTGAGCTTGTCGAAGGG
>CAIYUY010000049.1 GCA_903929485.1 uncultured Desulfuromonadales bacterium
AGAGAATATCGGCACCATCGCCCGCTCCGGCACCCGCGCCTACCTGGAGAACCTGAAGAGCAAACAGGTACAGGATAACCCGGAGCTCATCGGTCAGTTCGGCGTCGGCTTCTATTCGTCCTTCATGGTGGCGGACAAGGTGGTCCTCATCACCCGTACCGCCGGTGATAAAGCCGCCGGCTGCCTCTGGGAATCCACCGGCGACGGCAGCTACACCGTGGAGGAGTGCGAGAAGGATAGTCGCGGCACCGACGTCATCCTGCACCTGAAGGATGAGATGAAGGAGTATCTGGACGAGTGGAAGATCCGCTCCATCATCAAGAAGTATTCCGATTATGTCCAGGATCCCATTGTCATGGACATCACCCGGGAGGAGTCACCCCGGGGACTCGACGGCAAAGCCATCGAGGGGGCCGAGAAGATCACCAAAATAGAAGAAGAGACCCTCAACTCCATGAAGGCGATCTGGACCCGGGTCAAGAGCGAGATCACCCCGGAAGAGTATGAGGAGTTCTACAAGCATATCTCCCACGATTACGACAAACCGCTGAAGACCATTCATTACTCCGCCGAGGGGACCAGCGAGTTCCGGGCGATCCTTTATCTCCCGTCACACCGCCCCTTCGACCTTTTCTTCCGGGAGCATAAGAAAGGGGTGCAGCTCTACGTGAAGCGGGTCTTCATCACCGACAACTGCGAGCATCTGATCCCCGACTATCTCCGCTTCGTCAAGGGGGTTGTGGATTCCAGCGACCTGCCGCTGAACGTTTCCCGGGAGATTCTCCAGGAAGATGTGCAGCTGAAAAGGATCGAGAAGAGCCTGGTGGGGAAAATTCTCTCCACCCTCTTGGAGATGAAGGAGAAGGAGAACGAGCAGTACCTGAAGTTCTTCAAGGAGTTCGGCCCCGTGCTGAAGGAGGGGCTCCACTTCGATCACGCCAACAAGGAGAAGCTCCAGGAGCTGGTCCTCTTTGAAAGCTCCTCCAAGGAGGCCGGCCAGCTGGTTTCCCTGAAGGAGTACGTGGAGCGGATGCCGGAAGGGCAGACGGAGATCTACTTCATCACCGGCACCTCCCGCTCCCTGGTGGAAAAATCTCCCCACCTGGAGATCTTCAAGAAAAAGGGGTACGAAGTCTTCTTCCTGTTGGACCCGGTGGACGAGTGGGTTGCCCAGGCCCTCACCGAGTACGACGGCAAGAAGCTAAAGGCCGTTGATCGTGGTGATCTGGAGCTGGGGACCGAGGAAGAGCGGAAGCTCTTGGAAGAGAAGAAAGAAGAGCAGGGGAAACAGCACAAGGGGCTCCTGGAGTTCTTCTCGGAAAAGCTGGCCGAGAGTGTGAAAGAGGTCCGCTTCTCCGGGCGTCTCACCGACAGCGCCTGCTGCCTGGTGGCCGACGATTACGGCATGAACGCCAACATGGAGCGGATTCTCAAGGCGATGAATCAGGACGTGCCCGAATCCAAGCGGATTCTGGAGCTTAACCCGGATCACCCCCTTATTGCCGTCCTTGCCGAACTGTACGAGAAAGACAAGGAAGATCCCCGGCTCACCGATTACGGCGAGCTCCTCCTGGACCAGGCGCTTCTCACGGAAGGGTCCCCCATCAAGGATCCGTTGCACTTCACGAAGCTGATCACTCAGCTTATGGTGGGGGCGGCGAAGTAGGTCCGGCGCGGGTCGCTGAAAGACCGGAACCTCGGAAAGGACGTCATGCCTCTCCGGGGTTTCTTTACGTCAATCTCAAAAACGGCTATTGTCCACGAAGTTCACGAAGAAAAGCCAAGAATACCTGGCTGAGACCAAAAGAAAGGTCATAACCTGAAGGTGAACCGGTCCTAGCTCGTAACGTTCTGCTCCTCTTCGTGAATCTTCGTGTCCTTCGTGGATGAGTGCTTTTTTCAGGTTACTATCAAGGAGGGTAAAATGTCCGAATTCAACAATGTCACCATCGTGCGGGAAGCAAACGTCTATTTTGACGGTGCGGTGACCAGCCGCACGGTTCTCTTTCCCAACGGCGAGAAGAAGACTCTCGGCATCATGCTGCCGGGGGAGTACACCTTCAACACCGGCGCCGCAGAGCTCATGGAGATTCTTGCGGGAGAACTGGAGCTGCAGATCGCGGGGGAGAGCGCCTGGCGTACCATAGCCGGTGGCGAGGAATTTAATGTTCCCGCCAACAGTTCCTTCACCATGAAGGTGACCAAGGTTTCCGATTACTGCTGCTCGTTCCTTGGATAAAGAGCAATCGGTAGTCGGCCGTTTCGCCCCGTCTCCCACCGGACCGCTGCATCTGGGTTCCCTGGTGGCGGCGGTGGGGAGCTGGCTCTTCGCCCGCTCCGTTGGTGGCCGCTGGCTTTTGCGGATGGATGATCTGGATATTCCACGGGTCGTCCCGGCCATGGCCGACGACATCCTACGGACCCTGGAAACCCTGGGGCTCCAGTGGGACGGTCCGGTGGTTCGGCAGAGCCAGAGGACGGAGCTCTACGAAACCGCCTGCCGGGAGTTGCGCCGGAAGGGGTACATCTATCCCTGCGGCTGCTCCCGGTCCGATCTGGCCCGAAGCTCTTCCGCCCCCCATCCCGGCGAGGATGGGCCGGCATACCCCGGTTCCTGTCGGGAGGGGCTGAAGGAGGGGAGGGTGGAGCGCTCTCTCCGGGTCCGGGTTCCCCATGAAGAGATCGTCTTCACCGATGCCATCATGGGGGAGTTTCGCCAGAGCCTTCTTCACGCCTGCGGTGATTTCGTGATCCGGCGTAAAGACGGCCCCTTTGCCTATCAGCTGGCCGTGGTGGTGGATGACGCCGCCATGGGGGTGAACCAAGTCGTCCGGGGTGCGGATCTTCTTTCATCCACGCCGCGGCAGATTCATCTTCAGCGCCTCCTGGGACTTCCCATACCGGCTTACGCTCATCTTCCCCTGGTCACCGCTCCCGACGGGAGCAAGCTGAGCAAGCGGGACAATGCCGTTTCGCTTGTTCAAGGTTTCGATCTGGCGACGGCCGGGAGCCGTCTGATCGCCCTATCCCTGGAGTTTCTGGGACAGCCTGCGCCGGCGGATGTCGTTGCTGCTCCTTGCCGGGAGATTCTGGAGTGGGGGAGGGAGCATTTTGATCCGACGCGCATTCCGCGTCAGTCGAGGTGCCTCATACCGTGATGGTGAACCACGGAGGCACGGAGACACGGAGAAATTCACGGAGACGATCATAGTTGATGCCCTCGTAAATTCTCTCTCAAAATGTCATTGCGAGGAGCGAAGCGACGAAGCAATCTCTGTAGTTTTAGTACGTTAGCTATAAACTAGATTGCTTCGCTTCGCTCGCAATGACATGATTTGCGAGAGCATCATATTTGGGTTTTAACCCAAGAGTTTAACAGTAATGTGCTGCGTGCAGAGCTATAACTAGCTAAGGTTAAACAAGAGTTTTCTCCGTGTCTCAGTGTCTCCGTGGTGGACTATTTTTTTGTGAATGTTTTTGCAGGGAAAATGAAAAATTGGGTTGACTCTCGGAATGAGATTTGCTATAAACACGGGACTTGCAGCGCGGGAATAACTCAGTGGTAGAGTGCAACCTTGCCAAGGTTGAAGTCGCGAGTTCGAATCTCGTTTCCCGCTCCAAAAAACAATTGAGGCCACATCTTCGGATGTGGCCTTTTTGTGTTCTATTCCAGTAGTTTACCGACGTAGCCCGTGGTTTAACACCTTAGAGATGTACAATAGTTGGTTCTATTTATGATCAATCCTGTGGGTTTCGTGCCCTCACCGTGCCTTAATCGTGCCACGTTTTTTTTACGGCTGTTGGCGCGCTGATGAATAATGAATCTAACCCTTTCTGAGGCACGAAGCCCACAAAGTGCTCAATTGCCGTT
This sequence comes from uncultured Desulfuromonadales bacterium, assembly GCA_903929485.1. Taxonomy (GTDB): domain Bacteria; phylum Desulfobacterota; class Desulfuromonadia; order Geobacterales; family CAIOGM01; genus CAIOGM01. The sequence continues at coordinate 3,872 of CAIYUY010000049.1, forward strand.
ACCGGACGGTTTTGGCCGACAACACGTTTCCGCATAATCCGACCCTCAGTTTGTTTCTTCCGCTACTTTCTCTGAAATCTCTTCATCCGGAACATACCCCATAAGCTTTTCTACCGGCACACCAAAGTATCGACAGAGCTTGTCGATATTGTCAGTCGTCGTGTTGTAACCTCGTACCCCTCCGATTCTTGAGATCGTCATTTTGTGG
>CAIYUY010000050.1 GCA_903929485.1 uncultured Desulfuromonadales bacterium
CTTCTCCCGGGGATAGTGCGGGAGTGATTTCAGAATCATGATACGGCGGTGAATCGCCGAACCAGCCTCGGTTCTTCCTTTTGGTTGTCTCATCGCGTATCTCCTTTCTGATTCCAAGATATACGGACATGGCGACAGTTTAAGTCGGATACAAATAGGGGCTGAAAAAAATATTTCGAAGATCACAATCCCATCGGAAAAGGACACCCCGATTGAGATTGAGATACGAATGCTGAATAATCTCTTTCGCGAGACCCTCCACAACGTATGGAGTACCTGAGTCTATGACGGATCAAAATGCAGTCGATGTAAAAGACGCTGGCCCCGGCCAGGAAGAGATCATTGCCTTCCTCAAGAAGCTCTTTCCTCGGGATGCTTGGCCGCAAATCTGGCTGGTCGGTGGAATTGTCAGGGATTTCTTGCTTGGGAAGGCGTGTCGGGATATCGATCTCGCAACGACAATGCCTGCCGCCACCCTGAAATTGCTGGGATTCCGGCTGGTCGAGGGGAAGAGCACCCTTCCGATTCATTTCATGGCGGACCCGGAGTTCGGGATCATTGAGGTTGTGACCATTGATGCTGCGGGCGGACTTGTGGAAGATCTGCTTCGCAGGGACTTCACCTGTAATGCGTTGGCATTGTCTCTTAACGGCAAACTGTTTGACCCTCTTGGGAGTCAGGAAGATATGAAGAACCGGTTACTTCGGGCCTGTTCCCGCGAGAGTTTCATTGACGACCCGCTACGGATCTTTCGGGCCTTTCGTTTCCAGACTGAAGGGTGGCGCCTGGTCCCGGAAACCGAGGCGCTGATACGGGCCAAGTCGTGGGAAAATGAGTTGAGCGGAATCCCCGTGGAGCGCTTTTCCCGGGAGATGCTGAAAGCTCTCAAGGGGAATTGTCCGGCGGAGTTCTTCCGCGAGATGATCAGCTTTGACGTGGGGCGGAGCTATCTGCCGGAACTGTTCCGGATGCCCGATATTCCGGCCGGCCCCATTGACAAGCATCCGGAAGGGGATCTCTTTACCCATGCCTGCCAGGTTCTGCAACGGGTGGCAGCGGTAACCACCGATCCTTTGACCCGGTTCTGCGCGTTCTTTCACGACCTGGGAAAACTCTCCACGGCGCCGGAGCTCTATCCCCGGCACCATGGCCATGAAGACGCCGGGTTCGACCTGGCCAGGGAGTTTTGCAACCGGCTCTCCCTGTCGGCGGCGCACCGCACGGCACTCAGCTGGATCTGTCGCTTGCACGGCAACGCCGGTGGCTGGCAGGAACTCCGGGACGCCACGAAGATCAGGATGGCAGATCAGGCTCGTCGGGCCGGAATCGTCCGGATTCTCCCCCTGGTTGCCGCCGGTGACAAGCCGGATGGGGGAAGGATGCCACGCTGGGAAGAAGCGGTGCGGGTGGCCGGGATGTCAACGCTTCAGGTGGGTATCGAACGTTCGCGCCTGGAGGCCATGCCCGTGGAGAAAAGAGCCGACTTCGTCCTGCAAAAACGGATTGAATGGTTCCGGCGGGAGTAGACGGCGTAGCTGTTATCAACAGCGTCTCTGGAAAACTCCCGTGCCGCCTGTGGAACAATCGTACGCAGCCGTCCGGTTCATAGGGAAAAATAGCATTCTGCCTACGGATGCGGCAGCACTCCCCTACCCCGCTCGCGACACCCGGGCCAACACCATCCGGGCTCGCTGGATGGAGTCGTCATACCGGTCGCTGATCGCCCAAATATCCTGATCGTTCCCATGCTGAGCCTCAACCATGGCTTGGGAGGCTTCCATCAACTCCCTCAAGGCTCCAAACAGCTCTTCTTCGGCAATAGTCATGGCGACGACTTCTTCGCAAACCGGTAGGACTGATCCAGTAGACCCTTGCCGGCGTTGACGATGGTGCTTTGAATCCAGATGCGGTGGTTATCGCCCAGTCGCCGGATATGCCCCCGTCGAAGATGAGAACGGACACCCCGTTGCTCGTGCCCGCCCAGATCGTCAGCGTCTAACCCGGCTTGCGCCGTCAGGACGACCACGGACTTGTAGCCGTAGAGGGGGAGCTTCCCGGATTTGAAAGCACGGTCATCCCCACCCGGGAAAAACTCGGATGATCCCTGTGTCCGAACGCCACCCGGGAGACCAGCACCGTGGCGGCGTCTTCGCGGGGTATAACACATCCCCAGGAGGCCGGAACCCACATCCCCTGAAAGAACATCACCGGAATCACCACGATCCCGCCCACCAGCGCCAGGGATGGATGAGATCGAAGGGCGGAATTGCTCAGGAGATTATTGGCATTTGACTCGTACTCGAAGCAGAGGGCGATCCGTTTGGGGACGGCGATACTCCCGTCGGGGATATTGGATTCATCGGTGTAGGCGTATTCCAATGCGACCACGGGAAAGGGAAGATGCAGCAGTTCCGGATCAAGAACCTCAAGACTCTTTTCCCGGTCGATGATGGCGCCGTTGTCGGGGAGTTCGAATTTAACCGCTTTATCCAGGAGAGTCACGATCTCCTCGATGGCACGTTCGGTAGCCGGATAGGACGCAAAGCCACCTTCCCGGAGAATTTCGGTCATCGATTCCATGGCATGGACAGTGTAGTTCAGCATTCAATACTCCTCTTCTTCATCTCCCCTACTGTCCAGCACTGCCACATTCTCCGCCACAATATCGGTGGATTGTCCGTTCATTTTTTGCATTATTCAAACTTCTGAATCTTTGAGTTGCTGTTCAATGAACCTTTGCATCTCGCCTTTAGTGGTGACGATGTCCCCACTTTCAGGCAGTCGGCATTAGTGGGTAGATGCTTGATCGTTTGCGGTGACAGTGTAACCACAATCTGGGGATAAAAGCGGTAAAATCGCATATAACGGTACAACAACGAATCGTTTTGCCAATTCGGCGGTCACTACCTGCAAGCTATTCAGATCATCCAGAAAAAATCGCCCAAGAAGACTCCAGAGAGTGAAATTGACTATTTTTTAATCCCGAACTTTGTTCAAAAGATTGGTCAGGCAGTGCCTGACCAATCTCCTTGTAGCTGACATAAAAAACCCGGCATTGTTTTAGATTAGTTGAAGAAACCCCTTTCATGCCGATATTTCTGAGTTCTTCCGACAAACGTTTTATAAGCTGTTTATAGTGGTCCCCAGTTTTCGGACAATAGTTTAAGATGGTAGCCTGCAAACAAGGAGCAGGCAATGAGCGAGAAAAGTCGTAAAAGTTTCACCAGCCATCACAAGGCGAAAGTCGCGCTTGAGGCCATCCGGGGTACCA
>CAIYUY010000051.1 GCA_903929485.1 uncultured Desulfuromonadales bacterium
CTCACGGACGATTGCCGCGTGAATATAACTGTCGGAGCAAAGGCGGTCGCTGGCGGCCAGGGCGTATTTGCGCATCGCGGCGGCCAATCGGGGGATATCCACTTCCACATCAAGACGAGCGCGAGCCACCGCCCGGCGTTTAGCTGCTCCCATACATTTCTCCCACACCAGGACAGTACCCGGATCCAGTCGGCAAACATCCCCTACCCCGCCCGCGACACCCGTACCAATGCCATACGGGTTGATTTCCGGCGTAGGAAGGAAACATGCAGGCAGATGGTCGTCTTGCCGGCGACCTGTCCATTGTTACTACCAATAGTGTAAACGTCGGGCAACTGTAAACTGTTTTGTTGAGCAATGATAGTTTGGGAGGGATTCGGTCAGCGGGTCAAATCGCGCCATCAGTTCTTTCCCGATTGAATCGAGGAGGGAGGATCTATGTCGTTTCGGGATGGTCAGGGTGTGTGGCCGGGGGAAACAGGGAAAACATCAAAATTTGGTAGTCCCAGCGTCCAGTCACCTTGCAGTAACTTGCAAAGTTGCAATCCTGGCACCATTTCCCCCCTCATTGTGGAATTAATGAGGGGAGAGCATACACCTGATGAAATTACCCAGCGACGCTAAAGGAGGGGATGATGGAAGCTGCTCAGGGGGTGGCCGGAATCATCGGATTAGGTGGCCGACTTAAATCGTAATGGGGGGCCGATTTCGATCGGAATCGGCGGCCGATTTGCCGCGGAATACGCAACTTTGACGGGACCGTGCGTAAAATCCTGCTTGACATTTTCAAACAGTTATTTTAAATTTATATTTGAAATAACTGTTTTGTTTTTTTGGGAGGTCGTTATGACTAGGAAAAAATCAGAAGCAAAAAAGGAAAAGCTGCTGGCTGTGGCAGGTGACGTCTTTATGGAAAAAGGGTTCCGCGATGCAACGGTAGCCGAAATCTGTTCGCGGGCAGAGGCGAATATCTCTGCGGTGAATTACCACTTCGGCAGCAAGGAAGCCCTTTATCAGGAGGCCTGGCGTCATTCGTTCAGCGAGTCGCTCAAGACGTACCCATTGGATGGGGGGATACGTGAAACTGCTCCAGCAGAAGAGCAGTTACGTGGCCAGCTAACCGCCATGATCCGGCGCATTGCCGACGAGAACAACAAGGACTTCTTCATCGCTCAGATGGAGATGATAAACCCTACCGGCCTCTTGCAGGAAGTCATGAAGAGCGAATTAATACCCATGCGGCAGCAGACCCTTGCTCTGGTCCGCGAACTGCTGGGGCCGGACGCAACCGATGAGCAGGTGCACTATTGCGAGACCAGCATCATCAGCATGTGCGTTCATCCCATAGTGATGCAGCGGATAGCCAAGCGAACCAAAGACAAAAATATGCCGGCCATAATTGAAGACTTCACTGCCTTTGCCGACCATGTGGTCACGTTCGCGCTGGCCGGTATCAATGCAGTTCGCGTCAAAGGAAACAAGCCATGAATGCTCCGAAAAAGAAAACGGTTATAATCAGCATCATTATCATTCTCATAATATTCACTGGGGCTGCTGCCGCCAAAAAGCTCTTTGCACCCCGGAAGACCACCTATATCACCGCTCCAGCAGCCCGCCTTGACTTGGAGGAGAGCGTGCTTGCCACCGGCATCCTGAAGGCTTTCAAAACAGTTGCGGTCGGAGCGCAGGTCAATGGACAGCTCAAGACTCTCCATGTCTCCTTGGGAGACAAAGTGAAGAAAGGACAACTACTGGCGGAGATTGATCCGGTACTACCGCAGAACACCCTGAAGGATGCCGAGGCCCAGGTGGATAATCTACAGGCCCAGAAACGATCGAAGCAGGCCTTGCTGAAGCAGTATGAATTGGCATACCAGCGCCAGAGCCAGATGAACGCAAAAGATGCCGGTTCCCGTGCTGATATGGAGAGCGCGCAGGCTCAGTTGGAGAGTGCAAGGCACGACATCGTCGCCCTGGAGGCCCAGATCAGGAAATCAATTATTGCCGTAGATACAGCCAGGGCCAATCTCGGTTACACCCGTATCCATGCTCCCATCGACGGTGCCGTTATTTCCATCGACACTGAAGAAGGTCAGACCGTGGTATCAAACCAGGCAGCCACAACAATTCTAACCCTTGCCACCCTCGACACCATGACCGTCAAGGCCAAGATATCAGAGGCCGATGTGACGCGGGTTAAGCCAGGCCTGCCGACCTACTTCACCCTGCTGGGGGACAGCGAGACCCGTTATTACGGGAAGCTGCGCGCGATCGAACCCGGGCCGGTAAACGGAACCACTACTACCGGAACCGGCAGCAACAGCAACTCCAGTTCAGCCATCTACTACTACGGACTTTTTGAGGTCCCCAATCCCGACAACAAGTTGAAAGTATCCATGACAGCCCAGGTGGCGGTGGTACTCAACCAGACCAAACAAGCGCTCTGTATCCCGGTATCAACTCTTGGAGAAAAGCAGAAAGATGGCAAAACAACGGTCAGGGTGCTGGTTGGAGAGCAAGTGGATACCCGGACAATTCACACCGGTATCTCCAACAATGTGCAGATTCAGGTGCTGGACGGGCTTCGTGAGGGTGAAAAGGTCATCATCGGTGACAGTTCCACTCTGCCGAAAACTGATCCGGACAAGATGCCACAACCTCCGGGGAGAAAATAATCATGGGCAGACCTCTCCTGGAAATAAAGGACCTGGTGCGCCGCTTCTCCACGGGGAATCAGCAGGTCGACGTCCTCAAAGGGATCGACCTCACCATCAATGCCGGCGAGATGGTGGCCATTATCGGCGCATCCGGTTCGGGTAAGTCCACTCTGATGAATATCCTCGGCTGCCTGGACCGCCCTAGTGGAGGGAGCTACCGGATTGATGGTCGTGAGACCAGCAGCCTGTCAAATGATGACCTGGCCAGGTTGCGACGGGACTACTTTGGGTTTATCTTCCAGCGTTATCACCTGCTGCCACACCTCACCGCAACCCAGAATACTGAAATACCGGCGATCTATGCCGGGGTAAAAAAACATGCCCGGCAGGAACGTGCCGGCTTGCTTTTGAATCGACTCGGCCTGGCAGAGCGCTGTGATTATCGCCCAAACCAGCTTTCTGGCGGCCAGCAGCAGCGGGTCAGTATTGCCAGAGCATTGATGAATGGCGGCGATGTCATCCTGGCTGATGAACCGACCGGAGCCCTGGACAGTAAAAGCGGCAAGGAGATGATGGCAGTTCTGCATGAACTGCATGCCAATGGCCATACCATCATCCTGGTCACCCATGACCAGCAGGTTGCCGCTCATGCAGATAGGATCATCGAGATCAGCGACGGTATGATTATCCGGGATCAGTCCAACCCGGATCGAAAGGCAGCTGCAACGGCAACGCTGCCTGCTAACGTCTCTGCCAATAAGGCGGCCAACTTCCTTCAGGCCAACTGGGGAAGATTTGCCGAAGCCTTCACCATGGCGCTTATTACCATGCTGTCCCACCGGATGCGAACCCTGTTGACCATGCTCGGGATCATCATCGGCATCACCTCGGTAGTTTCAGTTGTTGCGCTTGGTCAGGGGGCACAGCAGAAGATCATCAAAGACATCAGTGCCATGGGTACCAATGTTATCGACGTCAACCCGGGCAAGGACTGGGGGGACGAGGATGCTGCCGGCATTCAGACCCTGGTGCCGTCCGACCTTGAGGCACTTAAAGGGCAGGTGTACGTGGACAGCGCCTCTCCTGCAACCGGCGGCAGCCAACTCCTCCGCTACAGCAATGCCACAGCTAATGCATCGGTTAACGGTGTGAGCGAGCAGTACTTCCGGGTCAAGGGGTATGAGATTGCCGATGGCATCGCCTTCTCACTCTCTGACGTAAAACAGCAGGCCCAAGTGGTTGTTATCGACCAGAACACCCGTAAGAAATTCTTCGCCAACGAAGACCCCATCGGCAAGGTCCTATTTATCGGCTCATTACCCTGCCGGGTTATTGGTGTCACCAAGGAGAAGGACGGCCCCATGGGGAACAGCTCGAATCTTGAGGTCTGGCTTCCTTACAGCTCCACCATGAACCGGCTGTTGGGGCAGCAATATTTCAGTTCCATTTCGGTGCGGGTCAAAGACGGTATCTCCAACCAGGTTGCGGAGCAGAGCATCACCAGGCTGATGACCCAGCGACACGGCCGCAAGGACTTCTACACCAACAGCAGCGACAGCATTATGAAGACCATCAACAAGACCACTACCACCCTGAAGTTGATGATCTCGGCAATCGCCGTTATCTCCCTGATCGTGGGCGGTATCGGTGTCATGAACATCATGCTGGTGTCGGTGACGGAGCGAACTCACGAGATTGGTATCCGGATGGCAGTCGGGGCGCGACAGGAGGATATCATGCAGCAGTTCCTCATTGAGTCGGTCCTGGTCTGTCTGTTGGGCGGTATGATCGGCATCGTCTGCTCCTGGGGAGTCGGCAAGGTGTTTTCCCTCTTTGTCAGCAGCTTCTCAATGCAGTTTTCACTCATGTCTCTTGTCTCAGCATTTCTCTGTTCAACTTTGATTGGTGTCATCTTCGGCTTTCTGCCGGCGCGGAATGCAGCGCGGCTGGACCCGATAGAAGCACTGGCACGGGAGTAGGTACGTCATGTCAGGATATTCTCTCTTCAGGTACACACTCATATTCATGCTTTCTTTCGTGCTTGGAGGCTGTAGCGGCCTTCTCCCGCGCAGCCAGTACGCTCGACCTGACGTGTCAATGCCACAGCATTGGCAGGTGTCAACCGTCACCGGCTCATCCGTTGCGACGAAGGAACAATGGTGGCGGGATTTCAATGACCCGACTCTGAGCGAGCTGATCGAACGGGCTCTCACAACCAACAACAACCTGGCAGCCGCCACGATCAAGGTAAAACGGGCACAGCTCTCGTCCAAGCTTACCGATACCAATTTGACCCCGACTGTCTCAGCCAATGCGACCAGCAATCTGAATCGGAATCTGAATAGCGGCAGGGATACCAAATCGAGTGGTGTCACTGCCACGGCAAGCTATGAACTGGACCTCTGGGGGAAACTTGCCAGCGCCCGTGATGCCGGCAAATGGGAGGCTGAAGCAACAGAGTATGATCGTCGAAGTACCGCCTTGGCTTTGGTCGGGACAGTTGCCTCGAATTACTGGACCATCGCCTACCTGAATGACCGGATAGCGTCGGTTGAGGCGAGCATTAACAATGCCGGTAAAGTTCTGGAACTGGCAGAGGTGAAATATCGGGCAGGCGCCATTTCAGCCCTGGACAAGGTTCAGGCGCAGCAGACCGTGGCCAGCCAGAAAGCACAGTTGACGCAACTGCAGCAGCAGCGGACCGAAGCGCGAAATGCCTTGGCAATTCTTTTCGATCAGGCACCGGAAAACAGGCTGCCGGAACTGCAACGCTTGCCATCAGGGTTACTGCCAAACGTTGCGGCCGGTCTGCCAGCCAGCATTCTTGCACAACGCCCTGATCTGCAGTCTGCGGAACTGCGATTAAAAAAATACCTGGCAAGCATCAATACTACCCGTGCCAGTTATTATCCAAGTTTCACCCTTACCGGTTCTCTCGGTACAAGCAGCACCAGCCTGATTGAGGTTTTTAAAAACCCGTATGCCGCACTGGGAGCCGGCCTGGCGCTGCCGTTCATCCAGTGGAACACCATGAAGCTGAATATCGAGATTTCTAAAACCGACTACGAGGAGGCAGTAGTCAGCTTCAGGCAGACGCTCTATTCTGCTTTGAGCGATGTCGAAAATGCCCTTTCAGCCCGCACCAATTATGCTGAAGAAGTCAAGCAGACCGAGGAGTCTCTGGCATTGGCAAAAAAAGCTGAGGAACTCGCTGAGATTCGTTATCAATCGGGAGCAACGGCGCTTCAGTCATGGCTGGATACACAAGAGAGTCGGCGGGATGCCGAGAGGGCACTTGCAGTAGTCCGGTTGGCGCAACTTAAAAGCAGCATGACTCTCTATCAGGCACTTGGCGGGGCTATGCAAATGCAGAAGCTCTAGTAATGATAAGTAAATCAGTGAGTTGAAACTTGTGGCCAATAATAAACGAATTGAGGTGTCCTGGAAATAGCAGACACTCCGTACTCAAGCGGCTACGTCAGGCTCTTTTCCCGGTCGATGATGGCGCCGTTGTCGGGGAGTTCGAATTTGACGGCTTTACGGGAGGGGGAGAAAATGGGGTTGCTCATAGTCAGGCATGCTCTGGTATGAATTTTATTTCAAGATGGCAACCTACGGCATGAGCATATTTTTTAAGAGTGGTCAAGGAAGGGGCATGTTTTCCTGAGGCTTCAAGCCTAGAGATAGCACTCTTTGTTGTTCCCATCAGTTCGGCAACGGCTTCTTGTGAAAGACCCATTCGCGCACGGGCGGCAAGCATTTCCTTGACAAGAGCATATTCCTCTTCCAACTCTTCATAAGCTTTTTTAAAGCCTTCACTTTTCTTTGCTTTTTCAACAAAGGCGCTATGATCATGGGCTACGGGTTGAAATTTTAACTCAGCCATTTTGAACCTCCTTAATTCGTTTCCTGGCAATTTTCAATTCCGGTTCCCTCTCGTCCTTTTGGCCGTAACTCAAAGAGACCTTTTCCCATTGCTTTAGAATGGGGCATTTTCACATTTGGTCCGAACTCTATCAATAATTCAACAAGTCGAGCGTAATCGGCCAGTATGCCATCTGGCCATGATTCAATTTCAGCTTGTACTCGAGAATGGAAATATTCGATGGTGTAATTCATGGAGATAGGTTAGCAAATTTGATAACTCATGTCAATTCTGATGACGAGTGCGAATCCCTGTTTCCGAACAATAGTTTGAGACATCACATATGCCAATTTCCGGGTAGTCGGATGAAGTGATTGTGGCCAAGTGATAGATAAAAATCGGTTTGTGTCGACTAGGGATGATCAGGGTGTAGCCGGGGAAACAGGGAAGCCGTCGAAGATGGCCATGACGTGTGTGTTGGCCGGAATGATTCTGAAGTCGTCAAGGGAGCAAAAGGGGCAAGAAAAGGTATCGATCATAGTGAAATATCACCGGGGTTTCAAAGTCATACTGAACGGAGTCGTGGTATCAGCATTAATAAGTTCAATTTATTTCCAGCGTCACACCAGCCGTAACCGATTAAATTGCTTATTGTTTTTGAGTAAGTAAAGAACTAAAGAACGTCCCCCTCGGCACGCGTCCCCCTCGGCACGCTCGGCACGAAGAACTAAAGAACGTCCCCCTCGGCACGCTCGGCACGAAGAACTAAAGAACGTCCCCCTCGGCACCCCCTCGGCACCCCTCGGCACTCTATCTGGGCCAGGACCTCCCGGACGATTGCCGCGTGAATATAACTGTCGGAGCCGAGGCGGTCGCTGGCGGCCAGGGCGTACTTGCGCATCGCGGCGGCCAAGCGGGGGATATCCACTTCCACATCAAATCGGGCGCGATCCACCGCCCGGCGTTTAGCTGCTCCCATACGTTTCTCCCACACCAGGATATTACCCAGATCCAGCCGGCAACCATCCCCTACCCCGCCCGCGAGGCCCGCACCAATACCATACGGGTTGATCCCCGGCGTAGTGAGGAAACATGCATGCAGATGGTCGTCTTGTCGGCGCCCTGTCCATTGTTACTACCAATAGTGTAAACGTCGGGCAACTGTAAACTGTTTTCTTGAGCAATGGTAGTTTGGGAGGGATTCGGTCGGCAGGTCAGACAGTGCCGACTGTTCTTTCCTGGTTGAATCGAGGAGGGAGGATCTATGTCGTTTCGGGATGGTCAGAGTGTGTGGTCGGGGGAGAGGGGGAAAACATCAAAATAGCAAACCGAAGGTATTCCCAGCGTCCGCCACCTTGCATCAATTTACACAGTGGCAATGCCGGCACCATTCCCCCAATCGGTAACCACATGCCCTTCGAGTTGGCCCAGTACCACCTCTAAGAGATTCATTAGCGAAAATCAGTCCTGTCCCGGTTTCCGTGTCCCGGTTTCCGCAAACTAATAACGGGAGCAACGGTGACGTTCAGGCAATTGTGCGTTTCGTACGAAACGCACAATTACATGAAAGTCACCGCTAATATATAAATGTTCCCAATACCTCAGCCCCCTGAGCACAGTTTTTGTCATCAGCGCCGCCGGTAATGATCAATCCGCTTGCACTCTGTCCGATAGCCCCAACTCCCGCAGCGCCGCTTTTGTTTCTTCGATCTTTTGCGGTGAAAGCCCGCCATCCGGGGTGATCTCGATATTCATGGTGATCTTCATCGCGCCGTTGCCGACATGTTTGCTCAAAACCTTGGTGTAGAAATTCATCCATTTTTGAGCCGGCACCTCCCCGGCCCAGACCAATTTTTTCTTTTCTAGTGGAGGAGGCGGTGGAACGATCTCCTTGCCGACGATACAGGTTGCCATCCCTGTTATGTTGTCCGAGACCACCGTGGCGGTGAAACTCCCATCGTCGTTACCAGCCAGGTAGATTCCATCGCCGTCTATCGCGCCTCCCGTGGCGGACCAGACAAGATTTGTCAGGGGAAAATCCTGGCCCTGTTGATCCACTCCCCTGGCGGTAAAGGCATGGCGTTTTCCCGGCTCTACTCTCGCATACTCCGGCGTCACGGAAATGGAGGTAATTCGGGGCGGTTGCTTGCGCCGCTCTTCATATTCCTCGGCCGTCTGTTTCTCGATGATGTACATGTCATCGGATATCTCAACGCCGGCGGGTAACAACTCTTTCTTGAAGTTGACAGGCTGGTAGGCGCCGTCCGGTGACTTCCCCACATATGCCAAAAAACCTTCCCCTACCCCTCTACTGATGGTGTTTCTGATGGTATCGGCGTTCAATAACTTGGGAAACAACGGCGAGGCGAAGAAAGCATCCCTGACCCCCTTGGTTGACCACTCTTTTCCTTTATAAACAGGGGGCCAATTCCTTGCCAGGAAGTTGGGACTGATGGTTTCTTCAATATCGCCATCCTGCCGCAATCTGTTCAAGTAAAAAGTGATGATACTGTCGGCGGAACTGGAGTGGACGAGCCCCAGATCAATCTTACGAATGGTGTTGTCCTTGGCCAGAAGATACAGATTTTTGTACGTTCGCCATGCCGTCTCTTTCAGATCCCGTTGCGATTTTTTCAAATTCTCCGCCAAGTGCCGTCTTTGGATCTCGTCGAGCAGCAACTCGTGCGCTTCATCCTGGATTCCCTCCCAAGCCAGGAGCCGCCGGGATTCGTCACGCATCCCCTGTGATGATTCCGGGACAGCCCAAATCACGCCGCTTTTAAAGGTTCGGGATGAGGCGCCGTAATCTCTGGTCAGAGAGTCGATGAACCGCGGCAAACGTCTATCTTCCAATACGGAATGTTCCGGGGCCACGATCCCAAAGGCGAGTACCGGACGGTCGGGGACCTGACAGCTCTGCTCAGGGAAAAAGACCTTTTCAACGCTGTTGTTACCCTGGAACAGTCGCTGTATCTCGGAACGAACCTTTTCGATGATCTGCTGCTCCTGAATACTTGCCAGACGGTCGGCAAGGATCTTGTTCAAATTGGGTGAAACGCCGAAACGATAACGGTTTCTATCCACGGAGAGGTAATAGCATGAGTCCGAGAGTGTCTCCAGAACCGTTTCCACATTGCCGATGGCAAGATCCGGCTCGGCGACGGCAAGCCGGATCTCCGGAATCGTCGCTTCAACCCGCAACACCCCACCGTTGGATTCAAAAAAAACAGTGGTGGCGACCTTGCGATGGAGCCGTACTTTCTTAATGGTATCAATGGACTCCTTGTCCAGTTGCGTGGAAAAAGATTCCTGCTTGCCGCAGATATCGGTCGTCACCACGCTCTCCAGCACCGCTTCACCGCCCAACTGCTCAAAGGTCGCAACCCGAAAGAGAGGGTCATCCAACGGCGCCGTTCCGAGACCGATCATCGGGTCGTTGTGCGCTCCCTTGTAGCCTTCATGATAGGCGCGTGACACCCAAAGAGCCAATAAACGAAGCACTCCTCGTGTTCTCTGAAACCGGGGGAGGGTTTGCCATTTCCGCTCGAAAACCGACAGCACCATGGGGTGAAAGGGGTACGTGGCGAGAAATTGCGCCTTGGCATTGTCCACGGGGAACCAGTTGGGCACCTGAGTCCGGTGATTAGTTACCCAATTGCCGTAAGCTTCACACACATCCTGGGCATCTTTCGTAAGCATTACCTTGCCGTCGGGAGTTACCGCCCTCGGGTCCCACTCGAACAGACGACGCCGGATGATTTCAGATATTTCATTATCAACCGAGATGATCATCGCCTTGCCGAGACGGTTCAGCATATGCTTGAAACGGTTGTAATCCACCTCATCGTCGGCGGTCATCTCGATGACGTTGGATTTCGGCACGGCAACGACGAGCACGGCGTTAGTTTCGCCTCGCACCGTTTCGGAAAGGTTCTGCAAAAAATCATATAACTGGTCGGAGAGCCCCGATTTGCGATTGCGGCTCACATAGTTCATCATTTCATCCAACAAAATAAGAGTGGGACGGTCCTTGGGAAGAAACTGCCGAATGACATCGCCGGCGGGAGCTATCATTTGTTCATCATGCTCGGCGACCAACCGGAAAGCAGACTCGCCGCCGAGTTGGTAGGCAATCTCACCCCATGGTGTCCGACGCAACGGAGTGCCGTCATGACCGCCACGACCGGTGAGAGAATCGAACTCTGTCCCCACGAACACGGCTACCGCTGCTTTCGGCACACTGTCAATTCCGGCTTTATCCAGCAACGCCCGAACCCCAAACCAACCATTCGCCTCGGCGCCATGCATGGCCAAATGGTAGAGCATGGCCAAGGCATGAGTCTTTCCCCCCCCAAACTGGGTTGACATATTGAAGATAGCCGAAGTTTCCGTCGTCTCTCCGGACAGTCGGCGGAGAACCTCGCCCCCCATGCCGATGAGATTTTGCGTCATATAGGTTCGTTCGAAAAAACGCACCGGATCTTTATAGTCCAGTGGCGCATTACCGTCACGCACCTTATCCAAATGCACCGCAAACTCAGCCGCATCCAACGGTTTACCTTCGCGCAGATCCTCACGGGGGGTGACGACCTTATACCACGGCTTCAAAATCATGATTTATCTCCGATGGATTACGATGCTGATTTATAAAAAAGTTATCGTCCTCGAATGGTTCTATTGGTTACCCAGTTTTTTTCTTTACCAGGATTACCGAAGACCTTCAAGTAATGGCTTTTATAGTGGTCCCCAGTTTTCGGACAATAGTTTAAGATGGTAGCCTGCAAACAAGGAGCAGGCAATGAGCGAGAAAAGTCGTAAAAGTTTCACCAGCCATCACAAGGCGAAAGTCGCGCTTGAGGCCATCCGGGGTACCA
>CAIYUY010000052.1 GCA_903929485.1 uncultured Desulfuromonadales bacterium
AAGCCTGTTCTTCTGAAAGCTGAAAATATAATAAAAACAGTGATATATGCTTTAAATTGTGCTACAGTATTGACCTAATCTGCCTTAGTTATGTCATAATACTGGAGTCAATTATGCATGAAAAAGAAATACGTAGGTTAGCTTATAAACAGCTAAAGGCAATCCCTGCATTTAGACGGCTAAAACGAAAAGAAAAAAAGAATATTTCCCAAAAAATTCTTGATGATATCCTTGAAGTATACAACTTTAAAGATCCTGTAACTTCGAAGCTCAATGAATTAACAGCAACAACTAATATAGAAGCCATGCGTGGGCTCATGACTCTATCCGACATGCAAAGCCTAATAGAATACACTCAACGTAAGATAATTAAAATGCCAAGTGCTATGCGCAGTAAACATCTGAAAGACCCGGAATTATTGTTAATTGACGACTTGCTGGATAACAGCATCATAAATAAACTCTTAGCGTGGGAGGAGTACACTCCATCACAGCATGTGCTCTTCCCTTGTCAGTTACTACGAGCTGAACTGCTTAAATCATTGAAGTTTCCCGAGTTGAGCTATCGCCGGTTCTGCAAAGAACAGGTTAGACCGCTATCATTGGCTGCTAACCGCGTTTTCATCGGTCTTCCCATCAACCGCAACCAGAATATTACCCATGGGCAACTCAGTACGTTTCGTAAGCACCTTGAGTTCCGTCAGTTGTGCAACCTTATGGTTTATATTATCTGTTTGTTGTTCCAGAGCAAAGCATTCGACCATTCCTTCCGACTTGCAGGCATTGACTCCACAGACTTGGCGGCGTTCTGCAATCCGCGACCGTTGGCCACCATTGAGATGCCCGATGGTAAAAAAGTACGAATTTACAATGAGTTGGACGCCGATTGTGGGAAGCGCCGCAAGAAACGCGACAAGTCTGAGTTTTTTGTCGGCTATCGTCTCCACACGTTGACGGCCATCAATCCAAAGACCGGTCAAATTTGCCCGCTCTTGACCTTGGCGGCTCCAGCCAACCATCACGACAGCCTGTTCACGGACCAACTGGTAGCGTGGGCACAGGCTATCGGGTTGGAACTTAACTTGGTGGTCGGCGATGATGCCTACGGCGTTCCGGTCACTACAGAAGCCATCTACGACAAACATGAAGTTCGGGTAGTCACCCCGCCTCGACCAAAAGTTGAAGTGCCGGATCACGTTGCGGCGGCGGGGCACCACGTTTTTGCTCATGAATTCTGTGAAACCCCTATGACCTACCTCGGATACGATAAACAAGGTCACGAATTCAAATGCGCAGCTGAACCGGGAGAGTGCAGCCATGCTGCCGTCTGTTCGCAGTCTCGACACATTCCGGTTGATTCCGGACTATTCGGCCAGATACCAGAAATAGTAAATCAAGTCAGTGAGTTACGTAATCTGCGCAAACACCTGGAACGAGGTAACAATCTTCTCAAGCATCGTGAAGGGCTGGAACCCCTGCGTGTTCATTCCTTGCAGGGAGTAAGTGTTGTCGCCACGTTCGCCACAATAGCAAATCTGCTTATCGAGATTGCCGGTCATAGGAAGACTCCGAAGAAGGAGTGTCCACAACTAGATCTACCCTTGGCGGAGGCAGCTTAGCACCACCGTTTGCATGACAAAACATCAAAGCAGTGAACAACGCTACGCTGCGTAGGGCGAAGAACGCGCTTAATGACGCCAAAGGGGCCACCCCTGCCTGGATACCAGGCCTGAGGCGTCAGCCATGTAAATAATCGCCCCCGTAGATTGGCCTAGAACGCTGCGAAATATTTTTTAAAGGTGAGGGTACCCCCTCCACCGAGCTACATGCTGTGACTTTGGGATCCAGTTGGAACAGGCTTTTATTGACAGCGCCACGGCGTATCGTGACAACTTATGGTTTTTAATCCTGCGCATTATAGGTGACAATACCCTGATTTTCAATATAAATTAACAAAGAAAGCTTTGAAATTTATCAAAAATTCACACCCCCATGACAATGGTTGCTGTCGGGACGAGCGAGTAAAAAGAGGGGCGTGCGTTATAATTGTCCCGGCGACAAGAAACACCGAACATTTTATCCGCGACATGACCGGACAAATTGTATACTCGCCACATCCGGCGACTTTCTCCTTGACAAAAACCATGGGAAACGCTAAAAAGGTAATTCACGTCGGGGCGTAGCGCAGCCTGGTAGCGCACCTGCTTCGGGAGCAGGGGGTCGGAAGTTCGAATCTTCTCGCCCCGACCAAAAAAACAAATAAAAACGGGAACTTAGGCGACAAGCTTTTGTTCCCGTTTTTGTTTGGCACTGGTGCGGTGTAATAAACGGTGTACTATTTCATTTTTTATTTCTTCATAATTGTTATCGAATCCGATATAGTGCGGCAGACTCCTCATTATTGGCAAACTATCACTTTAATGAGGAACACGCACCCGGATGCGGGCGAGGATGACCTTGTTTATCAGTGACGATCAGAACCGGAAACCGTATGGCATGACCTTTACCGCCGCCTCCCTGCGACCGGAATTGGCCCGCATCGTCGCCGAAGATTTTCTCTTATCCGGTGATTGGGAGCAGACGAAACGGCGGATTCTCTCCACCAACGCCCTGCAGGCCCGAACTCCTTCCAGTTCGGTACGCATGGAGCGGGAGTTTCGCCGGCGCCTGCAAAAACTGACCACCCGGCAGTTGGAGATCCTGGCCACTGCCCCTGCGGATAGTCGGGTTGCAGTCGCCTGGCTGGCGGTCCTGAAAAACAGCCCCTTTATTTTTGAGTACGTAGCGGAGAATTTGCGGGCAAAAATGGAGAGTCTGGACCTGACCTTGCGGCCGTCGGACTACGAGAATTTCATCCACGCCAAGGTTGCAGCCCACCCTGAGTTGGCGGCGTTACAGCCGGCAACCCTGGCCAAGATCCGCCAGGTCGTCAGGAACATGCTCCGGGAAGTAGGAATTCTGGGACAAAACCCCAAGGATGCAACTCTCCAGCGCCCCCATCTGCCGCCGGATCTCCTGGCTGCCATCACCGCCGATGACCGTACCCTGCTGGCCGGATTCCTGCTGCCGGACCACGAAATAGCCTGGCTGAGTTCTACTTTGTCACATTCACCCGCAATCACTTACTACCCCCCTCCCAACCTCCCCCCGCTGGGGGGAGGAGCTTAAACCCACCCCAATTGGTGTGGATAGATGGTTAGCTTTTAGTCCCCTCACCCAGCGGGGGAGGGTTAGGGAGGGGGAGATTCAAACTGCTTGGTGACAATGGCCGTAATCTGACAAAGTAGAATTAGGAAATGGTATGGAAATCACGAATATGTGGTCAACGGGGAGAGTAATGGTTCTGCCCTTAAAAGCTTCTACGATCAAAATGGAAAACTTCGGTCTGTTATTCGCAATGAGCAATTTTATTTCCAAAGTGGTATTACCTGGAATGATATAACGATATCAGCGTTTAGCGCTCGACTTGTCCCTGAAGGCTTTCTTTGCAACGCTGCTGGGCCGATGATTTACAGTGAGAACCAGACTTTGCTGCTTGGTATGCTTAATTCGACTGTTAATGGTCTTATCGCAGGGTTTCTAGCTCCCATCTTTCAATTCGAAGTGGGAACTGTTGGTCTAATACCGATTCCCGAGCCTGAGGATGTTGGATGTACTTGGGAGCCTATCGTGAACGAGGCTGTTAAAACAACTCAGACCGACTGGGACAACTTTGAGACCTCGTGGGACTTCGGCGACTTGCCGTTGCTGCGGGCAGAGCTAAAGACCACGTTGCTGGAGTCGAGTTGGCGAAATTGGGAGGTGCAGAGCACTGCCGCCATCCGCCGGATGCAGGAACTGGAGACGGAGAATAACCGGCTCTTTATCACCGCCTACGGCCTCGTAGGCGAGTTGCAACCTGAAGTGCCTGAGGAGCAAATCACCCTCGCTCGCGCTGATGCCCGCCGCGACATGGCCGCCTTCCTCTCCTATACCGTCGGCTGCATGATGGGGCGCTATTCTCTCGACCACCCCGGCCTTATCCTCGCCAACGCCGGCGACTCCCTGCGTGAGTTCCTGGCCAAAGTGGAACGGCCGCAGGAGCAGCTTTCCTTCGCTCCCGATGAAGACGGCATCATTCCGGTCCTTGACGGTGAATGGTTCGAGGACGACATCGTGGCCCGTACCCGCGATTTCCTCCGCGCCACCTTCGGGGATGCCACCCTGGAAGCAAATATCCGCTTTATGGAAGAGTCCCTGGGCAAGGATATCCGAAAATACTTCCTGACCGACTTCTACAAGAACCATCTGCAGACCTACAAGAAGCGCCCCATCTACTGGCTGTTCCAAAGCCCGAAAAAGAGCTTTAGCGCCCTGGTTTACCTGCACCGCTACACCAAGGACACCCCCAACAGACTGCGCAGCAGTTACCTGCGTGATTACCTGCACAAGCTCCGCGCTCACCTGGAGCATCTCGAACATCTCATGGCCAGTGAGTCGACACCACCGCGTGAAGTCACCAAATCCCGCAAGGAAAGCGACCAGATTCGAAAGGCTATCCGGGATTGTGAGGAGTACGAACGGGAAATTCTGTTGCCCCTGGCCCAACGGCGTGTAGAGCTTGATCTCGATGATGGTGTAAAGGTGAATTATCTGAAGCTGGGAGCAGCCCTGGCAACGATTCCCGGCTTGGCGGCGCAAGAGGATTAAGCTGTGAACCCATGAAGGAAAAGCCGGGACCAAATAGGACGCGGATAAACGCCGATGAACGCGGATCTAAAAGATAAATACCTTACTGATGCGATCCTTTGCTGCTTGTCTATTAAGAAGGAAAGCCTTTGATAATGAACGAAAAAAACCGGAATCAAGCGAGATGCCTCGGAGTGAATGAAAATGTTGATCCGCGTCCATCCGCCTTTATCCGCGTACAAAGGTTTTGATTTTGATTATGAGATATATAAATACCGTTCATGCCAATGATGATTGGACGATTGATATTATTTTTGATGACGGTGCGGAACGCCGATTTGATGTAAAACCACTGCTTGACTGCGAAGCGTTCGAACCATTGCGTAATCTCGATGCTTTCAAAACAGTACGCAACCGGGGCTACTTTGTGGAATGGATAAACGAAATTGATCTGAGCGCGGAGACACTCTATCTGGACGGGATGTCATTGGGCGCGAATGGAGTGTAAACGGCTATGAGACAATTCAATACCGCCGGTCCCAGCGTTGCCGCTGATCATTACTGCGTTGACCCTTTGACCAGATTCAACCTGGATGAGATCATTTCCCTGATTGATTCGAAAAGATATTTTGTCCTGCACGCCCCACGACAAACCGGCAAGACAACCTGCCTTATGGCATTGATGAAATATTTGAATAAACAGGGTAGATACCGCGTTATCTACGCTAATATTGAAGCTGCACAGACAGCGCGTAATGATGTTTCTCATGGGCTGAGGACCGTCTGCTCCCAGGTGGCTTCTTCGTTACAGATGCACCTTGGAGATGTGGTAACAGCCAATGCTTGGCTTAAGATTTTCAACGACTATGGTCATAATGCAGCATTAATGCAGTTACTGAAAATATGGACGCAAGCTGATCCTGCTCATCCTACCATCCTTTTTCTCGATGAAATTGACGCTTTGATTGGCGATACTCTTGTGTCGGTTTTGCGCCAGCTCCGTTCCGGTTATGCCGACCGACCGGATAATTTTCCCGTAACGGTTATTCTCTGCGGTGTGCGTGATGTCCGAGATTATCGTATCCATACCAGTAGTGGAGAAATAATAACAGGTGGTTCCGCCTTCAACGTCAAAGCAGAATCGTTGCGACTTGGCAATTTTAGCCAAGTCGATGTCAGGGAGCTATTTGGTCAGCACACTTTGGAAACAGGACAACAATTTGAGGAAAAGGTGTTTGACTTGCTCTGGAAAGATACTGAGGGTCAACCTTGGTTGGTTAATGCCCTTGGACAGGAACTTTGTTTCAAGATGGCTGAGGGAAAAGATCGCACACGCATCATTGATGCAGAGTTGTACCAGCAAGCTCGTGAGCGGCTTATCCAGAGCCGAGCTACGCATCTGGACCAGCTTGTAGATAAATTACAGGGGGAGATGGGGGGGGAGATGGGGGAGATGGGGACGTTCATGCAATTATGCGTTTCGTACGAAACGCATAATTGCATGAACGTCCCTCCTACCTACTGGCCCTTCAGGAAGTCGGCCTACCCTACGATTTCCGGGATATAGTCGCCGAGCACGTCGGCTTCTATGAGTCGCAGAAACGGCTGGAGTCCCTGCGCGATCTCGTCACCAGCGACGAGACTCCGGGAACTGTCAGGCTCAAGATGATGGCGGTCCTGCAAGGGGCAGCTCCCAATATCGACGACCTCCTGTATGGCTTTCTCAACAAACCGGCCAACAACTCCTTGATTGACAAGGTTGATGAGTGTCTGGGGCAGGCCAACCTGATCGTGACGTTTTGGAAAGAAGTCGCCGTGACCTTCGGCTACGCCAATCCGGAGCCGTCGTTGCGGGACTTCGTGACGACCCTGTTCCGCTGGGCCAATCCTCTTGATTCCAGCGCGACTCTTGATCCCCACGCCAAGGTCTTCCTGCAACGCTGGAAGGACAGCCAGGTGAACTGTCATTCCTTCCGGGAGTGGGCGAAAATTCTTGAGGCGGAGCTGCACATTGCGGAAAGGCTCGACGCTCCGGAAAACGTCCGGAAGATTGGAAGTTCCGATACCTTTCCCATCTTCGAAAAGAGCATCATTCACTGGCTCTGCAAGGCCTTTGAAAAGGATACCGCCGAATTATCGACCATCCGGGGTCGCCGCGGTTCCTTCTGGTTCAGGGACCATCAGCACGGCTACGAGGCGTTGGAGCAGGCGATCACCTTGCGCCAGCTCCTCAAGTCGGCTGAGTTGAACGTGGAGACGGTGGATGCCGGCATAAGCAGATATATAGCTACTTGGCATCGCATCGACACGGCATACCGCCTCTGTCAGTACCATTTGAGAGCCTACGGACAGATCGCCCTCATGGACAAGGTCGGAGATTCCCTGGTAACCGAGGCTCGCACCACGGCGGCGGTGGAAACGGCTCTGGACGAGCTGGAACAGATCCTGCGCAAGATCGCCAACGCCAACGGCAACAATATGCTGATCACGGCGGATCACGGCTTCATGTTTCAACAGTCGGCGGTGGAAGGGGTCGATGACCTCCCCCTGCCCGAAGCCGCCGACTGGTTGTATAACGACCGCCGTTTTGCCCTGGGACGGGGAATCGTTGCCTCGCTGTCGGTCAAACTCTTCACGGCGGCGGAGTTGGGGCTTACCGGTGAGTGGACGGCGGCCTTCCCCCTGGCCCTGGGGCGTTTCCCTCTGAGAGGTTCGGGAAAACGGTACGTTCATGGCGGGGTGTCGCTGCAGGAGGTCATCATTCCGGTGCTGCGGGTCCATAAGGCTCGCATGGACGATACGGAACAGGTGGATGTGGATCTCCTCCGGGTGCCGGCCAAGATCACCACGGGACAGGTATCCCTGGCGCTCTATCAGGATCAACCCGTTGCCGACAAGGTGCTCCCCCGGATCTTGCGCGTGGGCGTTTTTACCGTTGACGGCCTCCCCCTGTCGGAAGTCCGGACCATGACCTTTGACTCCGGCGACACCGACCCACGTCACCGCGAGAAGAGCGTTGTCCTGACACTCGCCCGGACAGCGGATGAGTATAACAACCAGGAGGTGGAAATCCGCCTGGAAGAGACGATCACCGGCACAACCCAGATCGTGGTCTACAAGAGCCACCGGATCAAACTACAAAAACCCTTTGCGAGTGATTTCGATGACTTCTGAGACTGAAAACAGCACGATTGACCCTATCGAAGCCGCCCTGGCGCTTCCTCCCTCTTTGAGCCCCCTTGATCGCAAGATTCTGGAGCAGTTCCCCGGGCTGGTCGTGCGCAAGGACCTCACCAAGGGATTGAAGCAGAACGCCATAGTTCCTTCCTATATCCTCGAATATCTGCTGGGGCAACATTGCGCCACGGATGACGCTGCCGCCCTCAAGGCCGGCCTGGAGTCGGTGCAGCGGATTCTCGCCAAACATTACGTTCACCGGAACCAGGCGGAACTGGTCAAATCCACCATCAAGGAGAAGGGACGTCACAAGGTCATCGACAAGGTGAACGTGGAGTTGAACGACAAGGGGGGCTTCTACGAGGCGAAGTTCACCAACCTCGGCCTGACCAAGGTGCCGATCTCCGACGACTTTGTGCGGCGGCATCCCAAGCTCCTGGTCGGCGGCATCTGGACCATTACGGATCTCACCTATGAGGTCGGCGAGGACCAGAAGGCCAGCCCCTGGCAGATCGACTCCCTCAAGCCGATCCAGGTCTCCCGTGCTGATTACGAGGAGTATGTCCGCATCCGGTCCAACTTCACCACCGAGGAGTGGATAGGGATGATGCTCCAGAGCATCGGCCTCAACCCCGAGATGTTCACCCGCCGGGGGAAGCTGCAACAGCTCATCCGCCGGTAAAGACAAGAACGTCGACAAGAACTTGGTCGACATCATGAAAAACTACATGGCGAACAAGTCTTTTTCCCGGGGGATCGAACAGTTGAGCGCCGAAGCCTCAATGGTCTTCATGGGGAACACCAAGAAATCCGTCGCCTACATGCTCAAACAGTCCCATTTTTTCGATCAATTGCCGGATAAGTATATCGATTCCGCCTTCCTGGACCGGCTACACGCCTTCAATCCCGGTTGGGAGGTCTCCCCCATCAGGAATGAACTCTTCACCAGCGGTTATGGTTTCATTGTTGACTATGTGGCGGAGATCTTCAAACACCAGCGGAGCGAGGACTTCACCGGAGCCTATAAAGATCAGTTCGAGATTGCGTCGGAGCTCTCCATTCGTGACCAGACCGGTTTTGAAAAGACCTTTTCCGGGCTGATGAAGATCCTGTATCCCCATGGACAGGCAACAGCGGAAGAGATTGAAGAGTTACTGGCGTTCTCCATGGAGTGCCGACGGCGGGTGCGCGAGCATATTCTGCGTATCGACGACACCTTCCCCCGGCACGACTTCACGTATCGGAACGTCCAAAACGGCAAGAGCGTAACGGTCATTACACCGGAAGAAAAACAGTATCCTACCTTCGCCAACCCACCGGGTTTTCATCATGGCGAAGGGAGTGAGGAACCCCAGGAAGAAACGAACTCGCCACCGGACGTTGCTGGAGCAATAAGGTAAGTTCACCAGAGGAACCAGGGCCGAAGCATCTTGTGTTGCCGGAAAACGCCAAGGGGTGGAGTTATCGGCTCCTCTTTGCATCCTATTTGAAAGATGCACGAGCGGTCGTGATTCGAGATCCCTTTGTCCGGGCGTTTTATCAAGTAAAGAACGTCATGGAATTCCTGCAGATGGCGTACGAACTCGTACCGGAAGGGGACGAGATGACCGTGCATCTTGTCACGCAATCCGATACGGAGAGTTGTATCAAGCAGGCCGAACTCCTGGATAAGCTGGTAGAGACCTTTACCGGGACACGGATTGCCTTCACCTGGGAGTTGGATGTCAGTGCGGGGTTTCATGCCAGGAGCATAGTGACGGACACCGGATGGAAGATTTCCGTAGATCGGGGATTAGATATTTTTCTGAGATACGAGGCCGGAGCATTCTCGTTGGAGCAGGCGTTACAAGAGACCAGGCTGACCCGAGGGTTTGAGGTGACGTATTTGAAGGGGTGAATTTTGATTGAAGGTAGCCAATCTACTGACTCTCCATAGCCTTGTCTTTTGTTGGCCACTAGGACAAAGGCTCCGTCCTGGGGGTTGACGGTATAGTGAAGGCAGTAGGAACAGCAGCAACAGTGACTTGTGGTATCGCTGCGTTACCTGTTCTAGGTGCTATAGGCGCTGTTTCTGCTGCTGGTGCCGTTGTGGCAGCTGCTGATGAAATTTCAGGAAAGAAATAGACCGTAAAAACAATTGAGTCCGAGGAGGGGATCTTCGGACTCAGTTGTTTAGAGAAGGGTATAATGCACGCCATCATAATCAAAGAGATAGAGACGAGCTGATGGTGGCGAAACCTACGCAGCCAGCGAAAGTGGTTGTACTTGTTGTAGTCTTTGTATCAGTTTTTTTTCAACGGTTTTCAGGTCGTAACTGGTTTGCAGGTTCATCCAGTAGGTAGGCGTCTGTCCAAATACCTTACCTAAAAGCACCGCCAGCTCTGCAGTTACAGGACGGCAACCTTTGACAACATGAGATATACGCATAGGTGAAACACCTATTGCCTGAGCAAAAGTATTTTGAGACATGCCAAGTTCATCAAGTATTTCCTTCAAAAATACCCCTGGATGGATGGGCGGAAGTCCGTTTGCGATAGCCATACAATTTCTCTCCTTAATGGTAGTCGGTAATTTCGACGGTAGTAGCCTCGCCGTTGGCAAACATAAAACATATCCGCCACTGGTCATTAATCCTGATGCTCCATTGTCCTACTCTATCGCCGGAAAGGGTTTCAAGGCGGTTCGATGGAGGTATCAGCAAATCCGAAACCTCTCGGACATTGTCCAACTGTGTCAACCGCATGATCGAGCGGTTTATGATCTCAGTCGGAAGCTTTTTTGACTTTCCGGTAGTAAAAAGTTTTTCTGTTTCTTTGTTCGCAAATGATGTAATCATAGGCTATTTATAAACAATTTGTTTACACAAGTCAACACCCAAGAGATCGAAAAACCGAGGATTCCAACAAGCGGCACGACCGGCCCGAGAAACCGGCCGGTCAGCCTCACCACCGTTTCGCGACCCGATGTCGCGTTAATGACTGTCTGGCTGAATCCCGTGAGGTTCCGACCAGACCCCGCGGGTGCCGAGGGGGACGGGTGCCGAGGGGTGCCGAGGGGGACGTACTTCACTTGTTCACTTACTCAAAAAACCAATTAAGACAGTCAGTTAGTGTCTTGATCAGTAGTTGGGAGAGGCTTTCTGCGAAGTCGGGGCGGGCGAAGAAGCAAGGGGAGATGGGTAGAGTAGGGAACAGGTTTACCCTGCCCCCCCTCATCAAACCGGACATGCAGTTTTCCCGCACATTATGTGCTGCTGCACATAATATGCGTTATGTGAAGGCCGCACTTATGTTGCGTTGATTTCGTATCTATACGTTTTTTAGATCATTTTTTTTTGTGAACATCACATAAGTAAAATTGTTGATATAGGTTGAGCATCCTAACTCAAAAAAGGAGGCCCAAC
>CAIYUY010000053.1 GCA_903929485.1 uncultured Desulfuromonadales bacterium
GCCCATGCCACCGGGGGGATGTTGGTAAGTTGTGTAAGTTGTTGAAGGAAATACCGGGGGTAATCTATTCAAAGCCAATGAAAGGGGATGAGTGCCCAACTCTCCATTCCCCTTTTGTATAAAAAAGAGACGACAACACTGAAATTTCCAACAAACGGCTCGACCGGCCCAAGAAACCGGCCGGTCAGCCTTGCGCCCGTTATTTTTTGAAACAAGTTATTGATGCCGGCTTAACACTGTTCCTCGATGGGAGAAATTTATATACTTATGGACTCAATATTCTTCCCGTCCCGTCCTCCCGCGAACAGGTTGTCTTGATTAATTCCTTGACAGGCGTAACCTGTGAGGTTACTATCTGCGAATGATAAAATCATTTAAACATAAAGGTCTTGAGGAGTTTTTCTATACGGGAAAGAAAAAGGGCATAAAGCCGGATCAGGCTAACAGAATTGAGAGAATTCTTGACCGACTGAATGCCGCAAATGAATTACTGGATATGAACTATCCAGGGTCAAACTTGCACAAACTCCTCGGTGATAAAAAAGACCACTATGCTGTAAATGTATCTGGAAATTGGAGAATTTTTTTCGAGTTTATCGATGGCGATGCATACATTATCGATTACGCCGATTATCACTGAGAGGTGCCATTATGAGGAAAATAGAAAGAGAGCCCACACACCCAGGGAAGATTATAAAAGAAGATTATTTAATACCTTTATCCGTAACTATTAATGATATGGCATCGATACTCGGCGTTTCAAGAAAAACATTGTCCAAAATTATCAATGAGAGAGGCGCGATAACACCCGATATGGCACTTCGTTTATCCCGTGCACTTGATACTACTGCTATTTTCTGGCTTAATTTACAGAAGAACTTCGATTTATGGCAAGCGGAACATGCGTCAAATGAATGGCAGAGTGTTCAACCGTTCTCTCCTCAAATGCTTCATTCCCATCAGTAACAAAGCAAATATTTCGCAGACAATATTTTTCTTGCGCACGGTTTAACGCCTACCGTGCCTTGCAGGCGCCAAGATGGTCGGCAAAAGGAGAGGTGGTGCCAGGATTGCAATTTCGCAATTTGAGTACAGGGGAGAGGTGATGCCACTATATATCACTGCTTCGGTTCATTGGTAATAAATAAATCTGTCCCGCTTTTTCTTTGGTAATAAATAAATCTGTCCCGCTTTTTCTGTCCCGCTTTTTCTCAAAATTTTGCAGCAAGATTCTCTATGGCGAATACGGTTTATATAAGGTGCCAACAACAGCGGGTTGGAAGAAAGCGCATGCTTTGTAGTGAAGAACATCGGAAAGCCGTGTGGGGGAAAACTCCAAGCACGGTTTGATGAGGGAGGGCAGGGGCTGGGTTGAGATGGATGGTATCCTCGTCTAACGAAAGTGATGAGAACGCATACCCGGTACAGTCCCGAACCTGTTCTCTACTCTACCGCTCGCCCCCTACCGCTCGCCCCCTACCGCTCGCCCCCGCCCCCCGCTCGCCCCGCATTGTTGCTCCTCGCCATAAACGGTGAGAAACTCAGGAAGACTCAAGCCAGGCTGAAGTTGAATCCAATTCTTTTTCACGGTATACCTCCAAAGGTGGGATACCGTGACGATACTACAGGTATGTGACAGAATACGTCGCAAACTCCTCAGCCGCAGATTAGTAGCAATCAGGAATTGATATGGTTGTCATGATCATCGGGTCACTTCTTGCCTTGGCCAGCTTGTCCTTGATGCAAAGTTCAAATAGTTTGCTGATATATTTGGGGATGTTTTTACTGATTCTTGGCCTTTTAATGATCAAAAAAGGTCGCGAAAAGATTGAGGCAAATAGCGTGAAGCAATAAAATTCCACCGCCGTTTTAGTAGTCGAACTGTTTAGCAATCATGATAAATGACAATAAGAATAAGAAACTAGTGAGCGGCCTCTGCGTGAAGTTTAAGTCCCAGTGCTGAAACGATTTTTAAAATAGTATCAAAGCCAGGAACTCGCTCACCTGAAAGAGCTTTGTAGAGGCTTTCGCGAGAAAGACCGGCATCGCGCGCCACTTGAGACATCCCCTTGGCACGGGCTATGTCGCCAAGGGCCTTGGCAATAAAGGCAGCATCGCCATTAGCCTCTTCGAAAGATGCTTCAAGATAGGCGGCCATTTCTTCCGGAGTACGGAGATGTTCAGCAACATCATAGCGACTGGTAGCTGTTTTGGACATTTTTAACTCCTATAGGTTCTGAGCAAGCAGAACTGCTGCCTTGATATCCCGAGACTGGCTGCTCTTGTCGCCACCGGCCAAAAGAATGATTAATTCGCTGCCGCGTTGGATAAAATAAACTCGATAACCGGGACCATAGTTGATCCGCATTTCCGAAACACCCTCACCCACAGGCTTAGCATCGCCTGCGTTTCCAGAAGCAAGACGCTCAATCCTGACAAGGACACGAGCCTTGACTTGCGGGCTGAGCGGGGCTGAGCGGGCTGAGCGGGGGGCTGAGCGGGACGTACTTAACTTCTTTACTTACTTAAAAAAAACATGTAAGACCGTCGGTTAGTGTCTTGATGAGTAGTTGGGATAGGCGTTCCACGAAGTCGGATCGGTAGCGATCAACTGGAAATAAATCGGTCTAAAGGATGGAGAATTATGCAAAAGACTATTTTGGCGATAGCTGTCGTGCTGACAATGGTAGGATGTGTATGGGCACAAGATATGACCGGCATTAATTTGAATACAAAATATTTCATGACTCCGGTTACGGCATTAGATTCTACAGAAAGCGTTTCCATACCGAAGAGTTGGAAACTAATATCCGTAACTGAACGCAAGGATAGTGGTAAATATTCAGAAAATCTATGGTTTCAAGCCCCGGATGGTACTGTTTACGTGTTGAATACAATTGAAAAGAACAATAAATTCGTAGTTGGTCCGGAAATTATGACTATGCAGGCAAAGTAAAAGAGGTAGATATGGGGACGTCCCTCCTACCAAAGTCGTGGCCGCCGCCGGCTTTATCGTTCAGAAACCAAAAAACCGCATCAGGAAAGGGTGCGGTTTTTTGGTTTAAAACAGCGCCTCCACGAATTCCACCGCGTCGAAGGGACGCAGATCTTCCACACTCTCCCCGATGCCGATGTACCTGATGGGAAGATCGAACTCCCGGCGGATGGCCACCACAACCCCCCCCTTGGCGCTCCCGTCCAACTTGGTAAGAACTATGCCGGTCACCTGCGCCGCTTCCTTGAAGATCCGCGCTTGGTTTACGGCGTTCTGGCCGGTGGCGGCATCCAGGATCAGCATGGTCTCGTGAGGGGCGCCGGGGATCTCCCTGCTGATGATCCGGCGGATTTTTTTCAGCTCCTCCATGAGGTTGACCTTGGTGTGGAGTCTGCCGGCGGTGTCCACCAGGAGAATGTCACTTTTGCGGGCCACAGCCGCTTTGCAGGCATCGAACACCACAGCGGAAGGGTCGGAACCGTCCTTTCCCCGGATCACATCCACCCCCACCCGCTCTCCCCAGATGACCAATTGCTCCGAGGCGGCGGCTCTGAAGGTATCACCGGCGGCCAGAATGACGCTCTTTCCCTCTGCCCGGAACTTGCAGGCAAGTTTGCCGATGGTGGTGGTCTTCCCTACGCCGTTGACCCCGATGACGAGGATGACAAAGGGAGAGTTTTTTGAGCTGTCCAGCGCCTGCTGCTCATGGTGGAGCCTGACGATCAGTTCCTCCTTGAGTGTTTTCTTCAGCATCTCGCCGTCCTGGAGTTCGTTTCTTTTGAGTTTTTGCTCCAGGGTCCGGATCAGCTCCACCGTCGCCGGAACCCCCAGATCCGCGGTGATGAGGATCTCTTCCAGCTCTTCCAGGGTATCGGCGTCGATCTTCTTCTTCCCCAGGAGGAGTGCGTCGATCCGTCCCACGAGGCTCTCGGAGGTCTTGCCGAGGCTCTTTTTCAGCCGTTCAAAAAAACCCGGTTTTTTCTCCGTGGAGTCGGCAGCTTCATCATCCGCGCCGCCGAACAGCTTGGCGAAGAGACCGGTTTTCTTCTCTTCTTCCGGCTGAGTGGGCTCCTCCACCGGGAGCGGTGGTGGCGCCTGGGATATCGGCTGTTGAATGTGGGATTTCGAATGATGCTCGTCGGCAAGAGGGAGCGGCGGAGACGATACCTCCGGAATCTCTTCCTGTTGCTCCTGCGGCTTCACGGGAACAGCGTCACCAACGCCGGTAAATTTCCTCAAGAGCCCTTTGAAAAAGCCTTTTTTTTCTTCCATGCCTCAATCTCCTAGAAGCTGTTTTATGTTTTGTGTTTTAAATTTTAGGTTCAGCGTTCGGGGTTTATTTCACCCATCACCCTTCACCAATTCAATTCAAATTCACCGAGACCATCTTGGACATTCCCGGCTCTTCCATGGTGATCCCGTAGAGGGTGTCGGCAACCGCCATGGTCCCCTTGTTATGGGTGATGACAATGAACTGGGAAATGGCGCTCATCTCCCGCACCATCTCGTTGAACCGTCCGATGTTGGCGTCGTCCAGGGGGGCATCCACTTCATCCAGGAGGCAAAAAGGGGATGGTTTTATGAGGAAGATGGCAAAGACCAGGGAGAGTGCGGTGAGCGCCTTTTCTCCCCCGGAGAGAAGTGTCACGTTTTGGAGCTTCTTCCCCGGAGGCTGGACGATGATCTCTATGCCGCTCTCCAAAAGGTCCTCTTCGTTGGTGAGTCGCAGCTCCGCATGCCCCCCCCGGAAAAGTCGCGGGAAGAGCTCCTGGAATTTCGCGTTTACCAGGTTGAAGGTTTCGAAGAACCGTTTGCGTGTCGTCCGATTGATCTTCTGGATCGCCTGCTGGAGTCCGTTCAGCGACTCCTCCAGGTCTGTTTTCTGGGAGGTGAGAAACTCGAATCGTTCCTCCAGTTCCCGGTGCTCCTGGATGGCGGTGAGGTTGACCTCACCCATCTCATCCACCTGCTTCTGCAAGGATGACCGGCGTCGGCGCAACTCCTCCTCGTCCCACTCCTTCTCCCGGAAGAGCGGAGCGATCTCCCGGAGGTTCACCCTGTAGCGATCGGCAAGGGAATGCTCAAGGTTTTCCATCCGAAGAGCCAGTTCGGTGAGGGTCACTCCCTTCTGGGCCACGGTGCGGCGGAGTTCCTCGCAGGTGGAACGGAGCCCTCTCAGTACGCTCTCTTCTTCCCTGATCCCGTCGGCATGGCGCTGGTATTCTTCCTTGGTGGAGGAGAGTCTTGCTTCCAGGAGGCCGCTCCCCAGAAGGAGCCGTTTCAGTTGTCGGTCATTCTCGGCAATCTCCAGCTCCAGGCGGACCCGATCCGTATCCCCTTCAGACAGTTGCCGCCGGTGCGCGGCCATGCGGGACTCCTGGTCGCGTGAGAGCTCTTCCAGTCGCCGCACCGCTCGGCGGTTCGCCTCCCGTTTTTCCTTGAGGGAGGCGCTCCTCACCTTGAGAGTCGTGACCAGCTCGCGGGTCACGGTTAGCTCCTCCTTGCGCCCTTCCAGGAGGGCGCGCAGCTCATCCGACCGCAGCTCGATCTTCTGCTTCTCTTCTTCCCGCTCTTCTCTCCCCCTGGATGAATCCCGAATCTCCTGCTCCAGCGATTCCCGCTCCTGGGTAAGCTGGTCGTCCTCCATCTGCCGGACCTCCACTCGCTCCTGGATCCGCTGCTGTTCCTCCTTGGATCGCTGAAGATCCTTCTGGAGATTGACGATCCGAAGTTCCGCTTGGTGAAACTGTTGTCTGAGCTCTCGACTCTCCTCTTCCGCGGCAAGGGAGTCCCGTTTCAGTTTGTCACGAGACCCTTCCAGGGAGGCGATGGTCGCGACCAGCGCCGCAACCTCCAGGGTGAGTTCCCGGATCTCCCGCTTCTTGGAGATAATGCCGGGGCCGGCTGTTTCCGGGGAGCCGCCGCTGACGATGCCGCCGGCGGTGATCAGGTCACCGCCGGGGGTCACCAAGGTGCAGCCGGGATATCTCCCCCCCTGATCCAGGGCGCTTTCCAGGTCGGATGCCAGATAGATCCCGGCCAGGAGCGGTTCCACCAGAGAGGCGAACTCACCGTTGACCGTCACGAGAGAGCGGAGTTCCACGCAGTCGCCAGGAACCTCCGTCGGGAAGGGGATGGTCGGAACTCCGATGATAAATGAGCCGCGTCCCCCTTTTCCTTCCCGGAGAAAGGTGATGGCCTCGCGGGCATCGGCACTGTTGGGGGTGACCAGATATTGGAGCCGTTCGCCCAGGGCTGCTTCCAGGGCGGTCTCATGGGCCTCGCCGGTTTCCAGAAGATCCGCCAGCACCCCCTGAAAACGACCGGAGAAATGCGATGACCGGAGGAGGCTTTTCACCCCCTGGCCATAGCCGGTGAGGGAGGTTTCCAACTCCCGGAGAGAGTGGAGTCGGGACTTTCGACCACTGAGGAGGTTACGCTGTCGGTTGAGTTCCTGCTCGGTATCGTGAAACTCTCTCTTGAGGAGCGCCTCCCGTTCCCGGAGCTCCTCTATGTGGATTCGCTGCTCCTCACGCAGTCGTTGCTGTCCGGTCAGGTCGACCTCCAGCCCGGAACCGCGGGTCATGGATTCAACGAGTCGTTCCTGGAGTTGAACGTTCTCCCGATGGTGCCGGTTAAACCGCTCCGCCATGGATTCCAATCTCCGGGTGGCGCCGCTCTGGGCATTGTTGATCTGAGCAATCTGGGAGAGGAGGTCGAAAAGTTCCCGTCGGCTCTCTTCCAGCCGGCGTGACAGCCCCAGTTCGGTGCGAGTCAGTTCCGCCAGCGACTCTTCGCTTGCAATCAGCCGGACCTCGTCCGCCTGGATATCGTTGTCGTACTCTCCCCGATGGGCCTCAAGAGCTTCCCGTTCCTTCGCCGCCTCGCTCTTCTGCCGCTCCAATCCGATCAACTCTTCCGCGAGGCGGAGCTTCCGCCCGTCCAGCGCCGTCTGTTCCTTGCGTTGGAACTCCAACCGGTTTTCCACACTCTGGAGGTCACTCTTGAGCTTGTACGCTTCTTCCTGGGCTTGATTTACCTCTTGTTCCTCTTCCAGAAGGGAGATTCGCCGTTCCTCCAGGCGGAGTTCGCCACTCTCCAGATTGGCGGTCACCCCTTCCAGCCGGGTTGTCGCCTCACCGTGGCTTCGGGCGGTGCTCTTCCGTTCATCTTCCAGCGCTTCCCAAGAGCGAACCGCGAAGAACTGTTCTATCTCCTTTAACTCTTCGCGGCACCCCTTGAATTTTTCGGCCTTCTTTGCTTGACGTTGCAGACTGTTTACCTGCCGTTTGAGCTCGGCGATGATGTCTCCCAGGCGGAGGAGGTTCTGGCGGGTATGCTCGATCTTCCTGAGCGCCACTTGCTTCCGGGCCTTGAACTTGGTGACGCCGGCGGCCTCCTCGATGAGGAAGCGCCGCTCCTCAGGTTTGGAGTGGAGGATGGCGCCGATCTTCCCCTGTTCGATGATGGAGTAGGCCTTGTTCCCCACGCCGGTATCCATGAAGAGTTCGGCTATATCCAGCAGGCGGCAGGGGCTCTTGTTGAGATAGTACTCGCTCTCGCCGTCCCGGTAGAGCCGGCGGGTCACCTGGATTTCGGAGTAGTTCAGGTACTTGGAGGGGGCCAAGCTGTCCTCGGTGGAGAAGAGAAGCGACACCTCGGCCATTCCCAGCGGTTTGCGGCTCTCGCTTCCGCCGAAGATCACGTCCTCCATATTCTTGCCGCGGAGATTTTTTGCCGACTGCTCACCCATTCCCCAGCGAATGGCGTCCACGATATTGGACTTGCCGCAGCCGTTGGGACCGACGATGCCGGTGATCGGCTGCTGGAAGTCTATCGTGACTTTGTCAACAAAAGATTTGAAACCTAGAATCTCGAGACATTTAATTTTCATAAGTCGGACATGATAGCAGAGCAGGGGGGGCTATGTAAAGGTGGGAACGGCGTTTCTACTGCATGTTGGAGGCTTGGGAGGCGTGGCGGGAGCCGAAAACGGTCCCATGAGATGGCTGGGTGAAAAAAGTTCCTCCGGTCAACGTCACGACGCCGATAATTCTAAGTCAATCTCACGTCTCGAGATTTTGCCGGGGGAGGATGTCTGTCCTGAGCGGGAGAGAGTAATAACCGTTTTTTGTTTTTTATGCTTGCATTTTCCTTCTGAACCCTGTATAAGTTTTCTTGCCTGACGCCAAGACGTTCGGCACGATGTAACTAATTACGTTTTGCGGGGTTGTAGTTAAGTCGGTTATAACGCCGGCCTGTCACGCCGGAGGCCGCGGGTTCGAGTCCCGTCGACCCCGCCATTTAAAATAAAAAACCGGCGCCTTAAAAGGTTGCCGGTTTTTTTGCCTTATGACTCCGGTTGGTTCACCCCCTCTTCGATATTTTTTGTAAAGCAGCCTTCTTTGCCTTGACTTCATAAGACCCTATCGTTTACCGTGCAACACATGCCCTTCATGAACTGTATCCTCACTTCCTCCCCAACTCTTCCCCCCAAAGGGAGCGGATTTTACCCCACTGGTCTCTTCTTATGATGGCCATGGTGGTTATACCTACCTATAACGAGCGCGATAACATCGGACGGCTGATACCCGAGATCCTGAAACAGGATCCGGGGATTCGAATTCTCGTGGTGGACGACAACTCCCCCGACGGCACCGGCCCCCTGCTGGAAAGCATGGCTGCTGCCGATCCCCGTATTCACCTGCTCCACAGGAGCGGAAAGCTGGGTCTGGGCTCCGCCTATCGGGAAGGTTTCCGCTACGCCCTGGAACAGGGTGCCGACTACATTGTGGAGATGGATGCCGACTTTTCCCATGATCCGACGATTCTCCCGCTCTTCTTCAGGCTGATGGACGAGTACGATGTGGTTATCGGCTCTCGCTACCTGAACGGGGTCAGCGTGGTGAATTGGCCCATCCGGCGGCTGATCCTGAGCTACTGCGCCAGCGTCTATACGAGGATCGTCACCGGTCTTCAGCTCCATGATTGCACCAGCGGCTTCAAATGCTTCCGCCGCGCCGTTTTGGAGACCATAGAGCTGGGAGCGGTTCGCTCCGACGGTTACTCCTTTCAGATTGAGATGAACTATCGCTGCATGGAGCACGGCTTTCGTCTGGGAGAGGCTCCCATTATCTTCATAGACCGCCACGCGGGGAGCTCCAAGATGTCCAAACGGATCGTGCGGGAGGCTATCTTCATGGTTTGGAAACTGAAGCTTGGATCGCTTCTCCGAAAGCTTACCGGTTCAGCCGGGGGGAAGTCATGATGACCACATGGAGCGTTGTTTCCCAGGTCGGATTTTGGCTCTGGTTGGCGACCACGGTGGGGTTCACCCTGACGGTTTTTCCTCACCGGGGAATATTTCGGGGCGCCGCCGCCCTACGTTGGGGGCTCCCCATGCTTCTTGCCTATCTCCTCTGGGTCGTGGGGATGGTTAACGCCTGATTTTGATTTGAATCTGATCCGAACTGTGGTACAAAACAGACGTTATGCCTCTATTTACCTGCAAGCTCGGCTCAGCTGATGGCCGTATTTTTGAAAAAGAGTTGGAGGCCGCCAACCCGGAGATGCTGAGGCAGAGCCTTGAGGATCAGGGTTTTTTCGTTTTCGGGGTCAAGAAAAGAGCGTTCCAGTTTCTCTGGGACAAGGGGATCGCCCGTAACCGGGTGGGAAACAAGGAACTCATCACCTTTAACCAGGAACTCCTGGTGCTCCTCAAGGCCGGTCTCCCCATTATCCAGTCGCTGGATACGATTCTGGAACGGATCGATTCGGGGCGGCTGGCTGACATTCTCAGGGATGTGCGTGAGGATATCAAGGGGGGACGCTCCCTCTCCGAGGCGCTGCAGAAATTCCCCCGGGCCTTCCCGCAACTGTACGTCGCTTCCGTCATGGCGGGGGAACGGACCGGGGACCTCCCCCTGACCATCAAGCGGTTTAACCTCTATCTGAAAAAGTCCGAGGGCATGAAAAAAAAGCTCATCGGCGCCCTGGTCTATCCGGGTATCCTGGTTACGGTGGCGACTCTGGCCATCACGGTGCTCCTGGTCTATGTGGTCCCTACCTTCAGCCAGGTGTACGCCGATGCCGGGTCGCAACTCCCGGCGCCGACTCAGATGCTCATCACCTTTACCGGTTTTTTGCGCCGTTTTTTCTTCCTCTTCGTTGCCTTGGGGTTTGGGGCGGTGGCGCTTTTCCGGAGCTGGTCCGCCACGGAAAAAGGGCGCTACGTCATGGACGCCAACAAGCTGAAGATCCCCATGGTGGGGGAGATGTGGCGCAAGTACTCCCTGACGAGTTTTACCAGGACCCTGGCCACGGTCATCGGCAGCGGCATCCCCATCGTGGAATCTCTCAAGATGGTGGTGGGAACCCTCAACAATGCGACCCTGGAACATAAACTTCTCACGGCGGTGACCAGGGTTGAGGAGGGGACGCGGCTCTCCGTCGCCCTGGATGCCGAACAGTTCATGCCTCCCCTGGCCATCAGGATGCTGGGGGTGGGAGAGACAATCGGCTCTCTGGAAGAGATGCTGGTGGAGATCTCCGAGTATTTCGAGGAAGAGCTGGAAGAGCGGCTGGGAATGCTCGCCACGGCCATCGAGCCGGCCATCATGATCGTCATGGGGGTGGTTATCGGAGGCATCATCATCACCATGTATCTGCCGGTCTTCAAAATCGCCGGCACTGTCGGGTAGCAAGACCATGAGTTATCAGTTTAAACGAAAAAATATCGGCGACATCCTCATGGAGCAGGGGGATCTGGCCCTGGCCGAACTCTGCTTCGTTCTGGATAAACAGAAGACGACCCCGTTGAGATTCGGCCGGATCTGTGTCATGGACGGCCTGCTGACTGATGACGCCGTGGCTCGGGCTCTGGCGACTCAGTTCGGCTACGAGTATGCGGATCTCTCCGATTTCACCATGTCGGAGGAGATTCTCGGCGACCTCCCCCCGGATACCATGTACCGGTACCGGTTCATCCCCCTGGAATTGACCGGTGACTCCCTGGTCATCGCCGTTGCCGATCCCACCGACGTGCTTCGCCTGGATGAGCTGGAGATCCTACTTGATCGCCCCCTGACGATCAGGATCGCCTCCGAGAGCGCCATCGAGACGGTGCTGAAAAAAGGGGAGGGGACCAGCCGGGTCCTGAAGGACGTTTCCGAAGATTTCATGCTCCAACTGGTCACCGAGACCGAGAAGGGGGACGAGATCCTCTCCGTGGAGAAGATCTCCGAGGACACGAGCCCCATCATCAAGCTCGTCAACTCCACCATCATGGACGCCCTGAATCGGAGGGCCAGTGATATTCATATCGAGGCCGCCATGGACGGGGTGGTCATCAAGTACCGCATCGACGGCGTCCTCTACAAAGCCACCGACACCATCGATAGTCATTTTCAGGGGCCCATCATCTCCCGGCTGAAGGTCATGAGCGAACTGGATATCTCCGAACGGAGGGTTCCCCAGGACGGACGCTTCAAGGTCCGCCTCAAGGACAAAGCCATCGACTTCCGGGTCTCCATCATGCCCAGCGCCTTCGGCGAGGATGCGGTCATCCGGATTCTGGACAAGGAGTCCATCGCCAATAATCTGAAAGGTCTGACCCTGGAGATTCTGGGGATCAGCGACCGGGAGATCGCTCGTCTTCGGAAAAAGATCCGGGAGCCCTACGGCATGGTGCTGGTGACCGGCCCCACCGGTTCCGGCAAGACCACCACCCTCTACGCCTCACTTTCCGAGATTCACTCCGGGGAGGAGAAGGTCATCACCATAGAAGATCCGGTGGAGTATCTCCTCAAGGGGATCGTGCAGATCCCGGTGAACGAGAAGAAGGGGCTCACCTTTGCTCGGGGGCTTCGCTCCATTCTCCGTCATGACCCGGACAAGATCATGGTGGGAGAGATTCGCGACCCGGAGACCGCGCAGATCGCGGTGCAGTCTGCTCTTACCGGGCATCTGGTCTTTACGACGGTTCACGCCAATAACATCTTCGACGTTCTGGGACGGTTCCTGCATATGGGGATCGATCCCTATAACTTCGTCTCCTGCCTCAATTGTGTGCTTGCCCAGCGGTTGGTGCGTAAACTCTGCCCCAAATGCAAGCGCCCCATCACGCACACGGATGAAGTTCTCCTGGCGTCGGGGCTTAATCCCGAACTGCACCGGGAGAAGATTTTTTATGATTCACGCGGCTGCACCGACTGTAACGGCACCGGGTTTCGGGGGCGATCAGCCATCGTGGAACTCCTGGATCTTGACGATGACATGCGGGAGCTGTTGAGCGCCAAGACCCCCATCGCCCGCCTCAAGGCTGCCGCGCGGGCATCGGGAACCCAGTTCCTGCGGGAATCGGCCCTGGATAAGGTGTTTTTGGGAGAGACGACGCTGAAAGAGATCAACCGAGTTACGTTTGTGGAATAAGGGTTCTATGTTTTTTTCGTCACAATCATTGGGTCTTGAGATCGGGCGGGACGGGGTGAAGTTTTCCCTGGTTTCCCGCCGGAAGGAGGAACTACGGTTGGATGCCTTCGCCGTGGCTCCCATGACGGCGGAGATGATCCGTTTCTCCCACAAGGAGCCCGCCGTCCTCCTCCCGGCCCACTTCATAACTCAGCTCCGGGCGGCATGGGAGAAGCTCCGAACAAAAACAAGCCGCGTCTCCGTCTCACTTCCCGATGCCTGCGGCAGGGTCATGTTGGTGGAACTGGAGACCCGATTCCGGAGCCATGAAGAGGGGGCGGGGATTATCCGCTGGAAACTGAAAAAACATGGTTCCCTGGATATGCAGGAGACCCATCTGGATTATCAGATCATCCGGGAGAAGGATTCAGGCGAGCAGACCGCCCTGGTCTCGCTCATCGCAAAACCGGTAATTCTCCAGATGGAGGAGTTGCTTGTTGAGGCTGGACTGGAACCGTATGCCCTGGATTTTACCTTCTTTAACCTGTACCGACTCTTTGCCCGCCGAATCGAACCGACGGAAAATTGCATCCTGATCTCCTGTTTCTGCGGCTCCCTGGGGATCATGGTATTCTATGACGGCGTCCTGGAATTCTACCGGAGCAAGGAGTTGCCGGGGGGGCAGTTTGAGCCGGCGCGACTCTTCCAGGAAATCAGCAGCTCCCTTCTTGTTTATCGGGAGAAGAACCCGCTGCGGGAACTGGGAAGCTGTTTCTGCCACGCGCCGCAAACGCTCTGGGAGTCGCTCCATGACGTCATCGCCGATGCGACCGCCCTTGACCCGCTGCTCCTGGAGGCGCAGCGGTTTGTCCAGGCCGGCCCCGGCATCTCCTTGGACAGCAACGCCGCTTTTATCCTGTCGGCCTCCCTTGGCGCGGCAGCGAGGGCTTTCTGATGCGTTTTACTCTTAATCTCGCCACTCGAAGGTATATCAACTCCCGTCAGGTCAATCTGCTGCTGGCCTGCGCCGGCTTCCTCCTGGCAGCCATGGCGAGTGGGCTTGCTTTTTCCGTCATCATGAATTTCACCCGTCAGGCTGAAATTGAATCAGAGCTTGCCATGGTGGATGCCCGAATCAAGGCCGGCGGCAAAGGGATCTCCGACAAGGAGTACCAGGCGCTCCTGGGGAAGATCAAGGTCGCCAACGGTATTGTCCGCCGCAAGTCATTTAACTGGCTCGGCTTTCTGGACTGGCTGGAAGTTGTGGTTCCCGACGGCGTCATGGTGACCTCGCTGGAGCCGTCGCTGAAGGAGGGGAAACTGACCATTTCCGGAGTGGCCAGAAACTTTCATCTCATGCGAAAATTTTTGGAGAATCTGGAAGATTCCAAATTCTTCACCGATATCTACCTGTTGAGTCAGGCTGAATCAAAGGTTGATGAGACGCAGAAGGGAGTTTCCTTCAGTGTCAGCTGCCGGGCGGATGTGACAAAGCTATGAAGTTTCTTCTGGAAATCATCCGGGCTCGCCCCAAGAGCTTCATCTTCCTTGCCACCCTTTTGGCCGTGAACATGGCGCTGGTTCTGTATCTGTTGTTCTGGCAGTCGCCGGAGAATGAGGCGCTCCGGATCCGCCGAACAGAACAGCAGCGGCTCCTGGCTTCCGGTGGTGGTGATGTCACCGCGCTGTATCGTCAGGGGATGACGGATTTGGCGACTTTTTCCGCCATGGCGCCGCCACGCAAGAGTTTTGCCCGGGTGGTGGGTGAAATTTTGGAAGCGGCTCAAAACAGCGGCCTTACTGTTTCCGCTGTCACTTATAAGCCGGATACCGTGGCCAGCGGCGGTCTCGTGGACTATTCCCTCTCCTTCTCCGTGGCCGGCAAATACGCCGGCGTAAAGAGTTTCTTTGCCGATCTTCAGCGCTTCAAGGAGATGGTTGTGGTGGACCAGTTTTCCCTTGCCGGCGGCCGAACCACCGAAGAGATCGTGGACTTGCGGCTCACGCTTACCATCTATCTCCAGGCGGTGGCCCCATGAACCGTCAGCGATTAATCCTGGCCATCCTGTCGGCTGTTCTGGTCGTTGCCGTCGG
The DNA here is from genome assembly GCA_903929485.1 of uncultured Desulfuromonadales bacterium. GTDB lineage: Bacteria > Desulfobacterota > Desulfuromonadia > Geobacterales > CAIOGM01 > CAIOGM01. The sequence goes on from CAIYUY010000053.1 coordinate 14,498, forward strand.
GTACGGTGTTGTCCGTTTTCCGCGGCAGCAGGTGGCGGAAAAATCCCCAGGAGCTGTTTTCGCCGGCTCCGGGGTGAAAAAAAAGGTGCTTTCGGGGGAGGAAACCCGCGTCAGCCTGGATCTCCTGCGGAAAAACCAGGTGGGGTTCAAGGGGTTTAAAAAAAATATCTTTGCTCCGATTTTTCGTGATCTGAGCAAGCTTCCCCGTGTGAAACCGGTGGTTATAGCTCCGCCACCACCTCCGCCCCCTCCGCCCCCTCCGGCGGTGGCGGCGCAACCGACCGTTTCTCCTCTGGAGCGGGAACTGGCTCAGTTCACGTTTTTGGGGCTTCTGGAGAAGGAACGGAAAAAAACGGTTTTTCTCTCCAAAAACAAGGAGATTTTCCTGGTTAAAAAGGGAGATCGGATTGCCGGCAAGTATGAGGCCACGGCGATTACCGATGATGCGCTGACGATCCGGCTCATAGGCGGCGACGCCACCGAGATTGTTGTCCCTCTGGTGGATAATCAGACGCTTAAGCCGCCGCATCAGGAAAACGGCTCCCCCCAGGTGATGCGTTCTCGGCGCAGCTTCCAGCGACCTACGGGAGCTCTTCCCGGAGAGATGGACGCGGCCCCTGCCAGTGAATAGTCATACTAACCGGTGTGAAAACTTTTTTGCGTGCTGCTTTAAGTTTGGTTTCCGGCTTGTCCGGGTTAGGATAAAGGAGTAAACGATGCGGCAGAAAACAGTCCTCTACATGCTCGCCGGCGCCCTCTTCTTCCTGGGGGGGTGCACCGCGGGCCATTCTCTTTATTCCCGTGGCGAAGAGCTGGCGGCGGCGGGGAGCCTGGATGAAGCGGTTCTCAAGTACGCGGATGCGCTTAAGAAGAATCCGGAGTCCATCGAGTACCGGATGGCCTTTCTCAATACCAGCGAGAAGGCCGCCCAGGTGCATATGAAGAAGGCTAATGGGCTCTACGATGAAGGGGAGTTTGACGGGGCGTTGCGGGAATATCTGTCGGCCCAGGCCCTTAACCCTTCGCTCAAGCTTGCGACCCAGAGAATTCAGTTATTGACTAAATTACGCGATTCCGACCTCTACCTTAAGGAGGGGCGGGATTATGAGAAGAATAATAAGCAGAAAGAGGCGTATCGGAGCTACAAGCAGGCGTTGTCCATCTATCCCGATAACAGGGAGGCCAAGGCGTCCTACGATCGGCTCCGTCAAAGCAAGCGAACGAAGATGGACGGTTTCGAGCTTAATCTGAAATCCAACAAGCCGATCACCCTCAAGTTCAAGGATGCCCGGACCCGTGACGTCTTCTCCATCCTCTCCCAGCTTTCCGGCATCAATTTTATCTTCGACGATACGGTGAAGGATCAAAATATCACCATTTTTCTGGAAAACGCCTCCTTTCAACAGTCCATGGATATCATTACCAATCTGAGCAAGATGGGGAAAAAGGTGCTCAACGAAAGCACCATCATCCTCTATCCCCGGACTCCCGACAAGAGCAAGCAGTATGACGAACTGGTTGTCAAAACCATGTATCTGACGACCTTGGAGGCAAAAAAGGCGGTCAATCTCCTCCGAACCATGCTCCAGCTGAAGAAGGTCTATGTGAATGAAGACTTGAATGCCCTGGTCATCCGTGATACCCCGGAGATGGTGGATGTGGCCCAGAAGATCATTGACGCCAACGACATCCCCGAGGCCGAGGTTTTGCTGGATATCGAGGTTCTCATGTTGAGCAAGGGGGATCAGGCCAACTTCGGTCTGGCTCTCAGCCGTTACGCCGTCTCCGCCTCGGCGGTGAAGAACGGTCAGTTCCTTTCCGATACCTTGAGCGGCGCCACAACTACCGCCTCCACCGGCACCACTACGACTACCATTACTCCGGACACCAATCTTTTGAACATGTTCGCCTGGAACGGCTACAACGCTTTCCTCACCGTCCCCAGCGCCACCTATAACTTCGGGAAGACCATCTCCAACGGCGAAGTCCTTTCCAATCCAAAGGTTCGGGTCAAAAACCGGGAGAAGTCCAAGTTCAACGTGGGATCTCGCGTTCCCATTACCACCACCTCCACCACGGGGAGCGTGGGGGGGACCAACGTTAACGTTCAGTATGTGGACGTGGGGGTCAAGGTTAATGCCGAACCGACCATTCAGCTCAATAACGAGGTTACCATCAAGCTGAGTCTGGAGGTGAGTAACATCCTGAGCAAGGACACGGTGGGGGGAAAAGATAGCCTTACCACCGTCGTGACCATCGGAACCCGTAACCTGGACACCGTACTGAACCTGAAGGACGGCGAAACCAGTATCATCGGCGGTCTTCTTGAGGATGAAGTGACCAAGAGCACGCAGAAAATCTGGCTTTTGGGCGATATCCCCATTCTTGGCCCGCTCCTCTCCAACAGCAGCGATTCCAAGACCAAGCGGGAGCTGGTCCTGGCCATTACCCCGCGTATCGTCCGCTCTCTCATGGTTCCCGATTCGGACATCTCCTCTTTCTGGTCAGGGCGTGAAGACGAGCCGTCCATCTCCAATCCCTACGCGGTTTTTGCGCCGGAGGGTGACTCGGACAAACCGGAATCGTTCACGCCTCTCCCCAAGGATACTCCCCCGGCTCCGGCGGCTCAGCCCGTCCGACGTCCCGGGCCGACACCGGCTGCTCCGGCTGTCATCGAACGAGGCTCCATGAGCCTTGACGTGCCGGCCACGGTGACCGTGGGGCAGCAGTTCACCATTGAGGTTAAGGCGGAAGGGCTCAAGGATCTTTATGGTGCTCCCTTTACACTCATCTATGATCCGATTTTCGCCGAGTATCTGGGGGGAGCCGAGGGGGCTTTTCTCAAGCAGGATGGCAAACCGACGACTTTCATCGCCGTCAATGATCCGACCGGTGGCAAGGTGGTGGTCAACCTGACCCGCGTTGGCGACGTGGGGGGGGTGACCGGCAATGGAGTGTTGATGAAGGCTACCTTCAAGGCCAAAAATACCGGCCCGCTCAACCTGGGTTTCAGCACGGTTAATTTCACCGCTGTTGGAGGAAAAAGTATTCTCATGGTCCCCTATAACGTACTTGTTGACGTCAAGTAGGCTGCTTCAGGTGATCCCGCCAGTGAACAATAGACGCGGACTCAGTCTCATAGAGCTGATCGTCACGGTGGTAATTCTCTCCATACTGGGATTACTGGTTTTACCTCTGACCCAGATGACCACCAAGCGGATCAGGGAGCTGGAACTTCGCCGCAACCTGCGGGAGATTCGTACCGCGCTGGATGAGTATAAAAAAAATTATGATGATGCGGTAAAGCTGGGAAAGAGGCCGTCTGTCGTCCTGGATGAATCAGGATTTCCCAAGACGCTGGAATTGCTGGTGGAGGGTGAGAGTGACCCTACCGACCCCAAAGGGGAAAGGAAGAAAAAATTTCTGCGCAGGATACCTCCCGACCCGTTTCATCAACCCAAGATGCAGGATGGGGTGAAGTCCAAGGATGCCAAGGATATGTGGGGGTTGCGTTCCTACCGGGACAAGGTGGACAGTACACTCTGGGGCGGCGAGGATGTTTTTGACGTTTACTCTCTCAGCGAGGAAACGGCCATTGACGGCACGAAGTACAAGGATTGGTGATGGTGCGACGACTGCGTTATAAGAGGAGTGGCTTCACGCTCATCGAACTGATGATCGTGATCAGCATCATCGGCATCCTTGCGGCCATTGCTGTTCCCAATTATCAGGTAGGAGTCATCAAGGCGCGGGAAGCAGTCTTGAGGGAAAACCTTTACTCAATCAGGAGAACCATCGATCACTTTGTCGCCGACCAGGGAAAATATCCCGACTCTCTGGATGAACTGGTGGAAAAGAAGTATCTCCCCATGGTACCCAAGGATCCTTTTACAAAAAAGAGCGACACCTGGCAACCCGTCCCTCCAGTGGCTCCCACGGACGGCTCCAAGGTTGAGGGGACTTTGGGTGATGTGAAGAGCGGTTCTCCACTCATGGGGACCGACGGCATACCGTACAGTGATTGGTGAAAAAGACTATGATCCAACTCCATAATGTTTCCGTCACCTACCAGCAGGATGTCTGCGCTTTGAGCGGTGTCTCCCTGATGATTCCCCGGGGGGATTTCGTTTTTCTGACCGGTGCGTCCGGCGCCGGGAAATCGACCCTGCTGAAGCTTTTATATGCTGAAATCGCTCCCAGTCATGGGCAGATCATCATCGATAACCAGAATGTCAGCCGTCTGACCCGTTCGGAGCTGCCGTACCTCCGCCGCACCATCGGTATTGTTTTCCAGGACTTCCGGCTTCTTCCCAACCGGACCGTCATGGAAAACGTGGCCATTACTCTGGAAGTGCTGGGAATTGGTCGTAAGGAGATCGGTGAGCGTGTCTCCCGGATATTAAAACAGGTCGGCCTGGAGCAGCGAATGCAGGCTACCCCCTGCCGACTTTCGGGAGGGGAGCAGCAGCGGGTGGCGTTGGCTCGCGCACTGGTGAACGAGCCCAAGATCCTCCTCGCCGATGAGCCGACCGGCAATCTGGATGATGAGAACAAGGCGCTCATCCTCAGCATCCTTGCCGAGGCGAATTGTCGCGGGACTACGATCATCGTCGCTTCTCATGATCTACGCCTTGTCGCTGCCAGTAATAAACGCGCCGTGACGCTGGAGCGTGGAGAAATTCGTGAGGTCCATGATGAGCCACGCTAAATTCAAGAGGCGACACGTTTCCGGGCGCGGAGGTGTCTGGGGTGGGGTCGCTTATTTCTTTCGACGGACGCTGCTGAATATCCGGCAGAACCTCGTGATCAATCTCCTGGCTGTTGTCACGATAACACTTTCTTTTCTCATCGTCTCTCTCTTCCTCCTGGTCTTTGTTAACTTGGAAGGGGCAGGTGAACTCTGGAGCGAAAAGATCCAGGTGACGGTCTACTTTGACAGGGAACTTAACGAAAAGGAATTCATCGCGCTGAGAAATCTGATCATGACCCTGGAAGGTACCGATACCATCAACTATGTATCCAAGGGTGATGCGCTGAAACGATTTCGCACCCGGCTCAAGGGACAGGAATCGCTCCTTGACGGTGTTCCCCCGGAAGTCCTCCCCGCCTCCATGGAAATTCGGTTGAAGCAGGCTTTTCGTACCAGTGGCGCGGTGGAGGCCTACGTGACTCGATTGAAAAAAATCCCCACCATCGTCGAGGTTCAGTACGGTGAAGAGTGGGTTCGCCGATTCAATACGTTCATGAACTTCATGCGTTTTGCCGGCCTCCTCCTGGGGGGGTTCATTGCACTGGCGGTTCTGTTTATCATTTCCAATACCATAAAGATCACTATTTACTCCCGACGCGAGGAGGTGGAACTGCTTGAATTGGTGGGAGCCACCAGGCTCTTCATTCGGATACCTTTTCTCCTGGAAGGGATGCTTCAGGGTGTTTGTGGCGCGATTCTGGCGATACTGATCCTCGCGGCTGTTTCCTGGGCATTTCTTAACCATGCGGGGAATTTTCTGATTTTCAATCCTCAAGAGGCCGGTTTGGTCTTTATCCCGGTTACCTTCTGCGTCGCGCTGGTGGTGACGGGAATTCTCGTGGGATTTATCGGGAGTCTTACCTCCCTGCACCGTTTCGCCGACCAGTCATGATACGTGCAGCCGTGCTGCTTCTTCTGTTGCTCTTTTCTCTTTCCCCTGGAGCGTTTTGCGCCGACGCCAGGAAGGATCTGAAGGGGATACAACAGGAGATCAAAAAAAAGGAATTTCTCCTTAAAACCACCAAGAAGATAGAGAAACAGGTCTCTGGTGAACTGCTGCTCATCGAGAAGGGGCTCCGGGAGAAAGAGGCAGGGCTTAGGCGTTTTTCCGCTGATCTTAAGAGTCTGGAACAGAGTCTGCTGAACACCCAGCGGCAGAGTCAGACGACTCAGTCCGAGGTTGATCGTAAACAGCAGGAGATCCGGACCCGCCTGGTGGCGCTCTACAAGGCCGGTGATACGGGTACTGTTCGAATCTTTTTTTCGTCGGGATCATTTCCCCAGATGATGGAGAGCCTCCGCTACATGCAGGCAATTCTTCAGAGTGACCGGAAGATGATCGATGATTATGGCGCCAGGATCAGGACCTTGAGCCAACTCAAGGTGAAACTGGAAGAGGATGCTCGAAAAAAAGAGTCGCTTCGGGCCGGGATCGAGATCAAAAAACGTGAAATTGAAGTGGAGAAGACGCGCAAAGCCGAGTATCTGGTCAAGGTGAGACAGGACAAGGAGAGCTACTCTACCTCCATCAAGCAGCTTGAAGTCAATGGGGCTCGACTGCAGGCCATGATGCAAAAGCTTGAAGCATTGAGTCGTAAGAGCTACAGTAAAAAAGTCGTATCCCGTTCCGCCGCCAAGCAGGTGAAGGATGTCAGGGAACCCAGGGAGGCAAGGGAGAGTGTTTCCTTCGTACCCCGGCCTGTTGTCGTACCCCCTTCGGGGTTCGGGGGGCGCAAACGTCAACTTTCACTTCCGGCCCGGGGTGAGATCGTCCAGCGATTCGGAAGACATAAACATCCCGAATTCAATTCGTATACCTTCAGTAACGGCCTCGCCATAGCATCCCCCGCCGGCGCCGATATCCATGCCGTTGACGGTGGGACGGTAATATATGCAAATTATTTCAAAGGGTACGGCAATATGGTCATCCTGGACCATGGTGACGGTTTTTTCAGCGTCTATGCCAACGCCTCGAATATCGCTAAAAAAGAGGGGAGCAGTGTGGTCCGTAACGAGGTTATTGCTTCGGTGGGTGATCTGGATTCAAGTCGCGGACCGCAACTCTATTTTGAAATCCGCTATCAGGGAAAACCCATTGATCCGTCCCCCTGGTTCAAATAAGGACTCTTCAGTACAAACTTTTCAGGAGGCTTCATGTTCAGAAATGGAAACTATCGTAAACTGGCGGCAGGAGTCAGTTTCATTCTGCTGCTGGCTGTCGCCATCGGCGTCGGCGCGCATCGCAAATGTTCCGCCAAGGAAGGGGGCGGGGGAGATTACGAGTCCATCGAGATGTTCACCGATGTCCTCTCCATCGTGAAGAAGAGTTATGTGGAGGAGGTGGATACCAAGAAACTGGTCTATGGCGCCATAAACGGCATGCTGGCCTCACTTGACCCACACAGCTCGTTCATGCCTCCCGATCTGTTCAAGGAGTTGAAAATCGATACCAAGGGGGAGTTCGGTGGTCTGGGGATCGAGATCACCATCAAGGATGGCTTTTTGACGGTCATCTCTCCCATCGAGGACACTCCGGCTTTCAAGGCAGGGGTCAAGGCCAATGACCAGATACTGAAGATCAACGACAAATTCACCAAGGACATGAATATCATGGATGCGGTGAAGTTGATGCGCGGCGTCAAGGGGACCAAGGTCACCATTACGATCATGCGGGACGGGTTTGAGAAGCCCAAGGAGTTCCCCCTGATCCGGGATGTTATCCAGGTGAAGAGTGTCAAGTCCAAGTTGCTGGAAGGGGGGATTGGTTATGTTCGGGTCGCCCAGTTTCAGGAGAAGACGGATGAGTATCTGTCCAAGGCTCTCGCGGCTCTGAAGGAAGAGAATAAGGGTGAATTGAAAGGTTTGGTGCTGGACTTGCGCAATGATCCTGGCGGACTGCTGGATCAGGCGGTGAAAGTCAGCGACCATTTTGTTGAAAACGGGCTTATTGTTTATACCGAAGGACGTGAACCCGATTCCAAGATGAAGTTTTCCGCCCGGAAAGGGGGGAAAGAGCCCAATTATCCCATGGTGGTGCTCGTCAATAGCGGTAGCGCCAGCGCCTCCGAGATTGTCGCCGGGGCGCTCCAGGATCATAACCGTGCCGTTATCATGGGTACTCAGACTTTCGGTAAGGGATCGGTTCAGACAATCATTCCTCTCTCGGAGGATTCCGGACTGAGGCTGACTACCGCCCGTTACTATACCCCCAAAGGGCGCTCCATACAGGCCAAGGGGATCATTCCCGACATCACGGTGGAGCAGGTTGACCTCCAGTCAAGTGAGAAAAAAAGTTCCCTTCATATCAGGGAAAAGGATTTGGATCATCATTTTGAGAATGAGGATCAGCAGGGTGAAGAGAAGATCGACGGTAAGGATAAAGCCAAGGATAAGGTAAAGGAGAAGGTCAAGGAGAAGGAACAAGATAAGAAGCCGGCGGATAAGGTCGATGACCAGAGTAAAAGCGATTACCAGCTTCTACGCGCCCAGGATCTGCTGAAAGGGTGGGAGATCCTCCAGAAGTTGGGTAAGAAGGCGCTCTGATTCTTTGTTAAGATAAATGATAAAGTTTACCGTGTCATGAAAACCCCGCGAAAGCGGGGTTTTCTTTTTTCATGAGGTCATAGCGTTTTCGGCTGCGACCGCCTCCGGCGTTTACAGTTATGCCGGGTCATGATAGAGTCTACGGAATTTAAAAGTAAGGAACGAAAAGAGAGGCGTCATTTGGCGAAAAAGAAACAGAAGCGAAAGGTCCGAGCGGGATGGGGAGAGAACTGGAGCTACCTGCTTCTGGTTCTCCTGATCATTATTGCCCTACTTGGCGGTTATAGCGCCGTTACCACCTATCAGGAGACCAAGAAACGGGATATGGAGCGGGCGAAAAGCAAAAAACCACTCTCCATGGAACGGCATCGAATGCCCGTCAAGGTGATTAAGGTTGCACCGCTCCAGGAGTCCTATACCGCCGCCATCATCCCCTTCGTCCCTCGGGCAAAGCAGAAGAGGAATGCCCCGACGCATGCAACCGCCAATGTTTCCAACGTTTCCAACGCCGCCAACATCGCCATAGTTATAGATGACATGGGGACCACTCTTCAGGAACTCGACACTCTTACTGATCTCCGAGTGCCGCTGACTTTTTCCATAATCCCGCAACTGCCTCATGCCACCGAAGTGGCGGAGAACGCCTACAATAGAGGCTATGAGGTGATGGCGCATCTACCCATGGAGCCGAAAGGATATCCGCAACGTCGCCTGGAGCAGAATGGCCTGCTCATGAGTCTTACCGACGAAGAGATCGATCGACGGGTTCGCGCTTGCCTGCGACTTGTCCCACATGCTTCCGGGGCCAACAATCATATGGGCTCCCGTTTCACCGAGGATTCATCTAAAATGCTCCCGGTGATGCTGGTTCTCAAGGAGCGGCGACTCTACTTCCTTGACAGTAAGACAACCCCCTTGTCGGTGGGGTATTCCCTTGCTCACGAAGTAGGGTTGAGGAGTGCTTCCCGCAATGTCTTTCTGGATAATGTCCAGGAGGTGGGGGCAATACGACTGCAATTGCTGCAGGCTGCGCAGATTGCGCGGAAGCGGGGGTACGCAATTGCAATCTGTCATCCCCATAAGACGACCATGGATGCCCTTTCCCAGGTGCTTCCCGTTCTTCAGTCCGAGGGGATCACTTTCGTGAAGATGTCGCAGGTGGTTCGGTAGGTCACACGTGGTCGTTTGTGAAAAGGAGAACTGATGACATCATATTTGAATACGGCGATAAACGCTGCCCGTGAGGCCGGAGATCTGCAGAAGCGGCGTTACTGCACAGATTTTATGATCAACCATAAGGGTGAAACGGATCTCGTCACCGAGGTCGATCTGGCAAGTGAGGAACTCATTGTTAAGAGTATCCGCGCCAATCATCCGGGCCATGATATTCTGGCGGAAGAAAACGATTATGCTGCACTCTGTTCCGGTTTCACCTGGATCATTGATCCCCTGGATGGCACAACCAATTATGCCCATGGTATCCCCTGGTTCTGTGTCTCCATCGCACTGGAGATAGAGAATGTGGTAACGGTTGGCGTCATTTATCACCCCATGATGGAGCAGCTTTTTACCGTGATCAGGGGGGAGGGGGCTTTCCTCAATGGTGAGCGACTCGGCGTTTCCTCCCGGTCCCCCCTGAGACAGAGTCTTCTGGCCACGGGTTTTCCTTACGATCGGGCCGTGGATCAGGATAACAACTTTGATCACTTCTTCAAGTTTCAGCTGGGGGCGCGGGCGGTGCGACGTTTCGGAGCCGCGGCGCTTGATCTTGCCTATGTGGCTACCGGTCGCCTTGACGGTTTCTGGGAGTCGAAGCTGAAACCGTGGGATCTGGCCGCCGGGGTTCTGTTAGTGGAGGAGGCGGGGGGAACCGTGACGGGTTATGCCGGAGAGCCGTATGATATCAGGGATGGACGGATCTTGGCCAGTAACGGACGTATTCACGCGGAGATGCTGGAGACGTTGAATGATCGTGCAACGTACAGCCTTTTGCGTAATAGCGAAAACTAACAATAATAACGTTGACGGCGTGGAAGAATCAGTGGTATAAGTCGGGTCCCTTGCGAGGGGCGGTTGAACAGGAAGTTACCGGCGGAAAAAAAGTTTTTAGTTAGTTGAAAAAAGAAGTTGACACAGCGGTCCGGTTCAAGTATAGTCCACCTTCTGGCCGCAACGAGTAGCAGCCAGACAGGAAAGCAGGAAGCAGTAGCGTGCTTGGTCTTTGAAAACTAAATAGCAGACAGATTGCGGTACCAAGAATTACAAGTAGTGCTAGCAGAACTTGGAATCGGATTTTCCGGTTTAGCAATTTCAACTGGAGAGTTTGATCCTGGCTCAGAACGAACGCTGGCGGC
>CAIYUY010000054.1 GCA_903929485.1 uncultured Desulfuromonadales bacterium
CATTTTGCCCAAAACCGCCAGTGTCGCGCCAGTTTTTTCTTGCGCATACAGGAAGAACTCTCGTCGAGCCTTGCTGATTACATGACCACGGCTTGGTCCGATAATTTCATCCGGGCTTACACCCGTTTGAGCTGCTATTTCTGCCAGGATTTCGGAGAGAGTAACTATTTCAGGCATCTTGGCATGTTCGCTCATTTCAAGCACCGACTCTACAAAGTCACCGCCCCCAAGGATCCGTTCATCGGCGGCCTCACGAAGCCCATCGTCTCGAAGTAATAATTTAGCAAGACCTCCCATGCTACGGATTAAGCCGCCACCTTGAAACTCCTCTCTAGCACCCTGAGCGAAACCTGCAGCGATGAAGCTTTCATATTCAGTTTTTGCCTTCAAATCTCTTCCTGAAAATCGTTCAAGTACCGATTCCGTATCTTGGATCGGATATTCTCTTACCCCCATAATGACGGAATGGCCAGTGTAGGGATATTGTACCAAAGCAGAGATGCTGTTCACGACGCCAACACGTACCGGGTTGAGATGGATGTATCGAACAAGCTCCATGAAATATGGCTCTTCTTCAACAACGATGCTTTTGAATCTATTCTGAAAAAGGTGTCCTTTTCTTCGATAACGACGGTTATAGCTAACGGCATGTCCCGTCATAACCCTCTGCATTATAGGCGAAAGCAAATGTTCATCCGTCCGAAGCAGTAAATGAAAGTGGTTGGACATTAATGCCCATGCGTAGAGTCTCGCACCACCGGATAAAGCCAAGCTCTTGGCCAATCTGACAAGAAAGTTTTCGCGGTCCCTGTCATCTCGAAAGATCTTTTGATCTTCAATGCCACGCGCCATCACATGGTGAACCAACCCAGGAGCATCCAAGCGTGCTTGTCTCGGCATTTGACCTCCGAATTTCTAACAACTTACACAACTTACCAACGTCCCCACTCCCCCACACTCCCCCCCACTCCCCCCAAAATCGTCCACTCAATCACTTTTGGTGTTTCAATCCTCGCCCGCCCTTTCGGACGGGCGCTACGCTGTCCCCCCTGGCACTTCACCTGTAAGAGCGGTGTTTCAATCCTCGCCCGCCCTTTCGGACGGGCGCTACTGACAGGCGGGTTTTGATTTGGTATTGTGTATTTACGTTTCAATCCTCGCCCGCCCTTTCGGACGGGCGCTACCTGCCAGCGTGACGATGGTGTAGAGGTCCGCCATGAGGTTTCAATCCTCGCCCGCCCTTTCGGACGGGCGCTACCCCGTCTTCAACGTGAACATACCGTTGGGGCCGAGGTTTCAATCCTCGCCCGCCCTTTCGGACGGGCGCTACGATAGCCTGGTGCCGATAGTGCCGGTTGCCAGGTTGTTTCAATCCTCGCCCGCCCTTTCGGACGGGCGCTACCTCTCCGGCCATCACTGACCAGGTGCAAGCATCGTTTCAATCCTCGCCCGCCCTTTCGGACGGGCGCTACACCTCGGCGGATGCCTATAATCATGTCCAGGTGGTTTCAATCCTCGCCCGCCCTTTCGGACGGGCGCTACCCCCACCCTGGCACCGGTGAACAGTATCACAAGGAGTTTCAATCCTCGCCCGCCCTTTCGGACGGGCGCTACTGGTGACGACTTCCCCGTCATACATTTCGATGGCGTTTCAATCCTCGCCCGCCCTTTCGGACGGGCGCTACTTCCGGTGAGTCTGGCGGTATCAGGCGGGGCGCTTGTTTCAATCCTCGCCCGCCCTTTCGGACGGGCGCTACCCACCGAGCCGGAACAATCCGCATACTACGCAGGGGTTTCAATCCTCGCCCGCCCTTTCGGACGGGCGCTACTTTGTGCCGTTTCGACCTGTCAGACTCTTCAGAATGGTTTCAATCCTCGCCCGCCCTTTCGGACGGGCGCTACATGGTAGAATTGTTTGCTATGTAGATTACACGGAGTTTCAATCCTCGCCCGCCCTTTCGGACGGGCGCTACAGGGAATATGTGAGCCAGTCAAAAGACGGTCACGGTTTCAATCCTCGCCCGCCCTTTCGGACGGGCGCTACTTTTTTGGCCAGGGAAACCGCCATGGGATACAGGGTTTCAATCCTCGCCCGCCCTTTCGGACGGGCGCTACTGACAGGGAGGTTTTGATTTGATATTGTGTATGTACGTTTCAATCCTCGCCCGCCCTTTCGGACGGGCGCTACGTCCTGGCTAAACCATTCGGGGATGGCTTCTGTTGTTTCAATCCTCGCCCGCCCTTTCGGACGGGCGCTACAGCTCACGCACGAAATCGGCACCAGGTCGTTCGTGTTTCAATCCTCGCCCGCCCTTTCGGACGGGCGCTACACCATGGGCAAGGCTCAACAGCGCCAAACCTCCCTGTTTCAATCCTCGCCCGCCCTTTCGGACGGGCGCTACTCACCCTTTAAAAAAGAGCGAGCTTACAGCATGTTACCACGTCAAATCCGCGAACCTGACGAGGCGCTGCCTGAGCAGGGCATAGTTCACTCGCTTACCTCCCTTAACCTGCTGAAATTGTTCATCCGCGAATCCCCCCTACTTTTCATATCCACACCACGTTCGCGCTACACGATCAACGGCTCTTCATCAAAAAATATGGTACGGATCAGCCCGTGAGCTTCCGCATTTTTCTCTCGCGGCTCAGTCAACCTGTAAATACGGAGATTGTCCTCCTCCAGCTTGATCTCCTTGAGCAGCTTTCGACGCAACTCCTCGAATTGCATCTCGCTTACCTGACACTCGAAGACCGACTTTTGAACCCGCTGTCCGAAGTTTTTACAAACCTGGGCGACACGCCGCAGACGTTTGCGCCCCTGCCGTTCCTCTGTGTTGACGTCATAGCAGACTACAACCCACATGATGACTCTCCCCCCGATATTACGTCACGGTTCACCTCAAGAATAAAGTACCGGCGTATACTCCTCCAGATCACCCCGCAGGTGCCTGGCCAGAAGACGAGCCTGAATATGCGGAATCAGACCAACCGGTATCTTTTCATTGAGCAAAGGATGCTGAAATTCTTCCTGCTTCCGCTTCTGATACGCCATCACCACAGCTTTACGACCGGCTTCATTGAGATAAACTGCCCCGCCTGGACGAGGCTCGAATTCATTGCCGGTAATCTGCTTCCGGTTGATGAGCGTAAGCGCCAACCGATCAGCCAGTACCGACCGGAATTCCTCCATGAGATCCAGCGCCAGCGAGGGACGCCCCGGTCGAAGCGCATGAAGAAATCCCATCTGGCTGTCCAGCCCTACCCCTTCCACGGCGCTGACACAATCACCCAGGACGAGAGTGTAGAGAAACGATAGCAGTGCGTTTATCGGGTCCAGCGGCGGTCGTCGATTTCTACCATTCATGCGAAAAGAATCCCGATCATCTTCCTTGACCATCCGATCGAAGACGTCAAAATAGGCCGCCGCCGACTCCCCTTCCCTCCTCCTGATCCGCTCGATATCGGTTTCATCTTTCAGGTGAAACAGGGCGTTGGCATGGACCTCGGCGGCCTGGCGCAATTGAACCTCTTCACCGGGTGAATCCGCCTCCCGCGCCGCCCGCATGAGAACATGACGGGCGTTCTTGACCTTGCCCGCCACCATATTCCTGGCGATCAGCGCGGATTTTTCCTTATCCCGCACCGCTTCATACTGGGCTTGACGGAGAAGGTGCCGCTGGTCTTGCCGATCACCCGGCATTTGAAACGGCCATTTCGGTCCAGGATCACCACCGCCCGACCATCATCGGCGCAACGGGCCATGATAAACGGGCTCATCATGACATTGCCGAAGATGATGATGGCCCCCAGATGATGTAGCGGCACCTGCATCTGCACCTTACCTTCCACCTCCACCTTCACCGTTTCGTGATCCAGGCAGATATAGGCCCCCTGGGTCATGACGTACAGGGTGTTCAAAAATTGCTTCATGATAGCACCTCGAACAACTCCTTGACCGCTTTCCTGCTCCGCTCCTTCTCCGTCACCACGGCAGGGAGACATGAATCTTTCAGCGAACAGCCTTCGCAGCGTTTATCATTAACCGGCGACGGCATATAACGTTTCTCCACCATTTCCCGCACGGCAATCGCCACTCGCTCCACTTCAGTTTTCATCCCGGTAGTAAAAACAATCTCCCTCCGTTCACGGGAACCATGCCAGTAAAGCGCACCTTTCAGCACAGGGAAACCGAACATCTCTTCCAGGCAGAGCGCCTGAGCGCAAAGTTGCAAGGTTTCCGGATTCCCCTTTCGTTTGCTACCCGACTTGTACTCCACAGGATAGGGAACACCATCATGAAATTCCACCAGATCAGCCTTGCCCACCAGACTCAACCGACGGCACCAGAGAGGAAGCGCTCGTTCATAACTGATCCCGGCCAGTTCATGGGATGAAATCTCGTCTACCCGTTCATGAACGTCACGCCCCCGCATGGTATAAAGGTTCTCATCCCAGACCTGTTCCAGATGGATCAGGGCGCACTGACGGGGGCAGTAACTGTAGTGCTCCAAGGCAGAGAGGATGACAGGTTCGTCGGGATCAACCGTCTCTTCGCTCTTTTGTCCACTTTGCTTCGACATCTTTCACCGCCTTCAGAAAATCAATTTCCGCACGGGATGGTTCGGCAAGATTAGCCTGGTGTTCCAACTCTCGCTGAACAGAACTATTACCTTAATTTTGAACTGTTGCGAAATTTGCAACTGTTCCTTTATCCGACTTTTTTCGTCTGGGTGACTATTTTTTCATCCGACACCGGGTTTGTCTCAATTGTGCAACCCTGCGTAATCCCGCGATTTAAAATATGTATGACGGGCTATTCTGCCAGTAACCTGTTATTGGCGGTCAAAAGCGTGAGACCACAATCCTTGAAATCATGATCATGAGTTATGAGCTTGAAGCCCTTGCTCCGACACAATTCAACCGTTAGTTCATCGTTGAAATCCGAATCACCTTGTCCATACTTCGTCAGCAAACTGTCTATATCGCAATCCAAAAAACCGCTTTCGGTTCTCTGGCACTGTTTCAATATCCGACGGACCGATGACTCAATCTCTTTTGCGACGGGTTTGAAATCAGAAGATTGACGATATTTTTTGAATTCGAGAGTAGATCCGGCGGCAGTGAAGAGGTTGTACGCCAACCGCGAATATCGATTCACAAATTCGGAGAGAACCATGGCATCGATGAAAATTCGGCTTCGTGCCGTGAACATTTTTGCCAGGGCTTTCGAATAGGTTCTGGTTTTCCAATCGTCAGGTGACTGAGGCGCATAAACATAGATCCAAATATTCGTATCCACAAAAAACGAATCCGATTCAGCAAATCCATACGAAGCAACAGGAATGATATCAGTCGGCATCGCTTGCCTCCAGAGCATCATCACAAGCCTTTTTGAAACGTTCCGGGTCGCGGAAATACTCCTTTGCCATTTCAACCACTCGCTTCAAGAGAGCAAGATCTTCTTGCTCCATTTCCACGACAGAAACTCCCGCCCTGATCAACACTTCAGAAAACTCGCCGTACAGTTGGCCTATTGCCGCGTTCAGGAACGCGGAAGTAAGGCTTTCCACATTCTGAAAGGAAATTATTATTCTGATATTTTCCCGCAAGGCTGCGGCAATCCGGTCATGCACCTTCTGCCCATCATCGGAAGACACACAGATACCGCTTCCTACCACTTCAAAAACCATGATAACAATCTGACCGTTCATAGTAACCTCTCAAAAAATGTCTTCAGAGCGAATCTCGGATACCAGCCGGTACGATTTTGAATCGGCTGTGTTGATTTCAATATTCACGATTGTACCGGGAAAAGGTTCCGGGAAAGCTCTGGTGTTCACCTGACCTTCCGATAGCTCCCAATAACCATTTTCAGATACGATCTGAATCCGTCCATCATTTTCAATGATGAATTCCCGCAATAACTTCAGCCCCAATCCACCGGGGATAGGCCCCAACTTGGTGGTATTCTTACCTTCGAGCGCCCAGCTGATTGCTTCTTCGGCAGACAAGACAAGGCCACGCCGATCATGAACATTAGTGCAGATCCCGATTCCCAGATCGACAACTGAAAAATCGAGCCGGTGTTTCTTATGAAAATACTGCCCACAGGAAAAAATACCCAGCATTGTTCGCGAATGAATAACCGAATTACTGAAAATCTCGTAGATACTTTCCCGAAACTTCTTTAAGAGGCCTGGGGACATTTCCGGTATTCCATTACCGATCATCTGGGTTTCAATATAGTCGGCGAAATAGCGGTCATCCTTCGGCTCAAACCGTTTGTATTCAATAGTGGAACCATGCGTATCCTTCTTTCGGCTCCAACCGTAATTGCACAAAAAACCGTTTTTTGAAAGAATCGCTTCTACATTGGGTTGGACATGTGTCAGCTGTATCGAATTGATATCACGACCAATTTTATAAAGGATCGCTCCCAGAGGCGCGCACATATTTGCATCTATCCAACCGGTTTGGCTCATGTCGATTTCGACGTCGTCAAAGTAACACCCGGCTGTTTGTGCGGCAAGCTGAATCAGCCTTGAAAATCCTTCATAATCACTGTTTATTTCCTGAAGAAATATTTTCATATTGTTCCTGCAAATCAAGATGTTAGGTTTATGGTGCGTACCGGAATCATGGTGAGCACCATGATCCCGGTGTGTACCCTACAACTTTTGATCCGGTAGAATAGTTTTAATCGCGCTCTTTTTGTTGACTGGATTGGCAAAATGATAACACCGGCCATATGGCCGGGCGATCAATAAATCCGAAGAAATCGTAGGAGAGTCTGACTCTAATATACTGATTCTTCTGGCCAGACCTTAACTTCAATGCCTGACGGCAATTGTTCTCTGTCCACCTCAATTTGGTAATCATCCTTACTACGAGGTAGATCAGCTTTTTTCGTCACCGTTACCCGCTCAAACAACCTGCCGGAAAGCTCGTTACCCAAATGGTTGGAATGCTTAAATATAACCAGTTTCCGCGGGTTCATCTCGCCACGTGCCGCTGCCCGGTCATGTTCAAAAGCGTTGATGAGAGATTTCCAGAGTAAAGTAAGATCTTCTTCTGAAAACTTTGTTTTCGCGGCATCAATAGCAGATACAAACCCATGCATCCGATAAAGTGCATAGGGAACTGTGCTCTTCCTGCCGAATGTTGAAGCGTATTCCCTGCTTTCCTGCTTTTTAGCATCTTCCTCCGTAGTAACAGCGCAGCGTGTAATGGAATGTTCGGCCTGAAATATGCGATCTTCAGAACGCGAAAAAGTGAACTGTACCGGACCTCTGATTGTGCCAGCCCCCCTATCGCCAGTAGAAAGAACCGCACCAAATGTTCTAATATCAAAATATTTGTCTGCGAGATTTAGCTGTCTGTCACGAATAGCCTCACCAGCGGCCTTCTCGATAATTGGATTCAGTATCTGCCCCTGACGAATAAAAATATCAAAACGCCCTTCCAACTCTTTTTCTAGCATCACATAATTTCTGACTTTGCGCTTGATACAGACATCTGTAACCAGGCCTTTCTGGTCCTCAGCGTCAGCTCTGGGAAGATTTACCTGGTCAGGATCACCATTGGGATTACCGTCTTTAACATCGAAGAAAAATACAAAATCATACCGGTTTTTGATAACTTTACTCATAGTTCCGTTCTCCTTTATTTATTGTTTGATCCAGCGAATTGGGCCTGTTTTTGATGATAGTAACCAATAGCGAATTGCCCCTGTTGTTCCAAAAGAAATTGTTGAGGGAATTTCAAAATATCTATTCCACGGCACAACTCCTGAAGATCCTTGTCAAGATTGACAGCTGCGCCTGGTTGTTCGCTCTTCAGCTTGGTCAGGTGCTTTGAGTTCAGATTGAATAACCTGCCGAAAGCCGCTGCCGGTGTTGTCATTGCGTAGGTGAAAAATTTTTCCCTGATGCCCGCATTTCTGTCTCCGAGCGACTTGTACTGAATATGTTCCAGTTTTGCGAAAATCTGTCCGCAAATGTAGGCTATCGGTTTTTCACCCTGAACATCATTTTCCATAATCATCGAGCCACCTCCTTTGGTATTCCGAAGTAAAATCAGTTTTATCAGTGAAGCGCGGTCCGCACTGACGTCGTAACGGGCGCGCTGAAGTGCCTTTGATAAAATCCAGGTTGGGATTACCGCCTTATGTAATGCGGCCTTCCAGAGAGAAACCGCAACCCGTGCAGTCGCGACGTCATCCTTGTCATACTCGTAACTGCCATCACTCTTCATACGTTGTCTCTGGCAACTTCGAGCCAATGCATATATCGAGGCGTAATAGGTGCTTGTCTTCTTCAGATCCGGATCATACATCCCAATGGCAATGTCTTTGAACCATTGCTTGATTGATAACCGAAACTCCCCCAGGCTGGTTTCGATCCAGTCCCGAACCGCAATACGCGCCGCCGCACCGGACAGAGTACAGGAGTAAAACGTTCCGGTACCAAATAGTAGGCATCCTTTTCTTTTCCTGAAACCAATGATTCAAGCATAGTTGCAACTTCACCAGCAGACGGTGCGTCAAGCAGATCAATCTCATCCAATGCCTGGTTATTCCGTGTCCAGAAAACCATAGCAGTATCCGAGCCGAAATTTCTTCGGTTGGTGTAGCGAAACAGAGGTTTTGTTTTCCCTTTCTTATCCGTGACAAGTTTTTCGTTACCCGAAGAAAGAAGCCAGTTCAGCCCCTCAACATAGGTTTTTGCGCAGTTGGTACAAATCGATGAGTTGTTATTTCCTTTCAATTCATATGACTCAAAGGCCGTTGCGTTATAGGAAACGAGAGCGCAACCAGCTGTTTGTCCGTCAGGGACTCTCTTGATTGGCCCATGAGGTATATCCTCTACGGGGAAATCAGTTTTGCCGCAAATAGAGCACTTCTTTGAACTGGCGGCCAATTGATCCCGTTGTGTGGTCTCATATTCATCAATGACTGCCTGAAGGACATTTTGTTTTTCATGTATCCGTGACGATTCGGAATGTATTCTAAATCCTATATTACCAGCCAACCTCTTTCTTACTTTCTTGTCATCCGTCGCGTATAATTCCACAAATTCCGCAAGAGCCCTATCAATACCGGTCACATTATTTTCATAAAAGGCGATAACGGGTATCAATTCACCTAATGATTTGTAGATCGCCAATTTATCAAGAAATAGTTGATGTTTCTTACGAGAGGCATCACCACCAAAACAAAGAACCTCCTCCGGCTTATCCAGTAATAAACGTGCCTTCCCTTTTTTGGCCGTAATGGCCTCTGACGGGGTAAGGAGATCTTCTATAAGTTGCAATCCATTGAATTCACCAGTAGATGTAATCACCAACTCCATCGAAATAGGCTCATCCTTCAAGGCATCATGAACCCAAGGGTTATCTGTCTTTCCAGCCCTTAACGACTTTCCCAATTCGCTCAATTCCTTGATCATGCCGTTTCCTCCTCTTCCTGCCTATTGAAATCATAGATGGCGGAGGAAACTTCACTTCCTATCGGTGGTCGGAAATGTGACGAGCGCATCATCTGGTTATTTTCAGAGACTTCACAGTTCAGAATACCATCTCGGATTATCGCCTCGAAAAAGAGCGGTTGGGGTTTACCTGTTCCGTCGTAGAAAATATCGAACAGCATGCTGCCAATGGGAATGGTTTCTTGTAAAGGCCGATCATTCCCGTCCGACTGCATGAATTCAGCCGCGAACTCACGAGTACCCAGATATGGCCTACGCCAGCACTGCCCCTTTCTGACACGGCGTGGAAAAATCCCTTCCTTCTTTTCAGTCACGCCAACGTACTTTTCATACATCCGGTTATCGGTGGCATTACTCATGAAAATAGACGCCTCAATAATGTAAGCCACGTCTCTCAGCACTACACTATTTCGTTGTGCCCGCTTCTCCTCGATAATAATCGGGTTACGTCCCTGTTTGGAGTTGATCTCATTGCGCTTTATGGACATGAAACGAACCGGATTTAGCACAATGATTCGCCTGATATACCATTGAAATTCCGGTTTCCAAAGAATGGAGTCCAGCACACCACGAGCGGCGGATGGCGTCATGCAGGGATAGGTCATTCTCTCAACCTTCAGATCGGGTCTGGTAAAACAGGCATAATCGCCCGTTACCTTCACCCGTACTACACGATCATCAAGCATACACACCTCCCTGATCACACCACATATTTATCCACCTCCATTGGAGCCACGGAAATGCCCGTTGCAGGATTGTAATTACCGTACCAAATTTTGAAACCATGCGACGACGTCTTCACGTCCTCGCTATTTTGAAAGATAAAATATTCGTAAGCCTGAACAGTGAATGGCTGCATGTCTCGATAATCGTCACGGGACAGGAACTTCTTGTATTGGAGAGAATGAAGCAACTGTCTGCTCTCTTCGTTGTAGTTGTAGATAAACAGTCCTTCTGATGAATCGTCCAGATAACGATAGCTATCATTCACCGTTTCGAAGTTGAATCCGTTGCGAGCTTCATTGATAGCATGTTGTTTTGTTTGATCAATATAGAGCGTAAAGACGCTGGCGTAGTACTTTTCGAAAACGTTATGGTTGTAGAGTTGTCCAATATCTTTTTGTATTAGCTCAGCTGCGTATCCGGCGCAAGCCTGGTAAGTTTTGTTAGGGTATTTAGCATCCTGATAAACGAACAAAACGACAGTGCCGAGTCCATCCATTTTCCCTTCTCTGTTGCAGCGCCCAGCGGACTGAATAATTGCTTCCAACGGTGCCAATGCCCGAAATACAAGAGGGAAATCAAAATCTACTCCGGCTTCTATAAGCTGCGTTGAAACCACTAAAATTTTCTTTTTTTCAATTAGGTCAGCCTTGATCCGTGAAATCGTCCCCTTTCTATGGTGAGGACACATGGCGGTTGACAGATGATATTTGGTATCCCAATGTTCGCCGGAGTCCATGAGATTGAAGAACTCCAGCGCATCCTTCTTGGTATTAAAAATAGCCAGAGCCGATTGATCATATTCAAGTATTGCATCCCTTAACCGGCTGCATGACACATCGGCAAAATCATCCAGCAGGTGATAGGTTACTCGTATGGTTTTGTCATACAGCATGCCTGGTTCTTCGATGAGTGGCGTAATCTTGCTAATGCCGTCAAATCCGGGGCGCTTCACGAAGGCCGGCTGTGTGGCTGTGCAGAATAGAAAAGATGTTCGCATGACTGCCTGAACATCATTCAACATGCCCAAAGTGGGCAAAACAATCTCTTTAGGTATGGTCTGCACCTCGTCAAAGATGACAACAGACTCCGCAATATTGTGTATTTTTCGGCATTTGGAGGGCTTGTTGCTGAATAGTGATTCGAAGAATTGTACCGTTGTAGTAACGATCACCGGAAAATCCCAATTCTCACAAGCAAGCTGTTTTCTTTTCTGCTCAACGGAATAATCCTCATTTCTGTCTGAAGCAGTTCTCCGCCCTTCGTTGTAGCTCGAATGGTGCTCAAGAATCAACTCTTCACCAAAGATTCTTTTTAGTTCGTGAGCTGTCTGGTCAATAATGCTGATATATGGCAGAACAATGATGATACGTTTAAGCCCATTTTGTTTCGCATGAAGTAATGCCCACGCCAGTGAAATCAGAGTTTTTCCCATGCCGGTGGGCAATGCCAGCGAGTAAAAGCCAAGAGAGAGCAATGCTTTTTCAAGCGCCTGATTTCGAACCTGATTACGAAGCTTGTTGATTGCACCGTTCTTTGATTTTGCGGCAAACTCCTCTTCAAGCTTGTCAAGCATGAGATCAATTGGCAATGACCGATCAAGACGCAAACCAAATTTTTCCGGTTCAAAATGCTCTTCAGTGGACAGCCAATCGCTGTCGGTAAGGGCGCTGAAAAGGTAACGAATGAACAGTTCCCGCTGAAATCCGCTGTTCTCAAATTTCAACTGCTGCAGTTTAAGAGAACTTTCCATGAGGTAGACATCTTTTAAAAACGACGCAACTACACCACCAAAAGCGGCCACATCGTCATGCAGGAATGGGTTGATGTCGCTTTTCCATGCCGCTCTATCGGGCAACCCCTTGTGATGACCGTCAATAGCAATAGAAGCATCATTATTTTTGAGGACACTGGCATAACCAGCACCCCATGAGGCATGAGGAACGCTACCACGCCGTCCGCCATTGACAAGGTAACTCTGAAATTCAGGCTGGTATTTGCCAAGGTCATGAAGCAACCCTGATAACCTGAACACTGGTTTATACTCCTCTCGTGCAGCAAAGGATTCCGCACGTCGTGCCGTTTCATGTAGATGCTTTGCCAACCGATGTTTTACATCACTTTTATTTTCCGAATGAGCAAAATATTCTATCATGCAATCGGCTCCTTATACCAAAAACCATCGACCGCCCCCATTCCCCGCAGCCGAACTCGGCGGCAAACTCTGCCGCCAGCTTCGCCGTACCCCGCAGATGCTCTTCCAAACCATGCACCCGCCCATCGTCCGCCAGATGAGCAATCGCCTCTTTTTCCACGGCGCTTCCCTCCCCCACTCTCTTTCTCTTACCATGTCTTTCCGTTCACGACTCTATCCCGCCCACGGCTTGATCACTTTTCTGTATTCATGAAAATGAAAGCTATCACACTTTACCCACACCACCTAGATTAATCCTCTGTCACCACCACCCACCCTCCCCCACCCTTTTTTCTCCCGCGGCAAACCACCCTAGCACGAACATGTGACAAAATACGTCGCAAACTTTTTCCTGAATATAAATTATGATTCAAGGTTCAAGGGAAGGTGGCGCCAAGGGAAGGTGGCGCCAGTGTGGGAGGTGGCGCCAGGGGAGATGGATTGCAATTTCGTTACGTGGGAACGGATGAAAAAGCTGAGAGGGCCGCAACCGCCCATGACTTCATCTGCAGCCGCGGCCCGCCATTTTGTTCAGATCAGGGGAGAAAGCGTCGGATAATCCAGGTATCCCTTGGCGCCTCCGCCGAAAAAAGTTTGGTCGTCACAACTGTTCAACGGAGCCTTGGCCGAGAAACGGGCGACCAGATCGGAATTGGCGATGAACGCCTTGCCGAAAGCCACGGCGTCGGCGGCGCCATCGGCCAGTGCCTCTTCGGCACTCTCACGGGTGAAGTTCTCGTTGGCAATGTAAACGCCACCGAAGGCGTCCCGGAGACGGGGGCCGATGCTGTCTTCGAGAGTCGCCTCTCGGGCGCAGATAAAAGCGAGCCGCCGCTTGCCCAGTTCGCGCGCCAGATACGTAAACGTGGCGAGACGATCGGAATCACCCATATCGTGTGCGTCGGCACGGGGTGCGAGATGCATTCCCACCCGATCCGCTCCCCAGACCTCCACCACCGCATCGGTCACCTCCAGCATCAGACGCGCCCGCTTTTCCCGCGAACCGCCGTAGGCGTCGGTTCGCTGGTTAGTGCTGTCTTGGAGGAACTGATCAAGGAGGTAACCGTTGGCCCCATGGATTTCCACCCCATCGAAGCCTGCTCCCTTCGCATTGACGGCGCCTTGGCGGTAGGCGGCGATGATGCCGGGGATCTCGCCGGTATCAAGCGCCCGCGGCACCGGATATGGTCGCTCCGGGCGAAGCAGGCTGACATGCCCCTTGGCCGCGATGGCGCTGGCCGACAGAGGCGACTTGCCGTCCAGGAGGGAAGGGTCGGAGATACGCCCCACATGCCAGAGTTGGAGAACGATCCGCCCCCCGGAATCATGAACAGCCCTGGTGACGGTTTTCCACCCTTCCACCTGCTCGTCGGACCAGATACCGGGAGTAGCCTCATATCCCACACCCATCCGGTCCACCACGGTGGCTTCCGAAATGATCAATCCGGCGGAGGCGCGTTGGGCATAATACTCGGCCATTATCGGCACGGGAGTATGGGTACCAGCCGTGGCGCGGGAGCGGGTCAAGGGGGCCATGATGATCCGGTTGGGAAGAGAGAGAGCTCCGACAGTGATCGGATCAAATATTGTTGGCATAAGTACCTCCTCAAGTTACCCTACATAATCGTCCGCGGAGCATATCATATTCTCTCTTATTTCGACACACCCCATGAGGACCCCCGGCGGAATTGACCCGGAATAAAATGGTGCGACGTTGTAAGCCGGAGTAGTAGCTTCAAAAACTGATCTTCGATCTGCCCGGGAGGACAGCAAAGCAAAGACGCTCCACTTGAATAAGCGGTTGGAGGGGCTGAGGAAAAGTTGGGGTATGCCTATTTCCCGGCACACATCAAATCCCTTCCCCCTTCCCTTCCGCGACGGATTCGTCCAGCTGCGCCGGCTCCCGCTCCCGCAGCCAGGAGAAAATCACCGGGGTGACGATGAGGACATGAATTAGCAAAGAGAGCATCCCCCCAGCACCGGCGTGGCCAACGGTTTCATGATTTCAGACCCCGTCCGGTTGCTCCAGAAGATGGGAGTGAGCCCCGCTACGATGGTGGATACCGTCATGATCTATGGCCGGAGATTTTCAACAACGACAGTACTCTGACCTCAGCCCTTACTGCTTCGACCCGGCAGAGTTCGCTGGTGTCAGTTGATACCGGCAAGCATAAGCAGAGAATGCAAGGCAATTAATCTTGACAGGTGGCTGACGGGGAGGATATTTTACAGAAACTAAACGATTGGGATGTTAATGCGGCAAAAAAAAATTTAAAAAATGAGGGCCATCATGTCAAAGCTGACCATCGTCGCCAAGGTCGTAGCGCGCAAAAATTCCATCGAAAAGGTGAAAAATGAACTGCTCAGCTTGGTGGAACCCACCAGAAAAGAAAATGGCTGCCAGGAATACCGCCTCCATCAGGACAACGACGATCCGGCTGTCTTCATTTTCTACGAAATATGGAAGAATCAGCTCTCTCTGGAGCAGCACTTGAGGAGCCGCCACTACCTGGACTACTTGGCCGCCGTGGATGGCTTTCTTGCCCATAAACTTGTCCAAAAGATGACCGGCATCGAAGCGGGGCTGGAGGAATGCCCTTTTTAGAACACGGCGCCCTCTCCCTTTACTATGAAAGTTACGGTAACGGTCCCCCCCTGCTCCTCATTGCAGGGCTGGCCTCGGACTCCCAAAGCTGGCAACCGGTCATCCCCATTCTGGCGGAGAGGTTTCGGGTCATCGTCTTCGACAACAGGGGGAGCGGCAGGAGTCGACCGATGAATGATTTCGTCGGCGTCAGTGGGATGGCCGGTGATGCCCTCCTTATCCTGGACCATCTGGGCATCCGGGCGGCTCATCTACTGGGGCACTCCATGGGTGGGTTCATCGCCCAGGAACTGGCCATGCGACAACCGCTCCGGGTAAGATCGCTGGTGCTGGCGGCCACGGCATGCCGTATCTCCCCGAAAAATTCCCGACTCTTCATCCGCTGGCGCGATGATCGCGCCAAGGAAGGGGAACTGGAACAGTGGTTCAGGGAAATATTTTCCTGGCTCTTTACCAGGAGCTTCATGGAAAATAAGGGCGAGGTAGCAGCGGCCCTGGAGTATGCCATGGGGTACCCGTATCCACAGAGCAGCACCGCCTTCGCCCAGCAGGTCCGAGCCATGGAAGAGTTCGACCTGAGCGAAGATCTACCCAGCCTCACGCCGCCGACACTGGTCATCACCGGCAGAGAGGATCTCCTCTTTCCACCGGAAAGCGCCGCCGCTCTTGCACGACTCATTCCTTCGGCTGAAGTGGCGACCATCGAAAACGCAGCTCATTCCATTCATCCGGAACAACCGGAGCGCTTCTGCCGCGCAGTCATTCCTTTCCTTGAGAAAAGCACTAACGGAGAATGCCGAGAATAGCAACCGATCTCATGATAGGGAGTATCAGTCATTATGAAACCTTTTCCAGTTACTCGATAATGCCGAGGAGACGATCACCGATGGTTTTGAGACCTCTCGCTTCTCGAAGGGTCTGAAGTCGCTCGGTACAGGAGTAGACAGTCGAAACCGTACCCAGATACGCCGGGGGGCAGGATTGCAAAATCTGGAGAGTCAAGACATCCCTGAAAGCGTCAACGGCATGGGCCGCCGACCGTCCGAGTGTTCCCACGGGCCTGCCATAACTGCCGTCGATCCTGATGGAGAGTATTCGCAGACGTTCGCGGATAGCACAAAGCTCCAGACCGATGAGTGAGTGTTCGTCCAGGGAGAGCGGTTTGCTTTCCATGATTGTTACCTCCTGAGCGCTGCTGCCGTTTTCGGCTCTCGACTCCGTCGTTATCCACTCCTTTAATCCGCCACGATCATTCACGCTCCAACTTCATTGCATCCCTCTATATTTCAAGTTTATATATTAAAAATATTTACACAAAATGTCAATACCTATGCTCATCGGTTATTACAGTCGAAATCAAAAAAAGACGCGCGGGGCGCCATAACGAAAATGTTCATGCACAGTACTCCGTTACCAGCGCAAAGAGGCGGAACTCCGAAGATCTACCCTTGACAGGAACCGTCATTGTCGATACCGTATTTTGTTACTCCGCACGATTATGTTGACATACGCCGGATGCGTGGCCGGAGGAGCAAAGATGGCCCTTGAACAACTATCGATCATCGAGTGGGAGCGCGGCATGGAATTACCGTTACTTATCATGTTCTCCATCTCCCTGGGTTGGCTGCTGAGAATATTTCAGCAGCGGCTGACAGGGGCAAAAGATAAATACTCCCCGATTGAGCGCTTCCAACAGGAAGATCCGGAACAACAGAGATTCTTGTCACTGGCAGAGCAGAGTTCGGAATTCATCGGCATCTATGACCTGAATAACCGGCCGCTCTTTATCAACGAGGCAGGCCGGCGGCTGGTGGGACTTGACGGCATGGAGGAAGCATGCCGGACCCCGACGCTGGAGCTCTTTTTCCCCGAAGACCGTCCGTTTATACAGGATGAATTCTTGCCGCAACTCCAGCGGAAAGGGCGCGCCGAATTCGAGATCCGATTCCGTCATTTCCTGACAGGCGAAGCAATCTGGATGCGGTACAACGTCTTTTATCTCCGCGATTCAAAAGGGGAGCCCATCGGCATGGCCACGGTAAGCCACAACGTCACCGTGCGGAGAGTGGCGGTGGATACGCTCCACCTGAATGAAGAACGGTTGCGGCAACTGATGGATGAGCTGCGAGAGGCGAAGGATGAGCTTGAAGGGAGGGTGGAAGATCGAGCCCGACAACTTGCCGCCGTCTCGCAGGAACTGGCGATCATTCTTAACCATGCTCCCATCTGCATTTTGAAACTGGTCAACCGAAAGCAGGTATGGATCAATCAGCAGGCCGAAGCGATGTTTTTATACGCCAGGGAAGAACTGGTAGGCGAGAGCGTCAGGAAACTGTACCCAACGGATACGGCATACGAACTGGTGGAACAGGAGCTCTATCCTTCACTGGCTCGGGGGGAGACGGTTAAAACCGAGCAGAAACTGCTCCGGAAAGACGGAACGCCAATCTGGGTCAGGTGCACCGGGAGAGCGTTGGAACCGCGTGATCTGGCCAAGGGGATAATCTGGATTCTGGAGGATATTAATGACTCCAGAATGCAACAGCAGGCGCTGGAAGAGTCCCAGGCCCTCATGCGAACCATTATCGACAGCACGGAGGATTTGATCTGGGCGGTGGAGCCCGACACTTTTTGCGTAACCGAATTCAACAAGGGAGTTGCGGATCACTTTTTCACCCATTATGGTGTTCATGTGCAGCGGGGGATGCGACTGCAGGACATGCTTCCCAGTGGTGAAAAATCATACTACCTGGAAAAACTCTACCGGCGCGCGGTTGAAGAAGGTTCGTTTCTGACGGAGTACGCCACGGCATGCGGGAATATCCTGCTGGAGTTGCGGCTTAATCCCCTTCTCCGGGACAACGGGGTCTTCGCCCTGGCGGTGTTCGGCAAGAATATAACCCTGCAAAAACGCCAGGAAATTGCTCAACAGCAGTTGATCCTCCGAAACAGGAAACTGTTGGCAGTGTCCCAGGACGGCATTCATATCCTGGATATGTCCGGAAATCTGGTGGAATCAAACGCGGCGTTCCGACGGCTGCTGGGGTACGCCGAGGATGAGCAAATGCCGGGAAATGTCGCGGAGTGGGACACCGAAAATTCCCGCGATGATATTCTCAACAGATTGGAGGAGTTGGTATGGCGCCAGCAGCTCTTCGAATCCAGGCATCGTCGCCGGGACGGCAGCATCATCGACGTGGAGATAAACGCCAGCGGAGTACTCCTTGACGGTCACGAGTTTATCTACGCCTCATCTCGGGATATTTCCCAGCGAAAACGACATGAAGCTGAGTTGCTGCTCAGCGCCGCCAGATTCAAAACGGTTATCGATGCCTCCCCCATCCCCATGGCCATGCTTGACGCGCACTCCCGCGTCATGGGCCTGAACCCCGCTTTTACCAGCATCTTCGGTTATCTCCCCGAAGATATCCCCACGTTGGAAGAGTGGTGGCGAGCCGCCTACCCCGACGAGGAGTATCGGCGACAGATTCAGGAAATCAGAATGTCGCGACTGGAAGCCGCGAAACAACTGGGCGCCACCTTTCAGCCATCCCAGGAAGTCATCAGATGCAAGGACGGCACGGACAGAACGGTGATTACCGAGGTGGCGCCTCTGGGGGACGCATTTACCGGTGAACACCTGGCAGTCTTCATAGATATCACCGAGCGGATTCGCGCCAAGGAAAAGTTACTACAATCACAGGCATTTTTGGATGGCATCATCGAGCAGAGTCCCGTCAACATGTGGGTTTCGGACGTTAACGGCACGCTTATTCGCGCCAATCAGGCGCTGCGCAACCTGCTCAAGGTCAGTGATGCCGACATAGTCGGGATTCACAATATCTTCGACGACCCCCTCATTGAGGAACAGGGATTCATGCCCCAAGTTCGAAAAGTCTTCACCAGCGGCTTGGCGACACGCTTCACCATCGACTACGACACCAGCCGGTTCGTGCAGTTCCGGCAAGGAAATTCCAGCCGGGCGGTTCTGGACGTGACGATCTCCCCGATCCTTGATCCTGCCGGAAAAGTGATCAATGCCATCATTCAACAGCTGGATGTGACGAAACTGCAACGGATGAACCAGGAGCTTGCCGCCGCAAAAATCGCCGCGGAAACGGCCAGCCAGGCAAAGAGTGATTTTTTGGCGAACATGAGCCATGAGATCCGGACCCCCATGAACGCCATCATCGGCCTGGGCTACCTTGCGCTTCAGACCGACCTGACCCCGTGTCAGTACGATTATCTCACCAAGATGGCCTCGGCTGCCGACGGGCTGCTGAAGCTGCTCAATGACCTGCTGGATCTGTCCAAGATTGAGGCGGGGCGGATGGAGCTGGAAGAACACACATTCCAACTCGGTTCCGTCCTGGAGCAGCTTAAGAGTCTCATGGGGGCCAAGGCTATTGAAAAAGGATTACTGCTCCGGGTTGACATTCACCCTTCAACACCGGAGTATCTGGTTGGCGATTCTCTCCGCTTGCGCCAGCTCCTGCTCAATCTGGTGAGCAACGCCATCAAATTCACTTCCCAGGGTGAGGTAGCGCTCTCAGTCTTCCCCTTGGCTAAAGGCGAAAAGGAGAATATCCTGGAGTTTTCGGTGCGAGACAGCGGTATCGGCATGACCCGGGAGCAGCTGACCACCATCTTCGACCCTTTCATTCAGGCAGACAACACCACAACCCGTCGTTATGGCGGCACCGGATTGGGGCTCAATATCTGTCAACGATTTGCGGCGCTCATGGGAGGGTCGGTCCGGGTGGAGAGTGAACCGGGGCGTGGCACAACCTTTACCTTTGCCGCTTCTTTCCTGACAGGGAGCGCCGATGACGTGGAGGAGGCACACTTCTCTCCCGAGGACAAGATGGCTCTGCGCGGCTGTCGAATCCTGGTGGCGGAGGATCATCCCATCAATCAGCAGGTCATCAGGGAGCTTCTGGAACAGGCCGGAGCCATCGTAACCATAGTGGGGGATGGTCGGCAGGCGGTGGCCGCCGTGGAAAGAAAAGGGAGCGAGTTTGATGTGGTGCTCATGGACATTCAGATGCCCCATATGGACGGCTATGAAGCCACGCGGCTCATTCGTGAATCTTTTCCCTCCGACCGGTTGCATATCGTGGCTATGACGGCCCATGCCTTTGCCGAAGAGCGGGAGCGGTGCCGTGAAGCGGGGATGAATGATCATCTGACGAAACCGGTTCGGCCGGAAGCGGTGTATGCCTGCCTGGCCCGCTGGTACCGCCCGACCGCCGCCCAGACACGGACGGAAGTAAACCTGGAAGCTCAACCGGAGGAGCCGGAACAGTTCCCCGGTTTCGACACGAAGGAAGGAATACTTAATTTCAGCGGAAATACCCCCCTCTATAAGCTGATGGCGGCACAGTTCATCCGTTCCCATGGCGATGATGCCGCAAGGATAGCGGCGACCCTGGCAGCCGGCAACAACGATCAGGCACGACTTCTGGCCCATGCCCTCAAGGGGGTAGCCGGCACCCTTGCCGCTGTCCGGGTATACCGAATTGCAACCGATCTGGAGAGCGCTCTGAAGGGTGGGGAACAGGATGCCGCATCACTTCTCCCCGAATTAACCGAGGCCTTGCTGGAGATTCAAGGGTCCCCATCGGCATCGGCAAGGGTGATCCCGACGCTCACCGTCATCCCCCCTCCGGACCGGGGACGGGTCATCCTCCTTCTGGAAGAGTTGCTGCCGCTGCTGCTGAAGCGGAAACTGGCGGCGCTGAAAATCATGAAACGGTTGACGGATTCCTTGGAGGGCACCACCATGGGGGGGGAGGCTGCCGATCTGGCGGAGGCGGTTGACCGACTGGATTTCAGCACAGCTTATGAGCAGGCGTCCCGGTTGGCCGGCCGGCTGGTTCCGAGTTCCCGGACAGGCCAACCGGATGATCTTTAATCAACGAGACATCCAGCGCCATCGTGACGCCAAAACGGTTTGTGCGTAACAGACAAAAAAAGCCGCCCCGTGAAGGGCGGCTTTTTTGATGGTTACCATGGAGAAAAGGAGAAATAACGGACTCGGCGGGTGGGATCAACCCTCCTCGTCGTACTCCTCTTCATACTCATCCACGGCAAAAGCCTCGTCGTAGGCCATGTCACCTTCCCCTTCAACTTCCTCCAACTCCTCAGCCAAGTACTGCTCCGGGGAACGCTCTTCCTTGGCCAGGATGACCTCGAATCGTCCCAGGAGCTCTTCCTTGGTGCAAAATTTCCGGTTTTTGTAATCGCACCGCTCTTCCTCGCAGAGATCGAACAACTGGATCTCGCTGCAGAGTCGAGGAGTAGTTTTCACTTCGCTCATTTTTTCCTCCGTTTCCGAACTGGAGCTCTTCACGTGGGAGCACTATTCAAAAATTCCACGGCCTTGGCTACATCTTCAGTACAGCCGATGAACACCGGCGCCCGCTGATCGAGCCCTTCCACCGGAATATCGAGGATCCTGCGGGTGCCGTCGCTGGCCGCCCCCCCGGCGTTTTCGATGATGAACGCCATGGGGTTCAGTTCGAAGAGCATCCGAAGCTTGCCGTTGGGGACCCCCTGAAGCATGGGATAGAAGAAAACCCCTTTGCCTTTCATGAGGATCTGGTTGATATCAGGCACGAACCCGCCGGAATAGCGGAGCTTGGACCCCCTGGTCTCCAGGTACTGCACATACTGCTCCACGCCGGGGAGATATTTGTTGCGCAGACCGCCGGGGGAGTAAATGTCTCCGGACGGCGCCATGGTGATATTCTCCCGTGACAGGGTGAACTCCATGAGATGATTCATGGTGAACTCATGAACCCCGTCACCGACAGTGTAAACCAGCGAGACACGGGGTCCGTAAAGGATATAGAGAGCGGCCACCTGATTACGGCCGGGCTGAAGCAGTTCGGGGCCCTGAAAGATGGAGACGATGGTTCCAACCGCCAGATTCACATCCACGAGAGAAGAGCCGTCCAATGGATCGTAGGCCACCGAGTACAGTCCGCCGGCATTGGCCTTGGCCTGATAGATTGTCTCCATCTCTTCCGAGGCGATATTGCAGACCACGCCGGAATGGATCAATCGTTTCCGGATGATCCGGTCCGAGAGGACATCCAGGGCAAGCTGCTCTTCTCCGTACAGGTTCGAGGTCCCCGCCACACCCAGGTCGCCGGTGCGGACCGCGTTGATGACATATTTGCTTGCATCAGCGATCTCGCAGATCAGATGGGTCAGATTGTTGGAGACCCCCTTGCTGCGCAGATGGCCCCGCAGGTCAACCTGAAATTTTGAACTACCCGGTTCCTTGGCCATGGTCATACCCCCCATACTGATTCATTCACTTAAACGTGGTGAAAGCTAATACATTTCAACGGGCAACGCAAGAGAAAAGTAACCTGACACAGGAGAACCGATAGCTCCTCCGGAATAATTATCCTCTCATGTATCATCCTGAGCGACTCGTACTAAAGTGGAGCCGAAGTAAGCAAGTATCTGCTTCTGTTTGCACGTAACTCGTGAATACGGGAGAATTGCGCCCGGAGCTAAAGTATGGTAGGGTGCCATCCACATGAAAGGGTGGGAACAGATATGGCTCAACGCACAATCGGCATCATCGTCGCCATGCCCGAGGAGATCAGGCCTCTCCTCAAGGGAGCCCCAACGGTACAAAAGGAGATGATGGGAACATTTCCTCTGTATCGTTTCACCCAGCATAGCCGCCAGTTCGCCCTCATCCAGTCGGGAATCGGCGCGGACCGGGCGCTGGCCGCCGCGCAACTCCTCACGGAGAGACTCAATCCGGAACTGCTCATCTCCATGGGATTCGGCGGCGGGATCTCCCCGGAGCTGAAGGTGGGTGACATCGTCATAGGCGCCCGCTTTCTCGTCCACCAAGGTGACTGCATGACCGAAACCAGCGGCGTAAGGATCGTCCCTCTCCCGGATGCCGTGATCCATTCAAAAAAGAGCTCCGGCTTCAACATCGCCCAGGGGACGATCATCTCCACCACCGGTGTCCAGTCAAAGGAAGGTATCGCCCGGCAGATGCCGGAGCAGATTACTCGGGCGGTGGTGGACATGGAAACCTGCGCCATAGTCCGGTTCGCCACCCTCTCTCGAACGCCGCTCATGGCCATCCGCTGCATCAGCGACGACCTCAACGAGGAACTGGGGTTTTCCATGGACGAATTCATGGATAGCACCATGCAGGTGAGCGTCGCCAAGGTCTGCATGACTGTTGTCCGCAAACCCTGGATCATCCCCCAACTCTACCGACTCTACCGCAACACCGACAGGGCGGGCAAAAATCTCTGCACCGTCTTCACCCTTCTGCGGGAAAACCTCGCTTGACGATATATACCGTTTTTTATCGGCGAAACAGCCAGGCGACCAGGGAGAGAAGAAGGGAGATGAGGAGGCAGGTTCCCATGGGGAAGTAGAAGGAGAAATTTCCACGCTTGACGGCAAGATCTCCGGGAAGCCGGCCGAGCCAGGAGAACTTGCCGACCAGACAGATCACGATTCCCACCAGGACGATGATCAAGCCTAGAGTAATGAGCGACCTGCCGGCTCCGAACACCCCCTAGCAGCCGACGCCGGAAGGCGCATAGCGCTCTTTCTCGCTGTAAATGCAACCGCAATACTGTTGGCGGTACATGGCCAACTCCTTGGAAAGCCGGATTCCTTCCTGCCAGCCGGGCCGATAATCGGCATAGTGAAATGCCACGCCATACTTTTCCCCCAACTCCAGACCCAGCAGACGAATTTCCTCATGACGCTGATAACGGCTGTAGAGAAGCGATGACGTCCAGGCATCGAAGCCCCCCGCTGCGGCGCTCTTGGCACACTCCTCCAGGCGCGAAGCGTAGCAATAACGGCAACGATCATCCGGATTAATCGCCACAGCCGCCAGAAATTCCTCAAGTCGATACTCGTCACGGGTGATAAGCGGCATTCCATCCTGCTCCGCAAAGGCCGTGACGGTATCCAGACGCTTCCGATATTCCTGATACGGGTGAATATTGTGGTTGAAAAAGAATCCGGTGACGGTCCAACCACCACCCCTGAGGGTTCTGACGGGAAAAACCGCGCAGGGACCGCAGCAGAGGTGAAGCAAAATATTCATGATGGCACCCCCCTATTTTTGAACCGATCCCACCTTCGTTCCCGGCTTGGTCGCATTTATCTCCGTCATGATTGCCTGATACGCCAGGTACACCAAGCCACCTAGGATGCAGATGAGAAAAAGAAGCCAAAAGATCGATTTTATCCAGTCCCACAGTTTTGCGGTCCAATCATCGGGATCAGACCGTTTCAGTGATGGGCGATTAGCCTTGTAGGTCATGAGATATCCGGTGACGTTTGCGGCGGTGACATAAGCGATCCTGATTGCTACTAATCTGCGGCTGAAAACCGTTCATCCTTCGACAGGCTCAGGACGAACGGTTTTCAGCTCTGCAACTGGCCGATTTTCCGTTCATGGTGAGCTTGTCGAACCATAAGCCGCAGATGAGTAGCAATCAGG